>RKRN01000295.1 GCA_007571365.1 Candidatus Latescibacterota bacterium
GGTCATTTCCGCAGCTAGTCCAAAGAACAGCTACCGTTATAAGAAGGAAACTGAGTACGGTACGATGTAGCACCTCAATCATCGTATTTCCTCCTTAGTTAGTGTCGCAGCATCGGCATACGGAAAAAGAGACCGCGTTGGGAGGTTGGCGAAAAGAGGGGAGGCCAAGCCGACGAGCAACAAAGCCGGAATAATCCGTGACCTTTGCATGGTTCGTATCTCCATCGAGTTAGTCATTAGCCAGTTTCTCCATATCCCGGTCGTTATGAAGACGGGCCTGTGGTCCGCCCACGCGGGCGAGACGCAGTCGTTGGACTTCTCAACGGCATGGGTGTTACCTGTGGTCCCGCCCACGCGGGCGAGACGCCCGCGCTCCCAGGAAGACCCGGCCAACAGGAGGACACGCCATGAACAAAACGGTATAAGAAGCAAGAGACCCTCTGTTTCAAATACGAGCCATACGAGTAGTAGTTAGACGCGCTATCAGGGCCTCCTACGGCGTCCGATACCTACCCTAAACACAAAGAGAGGAGGGGCCGCGGCCCCTCCTCTCTTTGCTAGACGGCTGATGTAAGTACAGCCTCGTTTAGTCGAGTTGGCTGTCCAAATGGCTCTTGACTCGACCCCAACTTGTGGCTTCGACCGCCGTGATTTCCTCGACTTCGTCGGCTTCCAACAGGATGTAGTCGAGCATCTGGTCGCCCTTCTGGTCTTGACCCGTGGAGCCACCCAGCGGATAGAGCTGGTGCTTGGCCCCGGTCTCACCGCCGTCGCCATCAAGCGGACGCACGCCGATATGGGTCACTTGGTCATTTTCGAATATGTGCCGAATCGCCTCGTCTTGGGTTACCCCGTGGATGTCCCAAAAGGCGTTGCGGAACTCAAAGGTGTACGAGACGTTGGTCGAGAAATGCTCGGCATCCGGTGGATTGACCGTCCAAGCGATCTCGAAAATGTCGCCAGTCGGTTGCCCCTCAAACATATCCGAGCTCCAGCCAATTGGCGGTAGGTCGATGTATTCGAGCAGGCTGTTGTACGCCACCGGCTGCCCCGGCAGCGGCTTGATGCGCAGGTGATAGCGCTGAGCGTTGAGGACCTGATCGACGTTTTCGCCCAAGAAGTCGCCACCCGAGTGATCCGGGTCGAAAGTGATCTGGATGCAGTCGTCGTTCCACCAGCGCTTCTGGTCTTCTTCGAGCAGGCGCAGAGTATCGTCTTGAACGCGGATGAAGAAGTAGAAACGGTTGTCCGGCGGCTCGCTCCACGCCATCAGAATGCTGACGTCGTAGTCTTCCTTGGCGATGGTCTCGCCCCCGGCCGTGAACATGCCTTCAGTCGTGAGAATAAACTCCTCGTCCAGCCAACCCCAGTCGTCTTCGAGGCCGTCGATGGTCATGGCGCTGGGATTGGGTACGCCGGGGATGAAATACTCAGCACCAACGTGCGCGTTAGCCGGGCTAACCAAGATGCACGCTGCGACTGAAGCGACAAAAAGAAAAAGGGGGTTTTTCATGCTTCCCTCCGTGAGATTAGTGAGATGGCTATCGTCAATTCATCCTCTTTAAGGTGTGCTATACTACGTCTTTTAGGGGTGCTTAGCAAGTTCAATTTACTCTTGCCCGGTGCTGGCGAAAACGCGAATGAATCCAAGCGAGGTGTTGCGCTTCTCGGCGTCGAAATTTTGCTCCTCTAGCTGAAGGCCGGCATTTAAGGTGAGCTGGTAGCCCAAATAGGCCGAAGTATTTGAGAACAGAATCGAATAGACGCGGCTGGTAAAGTCCTCGATATAACCCACTTGTAGCTCGGCCGGCCGGTCGCGTAAGTTCTCAAACCAACTGAACTCTAGACCAAGCGCGATCCAAGTCTGTTCGAGGATCGCATAGCGCGAAATCAAGAACAGGGTTTCCTCTAGTTCGCGGATGTTGGCCAGGGCCAAATCGGTGGGAACCTCACGCCTAAAGGTGCTCTTCCACTTGGGCCAGATGGTCAGGTCGGCGCCAATGGGAATGGTGTAATCGGCTTTGGTAATCAGCCCAAAAAACGAACGGTCGCGCTTGGCGGCGGCCTGCTCACCGCGCTGGTTGAAAACCTCGTGTTTGACCTTGGCGGTCGCTCTGAAGTTGCGGATGCGATTGTAGTCGGCTTGCAAGTAGATGCTGTTGACGAACGTGTCTTGGAGATTGAGCGGATCGGTAAAGTCGGTCCGGCCCGTTGGATCGACCCACAACAGGCGGTCTTCCGGGATGTTGTCCGCCACGAGTTTCGCGTGCTCAAAGAGCGCGACTCGCAGGCCCGGGAAGTTCCAGCGCACGGTGAACAAACCGTAGTTGGCCTGGCTGGTGCGCGCCGAGCTGAGCTGGCGCTCGCTCAAGCGGCCCAGGGTTAGCTGCGCGTCCTCGCTGAGCATCAGGCCGCCGTAGGCGTTGTAGCCGCGGTGATCGCGGTCATAGGGATAGTCGGGCTGACGGTCGTCTTCAAAGCGGTCGATCAGGGTGTTGTTGTTCATATCCATGCCGAACAGGAAGGCCGGAGGATCAACCTCGTAGCGCAAGAAAGGCTCGTCGTAGTCGGGCCGTGAATTGCGATTTTGGTTGAAGTCGGAGACGAAGTCGTTGTTTTCGTCTAGCCCGGGAAATACCGCTAAGTCGGAGCCCACCGAGCCGCCTGAAGCACCCACTCCAGCCCCGAATTGACCGGCCCGCTGCCAGTCGGCAAAGCGGTCTTGGTCGTCGTTGTCGTCGACGAACTCGAAGAGGTGAAAAATTTCGCTGCTGTAGTCGATGCCGCCCAGCGAGTTGGCCATGAACGCGGTCGTGCTGTAATCGGGGTCCATGGTGAACATCTCGCCGTAGGCAAACCACGGATAGGAGGCATAAGACGCGGTGATATAACCGGCTTCTCCCTTGTCTTCGGCGAGGGTGTGGTGCTCTAGGTTTTGGTTGGGAAAGCGCCGAAAGCGTCGGTTGCGCACGAACTCGGCGCGCAGGTCCAGCCCACCGAGGCTCAGAATCTCGAAATCTACCCCGATGACATCGCTGCCCGTGGGCAGCCCATACTCAAAGCGCAAAAACTGTTGGTTCGACCCGTCGGATATTTCGCCTGCGGCTTGGGCCACCGGCAAAAAGACCGGGTCGCCCAAGCGGTCGGTCTGCACGTTGGACGTGACGGCCACGCGGTAGTCGTTGGCCAGAATCAACTCAAACTCGATTTTGCTCGCCTCCTGATAGGTCGGCACCTTTTCGGTGGGCCGGAAGCTGTTGCGGATGTCGTAGATCAGTTCGATGTTGTCCACGCCTTTGGCCTCTAAGCTGCCGCCGGAGCGGATGCCGCCGCGGACAATCGGGGTGATTTCCGGGTGAATCTCGCCGTCGATCAACACTCGGTCGAAAAACAGCAACGCGCCGTCGTCGCTCGACTCGGGCGAGTCGTCTGAGATGAGAATCGTCACGGTCTCGACGCTGCCGGTGTTCTGCGGCGTGGTCAAGACGCCCTTGAGCGAATTATCGCCCATGTCGAGGGTGCTCCGGGCGTTGTGGGCACTGACCCACGTGGCCCCCACTTTGGCAAAATCGCCCACTTGGGCCACCCCCCGACCGCCGAGCAGGCGGGTGGAGTTTTCCACGAGGGCTGCGGCCTCAGATTGGGTCCCGGCCGGGTTGGCCGGTGAGCTGATGCGCGAGCCGAGAAACGTGAAGGCGTACTTATCGGAGAGGAAGTCCCACTGGATGCCGTTGAAGGTCGGCTTGGAGAAGGTCAGTGGGGTTAGGGTGGTGCGAATGGCGTCGCCTACGGTCAGCGCGGTGTGGAACTGGCCTTTGTGGGCAGACGAGATCACCACGCGGTCGAACCAACTGCTGTAGCGCGGGCTTTTGAAGATGCCGCTGCCTTGGCGCAGGGGATTGTTTTCAGTCCAGTCGTAAATCGTCCAGCCGCGGGCAATGTAGTTGCCGAAGGCATCGTAGTGGCGGTTTCCCTCTAGCTGTATATCGACGTAGCGCTCGTACTCGTCGCGGGCATAGTTGCTGTACTCCCAGCCCCGCCAGCCGTATTCGTAGAAGAGGTTTTGTGGTAGGTAGAACTTGCGGCGATTGGGCGCTAATGCACCGGGGTGGATGCGCACCCCGTAGATCCCCGGCTCGGCAATGGGCCGATAGCCGGTCGTCAACTGGGCCAAAGTGCTGTCCCAGCCCAGCACTAGCAAAGCCAGTGCTGCACACAAGGTCGAGCGGATGCGAGACAAATACATGAGATACCCCTCCCTCAAGAGGTTTGCCGAATGGGCTAAGTTGGCTAATACGCTACGTTGATGATCTGCGCTGAGTTTTGCACTGCGGCTTGGGCGTCGACTTGGATGCGGCACACGTAAATCCCCGGGGGCACGCGCCGGCCTTGGTCGTCTTCGCCGTTCCACGTATAGACGAGAAAGCCATCGGTGCGGCGACCGCCTGTCAACGAGCCAACCGGCCGGCCGTCGAGCGCATAGATAGCGACTGTTATCGGGGCGTCTGTCTTTAATACCGCAAAGCGAATCTCGGCGTAGTCGCCAATGCCGTCGCCGTTGGGCGTGAGGACTCTGGGCGCAATGGCGACTTTGTCGAGCAGGCTTGTGGACGCTGGAATCTCCGGCAGGAACACGGTGGTGGCCGCCCGGTCGGCCGGATCTACCTGCTGCCAAAATTCCAGCTCGTCGGTGTGGCCGACGAAGGCATTAAAGAGATAGGGATTGGCGAATACATTGACCTGCAAGTCGATTTCGACCGCTTGCCGCCGGACGACTTGCGGCAGTTTGGCCACTAGCGAGTCCGGCATCAGTTCCAGCGAGGTCGGCTCAACTTCGGCCCCAGCGACGCGAATGACCACGCTCTCGGCCGGGGCTTGCGATGGCGTGTTTAGCCGCAGGCGGTTAAAGCCCTTGTCGCCCGATTTGAAGTCCGGCTGCAATACGTACGTAAAGTTTTCTGGCTGCCCCACTTGGGCCTCGTTTGGCGAGACTTGGCCGAGTGCCCCATTGAGAAACGAGTCCGTGTAGTTGAGCCGCAGTCCCTTTAGGGTGGGGGCCGCGTCTGGGCTATCCGATTTGAGCAGCACCCGGAATTGCACGTAGCGCCGCGGGCTGGGCGAGAGAAACTCTTGGCCGGAAAACAGGTAGGTGTTGCTCCAGCCGCTCCAATCCTCGGTCGGCCGAATGTAGGGCACAATGTCGCCCTTCCACCGTTTTTTTAGGGCGTTGTATTCGTCCTCGGTTACTTCGTGGCCCTTGCGGTGATAGTACGTATTCCCCTCTTCAAGGCCGCTGCCCGAGCGCGTCTGCGCCAAAATTTGCGTACCCGGCGGCAGGTCGGCGTCCCATTCGAGGGTGCGGAATACCTTGGGGCGGTCGTCTATCTTGAGAAAGTCCGAGCGCAATTCCACTTCGGCCACATAGCCGGTGGGGACGACGACGGCTTCGGCCATGGCGCCGCTGCTGCTGCCGCCAAAGATCATTTCGAGATAGCGCAGCGGCCGGTACGGGTGCATGAGATAGGTGATCGGCTCGGGATTGTTCCAATCGCCGGGCGCGGGAAAGTCGAAGAGTATGTCGAAGTCGATGTCGCCCGAAGGCTTGAGCTCGCCGGCCGACCCCAGCAGCCGATGGCGCAAGATGCGCGGCCGGCCCCAAGTGGTGGTCTCTTGAAACGCCACGAAGATGACGCGATTGATCCAAAAGACCGCGCCTAGGTCCCAGCGCCACTGGGCGATGAACTGGCCGGTCTCGCTCCAGTTGAGTTCTTCCCAGAAGGTATTGACATTGCCATCGATCATAGCCGGGGCGCGCTCCTTGCCCTGATCGTCGATGATCCCGCCGCGCGCTGCGGTTCCTTGGGCGATGTTTTGTCCAAAGGCGATGACCTCAACCTCTGCGAGGGCCGCGTCGTCGCTCTTGACGTCGGCTATGATGCGGATGTATTGGGTGGGAGCGAAGGTTGTAGAAGCATCGGCATCCTCGGCCGGTTGGCCAAAGCTCAGCACCCTTTTGGTTGCCTCGCCAAAGGCCACCGGATACGATAAGAGGGTCGCTTCGTTGCGCTTGGTCGTGCCGCCGATGAGGTTGAAGAGGAAGACATCGTCGGTGATGGATTGGAACTTGCCGTCGGAGCCAAAGACCCGGAGGGCTCGCAGTGGGCGCGCTCCTTCTTGGTCGGGAAAGTGTAGGCGAACTTCCTTGACGGCCACCATGCGGCCCAAGTCGATTTCGATCCACCAAGCGTTGAGCGGGTCGTCGGGGTTGGGTTTCCAGTACGTGGCGATGTCGTCGTCGATGATCAGGTCCGCGTCGGCCGCATTGGAGCCGACCTTCCACACCCCGCCGCGCTGCGCGTCGGC
Organism: Candidatus Latescibacterota bacterium; assembly: GCA_007571365.1. Taxonomy (GTDB): domain Bacteria; phylum Latescibacterota; class UBA2968; order UBA8231; family UBA8231. The sequence continues at coordinate 6,364 of RKRN01000295.1, forward strand.
CTTTTTTAACTTATGCGTGAATAACGGAGAACTGGGTGCGGCGTTGAAGGGCTGCTCAAACCGCACTGGCTTGATCGACCCGTCCGGGCGCAGGTCGAGGGTGCCGAGGGGGTAAATCCACGTCTCCCACTGCGCCTTGGTGTTTACTTCAAAGACATCTTGAGCGTGGGTAACACTCGCTGGCAAAACCAGCGTCAGCAAACTAAGCCATAATCGGTTCATAGCTACTGCTCCTTTCTCAGTAGGTCACTCCTAGGCTACCCGAGCGCACCAAGGTCTCGCGCTCCGTGCGGACTTGTACCACGGCGAGGTACAGCCCCGGTGGATAGACCGATAGGTGCCGGCCGGCGCGAAGTTCGTGCCGAAGAGGTGCTTGATACGTCGCAATTCATCGCGGTGGAGAGCAGTTCGTGCTCCCGCCAAGCGGCCCCGCCACCTTCCACCCACTGGCGGGCTTCGGCCACTGCTGACTGAGGGGCGAGGATCACAGCAATTGTCGAATGGCAGCGCATCGTTTTGGGACTCCACAGTTCATAGGTAGGTTATCGCAGTAGGGTGATTTTTCGCACGATAATTTGAATTCGCCGAACGGAAGGTGATGTTGCCGGCACTGGCATTGAGCGTGCCCGCGACAATTAGTTCGGCCTTGGTGGCGTCGCTGCCGCCGTTCGTATCATCGCGGTTGGCTAGAAATAAGACTTCCGTCCCCGCAGCCACCGTCAGCGTATCTCCTGAAGCAACTGTCACGTCGCCGCCCACCTTTACGGTTCCGCTCCAAGTAACACTCTCGATAGTGCCCGCCCAGAATGGACTCAGATCGGCCGTCAAATTGGTGCCGCTAGGACGAATGTCAACAACTCTTACGTTTGAATTCTCACCCGGTACGGCCGGATCGTGAGTGGGGCCCCATCGTTTGCTACTGGGGGATGTAAAGTCGGTAAAGGCCGTTTTCTCCGCAGAACCGGGAAAGAGATCGCTATTGTATCTTGAATCATCGGAGTTATTATCCGCCTCTACCAGATCAATAAAATCGTATTTACGTCCATTTATATCTCTTATATGCCATATCAGCAGACCATCACTATCTGCTGAAGCAGGTCCTCGATTCCAGCCCTCACCGAGTTGTCTGTTTTCAATAAGAAAAAAATCGCTCGGATTGGTGAATGCCTTGATTCGATATACGTCGTCTTGGTAGGACGCTCTGGCCGAAGAGTAAGATAGCGTCTCGTTTTCCATTAAACCTGTGACATTGGTTGGAGTAAGCCAGCCCAACTCGGCTCGGTGATGCGGCGACAGCGGAGCGGGATTGTCGCCACGGGATCCTACTTTCTTGTTTCCCCCGTCGGCCATAAGGCCCCACTTATGATAATCCCGGTTATGGGGATTATTCCTAGTAGCATATTTATCTCCCAGTCCCAGAACATGACCGAATTCGTGACAGTGGACCCCGATATGGGAAAAATTGGCGTAATTTCTTTCCACATTTCTGGGATCCTCCGGCACCGGATACGCCCACCGCTCGGACATGGTGTAGTTGTGTTTCCTGAGTTCATAGCTAGGATGCAGGCCCTTTTCTTTTGTGTCTGTTGTCGGATCGTCAACGTACATGTTGCCGGCATAAATGATGCAAATTATCCTCCTCGCATTCCGCGAAACGTCGATCTTTTGCTGACTTGCGGCCGAATCAAGGGCTGCTCTTCTAAAGTGTGCTCGGGCATCCTTCTGTCTCGTATGGAAATTGCTCTTGGTGTCCCCTAGGGTAATCCATATGGGGATGTTCGTGCCAGGCTTGACTCGGTTGGCCACTCGCCCCTTGAGCGTATAGCTCTCCTTCGACATATCGGCCCAATACTGACGCATGCTGCCATAGACGGGTTCGTTATCCGGCGAGAACCCCGTATATTGGCTCCCAAAGAGCATCGTCTCAAAGTGACTCACCGTGTATTCGGGGTAGGCCCCTTTGCCGCCGCCGGGCAGCCCCACCATCGGCCAATCGTGCGGATTCTGATGCTTGACATCGGAAAACTCCACCAAGAGGACAATCAGTGAGTCCGGCAAAGTCACCTCACTCGTAGCGGCGGCCCCGGCCGCCGCTTGCTGCCAAGCACTCAGGGCCTGCGTGTTGTCCTGTTTCAGCCGCGCCAGAGCACTCGACCCATCGTCTATACCGGCACGCACCGAACTCGGACTCTTACCTCCAGTGCTGTCGTAGCGGAAGTAATAGTAATATCCAGTGCTTGCATCCTTCACCACGTACCCGTGCGGGGTGGACAGATAATGGCCGAATTCATCGACGAACTCGCGCACGGTAAATTGGGTGCCATCGGGCTGCACCAGCACCTTGGTGCCAAATTGTTCGACGATTCCCAAGACCGATTGCATCGAACCGAAAAGCAGGATAGCAAGCAGGATAAGACGCGACATGATGAGTATATCCTCTGTTAGGAATGGTAGTGTTATTTTTGCTGAGTGCTAGGGACTGCCAGCATCGCCTTCAACCGGCCGAAGGATATATTTCCCACCGCAGTGGCACGACCCAGCCGCTCATATGACTTCAGACGACGTGTGTATGAACTGAGGGGATTCAACCGATAAGAACAGAAAAGAGTGCCGATCTGCGGGGAGATTATCAACTCCTCGAATTTGAAACTAAACCTATATACCTCGGATACGCCCCAATCAAGTAGCAACGCTCGCCACATTTCCGTCGTAGCACCGGTATCACCGTCAAGACCAAGCTGCTTCAAACTCTCCAGTTCCAGTCCAAACGGGCCCAGTCGGAGCATCTCAATATTAAAAAAGTCCCTTCCGCTGGATACGAATGGTCTGTCATACCCGCCGTACCCTAAAGGATGCATTGGATCGGGGTGGGAAGAAAAAAAATAACGCCCATATCCGTTCGCCTCGAACCAAGCTGTTTGGGCGTCCCAACTTGTGAGCTCTTCTGGTAACGGGATCGGGTCTATCCATATATCCCAGTAGAGCGTTTCGCTTTGGGTCTCCGGGTCATACTGCCACGTTCTGCCCTCGTCATCCACTCGGTAGAGGCTCCTATCGCGGGTTAGGATGGTGCCGGTCGCAGTGTCGTAGTAGAGCCCACTCTCATGGAGGGAACTGCTCGAAATGTCGTATTCGGTGATTTCCAACTCGAAATAGGTCTGCCCAGCCAATTCATGGCGGGCGATGATACGGGCGATGATATTGCCCACGGCCACAGAACTGGACGCGTAGGTCCACTGGTCGCCGACCGCTAGGTTCTGAGGCAGCGGAAAGGGGTGATCAAAGAACAGGTCAAGGTGCCCCTCCGCTACACAAGCCGTGGCGGCCAACCCCGTGCTGCCCCCAAGGACCAGCAAGCCGATAAAGAGCTTGGTCAGCATAACACGCCTCGACTTCAACCGCGACGATGAATTACTGGCATGGTTCATGGCGAAACCTCCTTAGCGAGAAAATTAGCTGCTCAAAAGCCCCGTCGCGTCAAATGATTCGACGATCGCCAAGACCGATTGCATGCAAGCAGGATAAGACGCGACATGATGGATATATCCTTTGTTAGGAAGGGTATGGTTATTTCTGCTGTGCGCTGGGCTTTGCCAGCCTCTCCTTCAACCGGCCGAAGGATATGGCTTCCACCGAAGTGGCACGACCACGCCGCTCATACGATATCAGGCTACGGGTGTATGAACGGAAAGGATCCGGCGAATAAGAACTGTGAATAGTGCCGATCTGCGGGGAGATTATCAACTCCTCGAATTTGAAACTAAATTTATATAACTCGGATACACCCCAATCAAGCAGCGACGCTCGCCACTCGCCGGTATAACTGTCAAGACCAAGCCACTTCAAACCCTCCAGTTCTAGGCCAACCGGACCCAGGCGGGTTGGCTCAAGCAGAAAAGAATGATTCCTTTTGCGGAATGCGCCTAATTCTAAAGCCTTGCCGCGAAATACGAAGGGTCTGTCATACCCGGCCCACTCTAGTACATAATTCGTCGTTGGCCCGGGTAGAAAGAACAAAAGAATATATCGCTTATATCCGTTTTCCTGAATCCAAGCTCCATAGGCACCCCAATTTGTGGCTGCGTCTGGGAACGGTATCGGGTCTATCCATATATCCCAGTAGAGCGTTTCGCTTTTCGTCGCCGCATCATACTGCCATGTTCTGCCCTCGTCATCCACCCGGTAGAGCCGCCTATCGCGGGTTAGGATGGTGCCGGTCGAAATGTCGTAGTAGAGCCCACTCTCATGGAGGGAACTGCTTGAAATGTCGTATTCGGTGATTTCCAACTCGAAATAGGTCTGCCCGGCCAATTCATGGCGGGCGATGATACGGGCGATGATATTGCCCACGGTCACAGAACTGGACGCGTAGGTCCACTGGTCGCCGACCGCCAGGTTCTGAGGCAGCGGAAAGGGGTGATCAAAGAACAGGTCAAGGTGCCCCTCCGCTACACAAGCCGCAGGAGCCAACACCGTACTGCCCATCAGGACCAGTAACCCGATAAAGAACTTGCTCAGGATAAAACGCCTCGACTGCAACCGCGACGATGAATTACTGGCATGGTTCATGGCAAAACCTCCTCAGCGAGAAAATTAGCTGCTCAAAAGCCCCGTCGCGTCAAGTGATTCGACGATCGGCCAAGCCGCTTGCATGCGGGCAGAATAAGACGCGACATGATGGATATATCCTTTGTTAGGAAGGGTATGGTTATTTCTGCTGAGCACTAGGGACTGCCAGCCTCTCCTTCAGCCGGCCGAAAGATACATCCGCCACCGACGTTGACACACCGCCTCGTTCATACGACAGCAGAGTATGGGTGAGGCGACGACCATCTGTGTATGGCGCAAAGGAATTATTGGGGAAATACCACGCCTCCCACTGCTGTGCCTTGGTGTTTACTGCAAAGACCGCTGGAGCATGGGCAAAACCAATGGCTACCACTACTTTTTAGTACGCGACACCCATGCTGCCCGAGCGCACCAACGTTCCACGCTCCGTGCGGACTTGCACCACAGCGAGGTATAGCCCCGGCGGGACTACCTGCCCTTGCTCGTCGCGCCCGTCCCAAGCCACGGCATAAGCACCGCTAGTGCTCTCAGCGTCGAGGATGGTATGCACGGGGCGCCCGGCCAAATCGAAAATTTCAACAACCACGGCCACTGGCTTCACTAACTGCAACAGGCTGTAGATTAGCTCTACTTGGTCGTTGATGCCGTCCCCATTGGGGGTGAAGACCGGATGGCTCACCGCCAAGGGAGATACCAAGCGGCTGGCCGAAGCGGCCGTCGTCAGCACCCGCAGGGCATTGGTCAGCACTTCTGGGTTGGCGTCGCCGGGCTGTACGCGCTGCGGTACGCCGCCCGCGTCCTGCGCGTCGAATACTTCGGCCTCAACCGAAGTGCCTTGGACGAAAATCTGCGCGTCGAACACGGCCCGCATGTGGTGAATGCCGGTCTCCGGCCGCTGGGCGGCAAAGAAGATGGTCAGACTGCCCAGCTCCGCTTGTATGCTGTCGGGCGCGACCGCGACTTTGTCTTGTCCGGTGAAGAACTGCCGAAACACGGGCGTCGATTGGGGGGTGAGGATGCGCAGGGCGTCAAAGCCGGTGTCCGCCTCCTCAATTTGGGCTACGACATCGTAGGCAAATGTCGTAAAGTCGCCGGCGGTTACAATTGGCACATCGCCGGGGGGCCGGGGGATGTCTAGCTGAGAAATCTCGGCCACCAAAAGCTGGGCCACCGGCGGGATCGTATGTTCGATGCTCAGCGATGTGAGCCGTAGGCCGTCGAGGATCGCGCCGCTTTCGATGCGCACCTCAAACTGAAAGTAGCGCCTTGGGCTGGGTAGTTGGATGGGCTGGCCGGACTCGGTGAAGGGGGGCGACCACAGGCTCCAGTTGACTTGGTCGTCGTCAATCGGGCCGCGCACACTTTCGTCGAGGGCCTTGTACTCATCTTCGGTGACGACCTGTCGCTCGCGGGTAAACAGGTCGGTGTACTCGTAATAGACCCGGGGGTTGTCGTCTAGCCCGGTGCGCATCACCACCGTCAAATCGGCGTCAGCGGCTGGCTCGACGACGAGCTCGTCGTCGCTTTGACGCAGCTTTTCTAGGGTCCATTCCATGCGGCTGAAATTAGCGGACTCGCCGAGGTCAATGACCTTCGAGCGATAAGAGCCGGCCGGCGCAAAGCCGGTGCCAAAGAGCTGGAATTCGGCCAGTTCAAATGGATTGGCCGAAGTGACTTCTAATTCGATATAGCGGACAAATTGCAGGGGAAAGTCGATCTGCGCCGTGTTTTCGCGGGTAAAGTCAACGCGCTTGATGGGAGTGTAAATAGGCTCTTCCCGCTCGTTGAAGTTGGCGCCGTTGTTGACCTTGAGTACGTAGCCGCGGATGTAGTCTTCGCTGAATGGCCGCCCCTCTGAGCTGACGCCGGCCAAGCGCGGAAAAAACGCAATGCGATTGGCCGGGAAGCGGGTGCCCAAGTCAAAGAAAAACTTGGTGCCGTCTTGGGCGATGCCAAAACGCTTAAACGCGAGGTGCGTGGAGGTGGTGTCGACGCCATCGACTATTTCCAAGAGGGGGCGCACGACGGCTACGTTGTCCCAGATCAGGGCTTGGCCCCGCTCTTCCACGTAGCCGGTGGGAAACCCGTCGACCCAAGTCAGGCTCGGAATGACGTTGTCTTTAGAGGTAAAGGCCACCAGTTGGATGGCCCCCGGCCGGTCGAAACTCATCGCGGTCGAAAGCAGCTCGTGCTCGCGCCAAGCAGCCCCTTGGTCGCCGCCGACTGTCCACTGGCGGACTTCGGCGGCCGCGGGCTGGGACGCGAGGATCACCGCCACCGTGCATAGTGAAATTGTCGAATGCCAGCGCATGGGTTAGGACTCCGCGGTTTGTATGGTAGTATCGAAGTTTAAAAATTCTCGTCGGACCGTTTCAATGGGCGGTCGGGAGGCTCCTAGAATTGGGCGTTTTTGCGGGCGAGACTCCGTTGCTACATAGGTTTTGCTGGGCTCAAAGGGCCATAAGAAGAATTTTACTGCTGTTATGCAGTCGCTCGTTATCGTCAGCCCCTTGCTGGCCCCCGGTGCCCTTCCAGTACGCCATGCGGGACCCCGGGCGGAGCGGGCGGAAGCCGCAGGGCCTGCCCGGCGAAGGCCGGGGACTGGGTAACGTCAGATTCTAAAATGCTTCTAGTACTAATCGTATGAATTAATGTTGCATCCAATATCCAAAAATAGCCCCCTGGGAGCGCGGGCGTCTCGCCCGCCCCTCCTTGGCCTGTGTTGGCAGACACCTGCCTGCCCGGCCTAGTGCTCAAATATAAATGCAAGATTGCTATGTCTGATTGGTATAACAACTCCTCGTTCAAGCACGGCTCTAAAAGCCTGTCTGTGGAAACGGGTGGCGCGGTAAAGCCGCGCCTTTGGCGAGAATGACATAGGGGCGGGCCGCCCGCGTTCCGAGGATTGCCCAGCGAGTTTTGTTAGCGTCTCTTAGTACGCCACGGCCACGGCCCCGAAGCGCACCACCCGACCCCGGTCGGTGTTGGCCCCAATACGCGCCAGATACACGCCTGGTGCTACGAGTTGATTGGCCTCGTCGCGACCGTCCCATTGCAGCGAGTGATACCCAGCACCCTGCACACCACCCGACAGGTGCTGCACCCGCTGACCGGCCAAAGTTAGCAACTCGACGTCCACTTCAACCGCGTCCAGCACGCTGAACAAGGTGTATTCAATGGCCACTTGGTCGTTGATAGCGTCGCCTTGGGGCGTGAATACTGCCGGTGTGATCACCACGTCGGACAGCACCGACTCGAGCGAACCGGAACGGACTAATACCCGCAACTGGTCGCTGCCCAACTCGTCGCTGGCGTCGCCCCCTTCCACGCTTTGGGGCAGCGAATCGCCCTGCCGCGCAAAGACCTCGGCCCGCAACTGGTCAGACGCACCATACACGGTCGTTGCTAGGCGCAACCGCAGCTCGTCGTTGGTGGCCGGCCCGATCATCTGCGGCAGGTAAACCGCCAACTCGCCTCCTTCGTCGACGATGCTGTCCGGCACCACAGCCTCCAGCGGATCGCCCATCTCCAGCCCCAAAACCCGGCCCGCAGAAGGCAAGCCCAACCGCACCGCGTCAAATCCCTGTTGGCCGGCGTCGGAAAACTCAGCGCGCAAGTCGAGGATGAACTCGGTCAGTGCGCCCGCCGGCACTTGGGGCACCTTGCCGTCGGGACGCAATTGGTCGACCGCAGCGACCTCGCCTAAGACCCGGTCGGCCAAAAGCGGCGACGTTTCGATGGAGACCCAATCGAGGCGGGCAAACTCCCACAGGGCTGCGGTCTCTAGCTGGATTTGCAACTGAATGTAGCGCCCCTTGGGCACGCGAGGCCGCTGCCCCGAAACCCGGATCGGCGGCGACCAGAAGCTCCAGTTGTGGATGTCGTCGGCGATGACGCCCTGCCAACCGACAGCCGGTGGATCCCACGGCCACACGCGCGGCTTGAGCTTGGCGTAGGTAGCCTTTTCTACTTCTACGGGTTGGGCCAAGTCGTTGTACGAATGATAGGCGATGGGGCCGTCGTCTAGCCCGGTCTTGAGCTCGATGTTGATGCCGGCCTTGGCGGCGGGCGATTCGACGAATTGATCCCCGTCGCGCCGCCAAGTACTCAAGCCGAAGTTGACCACGCCGACATTGACTAGATCGCCCATGTCGATCACTTGGGATAGCCAGCGCGCTCGGGGGACAAAGCCGCGGCCGTACACTTCCAATTCGGCCAGCGCGTAGCGCGTGAATTTGTGGGGCAGATCGGGCACTACCCGCATGCGAAAAAAGCGCAAGTACTGGAGCGGAAAGTCGATCTCGATAACGGCGTCGAAGTTCTGGTCCACTTTGGCCAACAGTTGATCCAGCGGCAGATAGTACGCCTCCGGCGTACTGGCCACCGAGACCCCAGAGCGAAATTCTGGGGGTTGTTGACTTTCAACGGCGACCTTGTCGTTGCTGGCTGTCAGCTCATAGGCTTCAAACTTGTAGTTGGGTCGATACGGCTCTTGGAAGAAGGGGTCGTTGCCTTGGGGCGGCACTAACGCGAAGCGGTCGGCGGGAATCTGCATGCCCATATCGAGCGTGTAAAACTCGCCCCAGATGCCCCCTAAGCCACCGCTGCCCTGAAAGTCGCGCCCCTCGTAAAAGGTGTTGAGATCCCCGTCGATAAATTCCATCGGGTTGGAGACGTGCCCCGGCCGGGAGACATCGCCGATGGCGCGCCAGACGCGGGGCATCCCCTCTTGGTAGTCGATGTCGATCGGCTGCCGATAGCGCGTCCAGTGGCGTAGCTGCGTCACCACATTGACGTCGGGGTCGAGTTCGAGGGGTTGAATCGCGCCCGGGGTCGTAGTGTTATCGACCATTAGGTTGATCAGGGTCTGCTCTTCCCAATTGAGGCCATCAGCACCGCCGAGGCGGAACTGCGACACTTGCGCGGCAAGCGTACAGACTTGGGCCAGCGCCATGCACATTGCTGCCAAACAGAGCTTGGATTTCATACCGGCCATCTCCTGAGAAGCGGAAAGGGGAGGGCGAATATAAGACAAAAATAGCCGGGGTCTGTCAAACATAGATCAGCCCCAGAATATCACGTTCCAAGTCATGCCGGTGAAGTGATCGACGATCAGGTAGAACCCGCCGGGCGTGAAATAGCCGAGGATCATCCCCATGAAAAAGGGCCGCGTCTTCAGGTAGAGCCGCACGCCCCCGTATTTGAGCACGAGGACCTTGATTCCCCAAGCGATGAACATGTTGAACCACAAGTGGTCCATGATCCAAATAGGCCCGATCACGTAGCCCAGTGGATGCAGCGGCCACCACACGTAGAGCCAGCGCGCGACCATCAGCCCGGTCATAATTGCCGCGCCAATCCCCATATTGACCCAGCCCCAGCCATAGAAGTCGGTCGGCGTGCGGATGACTTTCTCCACATAGCTGTAGTTGCCACCGCTCCAGATCCACAAGTTGATCGCCCCGTACTTGTGGCTGAGTAGCATCACCATCCACACGGCTGCGGCCACAGCCACGACGAGGGCCAGCACGATGATCCAAAAGAGGGGCCGGCGGTTGCGCCCCAATTCCTCGCCCAGCCGCAGACTGTTGGCGCAGGAGACCATGACGAAATTGCGCCCGGTGGTCCACAAAAAGGTCGTCGCCAGCACGACTAGACCTTGGGCGCCGATGACCGACGAACCCACCGCAGACACCAAAATCCCCGCTGGGACCACCGGCGGCGAGCCGTCCGAAAGCCCGCCCTCGGCCACCACCCGCGAATAGCCAAAGATGATGACGACGCCCAAGAAGAGAATGGCCAGCCCGAAAATCAGCGGCAGCCCGGCCAGCCACAGCCAACCTACCATCACCAGACAAGAAACCGTCAGCACAATCAGGGCCGCGCGGTAGGAGAGGATTTCGTCGCTGTCGTCAATGCTGTCGTCGCCTTTGAACGCCTTGCGCCACACGCCGCCTAAATGCTTGCGCGCCGTCCAGATGCCGCCCAAAAAGAGCACGAGAATCGCGCCCATTGACTGATAGGCCAAAAAGGGATCGCGCACCGCGTGGCCGGCCCCCCCGGTCTCGCTGCTGATTACGCCGAGAACGCCAAAGATGCCGCGCACCGCAAAAGAGAGCAGGTTAAAAAACCACAGGCTAAAGGCGATGTCGGTCTTGAGAAAGTAGAAGAAGCCAATGATGTTGAAGCGCAAGGCCACATACAGGTCGGCCGTGCGGCGAAAAACCGGCACATCCATGCGCACCGGATCGACGTTTTGGGCGATGGGGATGGTCTCGGGAAAGTAGTTGTACAGCCCGTGCAATGTGCCCCACAGCGCCGGGATGGCAAAGCCGGCCCACATGATGGGATTTTTGAAAAAGGGGCTTAGCTTTTGCTCGTCTTCGCCTTCCTCGGTCATGGCTAGCGGCACCTGCATCAGCGGATAGATCAGCCGCTCGTGCTCGATCCACTGTTTGCGTAGAATCGCCATGAAGGAAATCATCATCAGGAAGAGGGCGCAGATAAAGGGCGTCCACACGCCGATGACGCTGCGCCATACTTCCCAAGGAATAGGTTCGTCCCGTCCACTGCCCTCGTAAAATTTGCGGGCGGTTTCCAGATCGTGGACCATCAGCCAGTCGGGGATGTAGGGATGGATTAGTTGCCGCCATTCGTTCTCGGCTGTGGCGTAGTAGAACGGGTAGCTAATGGCACTGAGGAACTTGCCGACAAAAAGGGTCGGGATCGGCGAGGCCATCACCATCATCACATAGACCACTAGCAACTCGCGCCGATTGAGCCCCCAGCGCGGGTGGACGAGCTTGAGCAGGGGATTGATAAAAAGGGTCAGCAGGAAGAGGATGAACACCGCCCCAGGCATACTCGTGCCCAAGGCCATAAAAGAGCCGTGTAGATAGAGCGTACCGTAGGCGGCCCCGGCCGACACGCTGAAGGCCCCGGCGCAGCCGACTAGTACGGATTTGGCCGTAAAAGCCGGTGCTCCATCTGCTGCCTTGGTCTGCTCGGGTGTTGTTGGCATTGCGGAAATCAGCCGTAAAACTTGGCGACTAACTCAGCCGGTTTGCCATCTACCGTCGCCGGGTCTAGGGCCTGTGCGCCGAAGACTACGGGAAAGGTTTGGTGGGTGTCCCGGGTGCGGGTGGTGGCATCCATATAGGTCGCGCTGAAAGCGCGGCGGGCCGACGCGGTGGAGTTGGTCCCCGAGCGATGCAGCAGGAAATTGTGCAGCAGAATGGCCTCGCCAGCCTCGGCTTCTAAGTTGATCACCGCCTCTGGGGGCGTGTATTGGGCCTCTTGCTCGGCCGGGAGAAAGTGCCGCTCGTTGATGATGCCGTGCTGGTTGCTGCCCGGCACAATCTGCATGCAGCCCGTGGCTGTGGTCGCGTCGTCGAGCGCCGTCCACACGGTGACGATGGGGTTGGTATCGATGCCCCAGCCAATTCCCACGTCCTGATGCCAAGGTAGCTCGCGGCGGAGCTCGGGCGGTTTGTTCATAAACATCGAGCGAAAGACCGAGACCTCCTCGCCGATGTAGCGGCGGGCAATTTGGTGGAAGAGGGGATGCTGGATATAGGCGAGGAAGAGCGGGTCTTGCTCTAGATCGTCGATGCGCCGGTACGCGAGCGTCTGCACCTCGTTGCCCATGGTGCGGCGCACTTCGCCGCCCTGTTCAACGACCTGCAAGCGCATCTGCTCGTAGCGGACGCGGCCCAGCATGATGTCGTCGATGCGCTGTTGCAAAGCGGCCAATTCGTTTGCGGACAGGACGTGGCCCAGCCGCAGGTAGCCTTGGTCCATGAACTGCTCGTGGTGTGCATCGGCAAAATGGGAAAGGGCTTGCATAATGCGGTCTCCTTTTGAAGGACGGGTCTAAGTACGCGACCCTTGAGGTGCCTGGGTCCCTTCTATGTGTGCGAACCTCGGCCCGGCGGGCGAGGCGCCCGCGCACCCAAAGACGGCCCTACGGTCGTGGACATAATACAAGGCTTGGGGTGCGATCGGGCAACGCCGCTGCCATCAAGGCTCGGCTACGATTAGGGTTTGGTTGGCTGCAATGTGTTGTAAGCGCTGCACCGTGCCGCTAGGCCAGCGGATTTCCACTTCGTCGACGCGGGTGCGGTCTCCCAAGCCAAAAAAAGGGCGCATGGCACTTTGGCACATATAGCTCGATCCAGCGCGCACCACGTCCCATTGCACCCAGTCGCCCGCGGTCACGCGGACTGCGGCTCCGACCGCGTTCCCGACCAACCGCAGGCTCAAATAGTGCTGGGCATTGCCGCCATCGTTGCGCAAGAGCGCGGCGGGTTGGTTGTTGTTGGCTACGGCGATGTCGAGGTCGCCGTCGTTGTCGTAATCGCCCATAGCTGCGCCGCGGCTGACTTGCTGCAATAGCAGGCCCGGCCCCACCTGATTACTCACGTCGACAAAGCGGCCTTCCCGATTGCGGAAGAGTTGGTTTTGTTGCTCGTACGTCACTGCGTCGAACAAGTGGATGTTGTCGTCGAGATGGCCATTGGCGACAAATAGATCGCGGTCGCCGTCGTTGTCGTAATCGATGAAGAGGGTGCCCCAAGCGAGAAACGGCAAGCTGGGAACCCCCAGCCCAACCTGAAAGGTCACGTCGGCGAAAAACCCGTTGCCGAGGTTGCGGTACAGGCTGTTGGTCTCCCACTGATAGTTGGTGACGAAGAAGTCGAATCGGCCATCGCCGTCGTAGTCGCCCACGTCAACTCCCATGCCGGCTAGCGGTTTACCGGCGTCGTTGTAGGCCACGCCGGCCAAAGCGCCAATCTCGGCAAAACGGCCGTTGTCGTTGCGGTAGAGCAAGTTGGGGGTGCGGTCGCCGGCCGCGTACAAGTCGAGGTCGCCGTCGTTGTCGTAGTCGATGAAAAAGGCCCCTAATTCCTTGGCCGCATCCGGCCGCAACCCGGCGGCTGCGGTGACATCGGCAAAGGTGGCGTCGCCTTCGTTGCGATAAAAGACGTCGCGCTGCGGATCGAATGCCTCTGGCCCGCAGTACACCGCAATCCCGGAGCGGAGGCAGGGCTGGTGTGTCTCGGGGCGAAACTTGGCGTAGTTGGCGACGAAAAAGTCGAGGTCACCGTCTAGATCGTAGTCGGCAAAGGCCGCGCCCGTACTCATCGCCGGATTGACTAGTACCGGCCCGGCCACGCCGGCGGGGTCGGTTACATCGGCGAATTGGCCGGTGCCTTCGTTGCGGTAGAGGACGTTGGGGCCGTAGGCGGTGATGTACAGGTCGAGATCGCCGTCGGAATCGTAGTCGGCTGCGGCACAGCCTAGGCCGTAGCCCGAATGGGCCACGCCGGCGGGGTCGGTTACAGCGGTGAACGCACGTGCGTTGCGGTAAAGCGCGCCCGGGCCGGCGCTATTGACGAAGTACAGGTCGAGCCATCCGTCGCCATCGTAGTCGAAAAAGGCCGTGCCCGAGCCCATCGTCTCTATGGGATACTTTTGCCCCTTGGCTCCGTTTTGATGGCGAAAGGCGATCCCGGCCTCGGCCGCCACCTCGACAAACTGCACTTCAGCGTAGCTTAATGCGGCCCACAGGCCCGCTAAAGCAGCTCCTGCAAAGGCGGTGCGCGGCGTCACTCGCGCTGGGAGTCGGCGGCCGATTCGCTGGCCCCGCGGCCGGCGGCCATGTTGCGGATCATCTGGGCCACATCGCCAAAGCCCTTGTAGGCGACGGCGATGACAATGCCGTAAAAGAGGACGCTAGCGGCGATAAAGACGAATTGCCAGAGGATTTTCCAAGTTTCGACGTCCATTGTACTACTCCATGTTGCTAAAGTCTAGGGGGCGCGGCGGGTGCGAGCGCTGGGTGAGCGAGGCCACGACCAGCATGGCGAGGCCGCCCAAGGCCAAGCTGGTAAGCCCGACGAGGTTGGAATTTTCGACCAGCGGCAACAAAAACTCGGGCACCAAGTGCTGATTTTCGGTCATAATCAGGAAGTTGAGCGGCACCAGCGCACCTAGGATCAGGGCGCAGTAGGCCCCCGGGGTATTGGCCTTTTTCCAGTACAGCCCCAAGGCCACCGTGCCGACGCAGCCGGAGAAGTAGATGCTGCCGGTGACGTACATAAAGCGGAAGGCGGTCTCGGGGAGTTGGTATAACGCGCCGAAAATGGCCAAAAAGGCGGCGAGAATGACGACGATGGCCCGGGTCCAGTAAATCTCGCGCTCGCTCGACAGCCCGCCCCAAGTGCCGTCGGCCTCGCGCTCGCCGCTCGCCTTGGCGAGCATGGCCTTGAGCGGCGAGACCACGTCGCGGACGATGACGCCGCTCCAAGCCAGCAGGTAGCTATCGTGGGTGGACATGAAGGCCGCGAACATCCCGGCCATGAGCAGGCCGGCGATGCCGATGGGCAGGATTTTGCCGAGCATTTCGGGCATGGCATAGTGGGGGTCGAGTTCGGGGTTGCCAAAATAGGCCAGCGCGGCGATGCCCCAAAACATCGGCACCATGGCCCGCCCCATGACTGTGGCCGAGGAAATCCAGAACACGCGGCGGGCCACTTTGGGGCTTTCGGCACTCAGCGGCCGCATCATTTCGGGTTGCCAGACCACGCCGACCAAGCCGACGCAGAAGAGAAATAAGATCATGGAAATGCCGTAGCCGGGATTGGCTATGGGGTCAAAGCCGACATCGCCTTTGTGGACTTGCACGGTTTGGACGAGGGTGTCCCAGCCGAGTTGCGGGTGATTGAGAATGATGTAGGTGCCGAAGAAAAACCCCAGTGCCAGCAGCACGAACTGGGCGAAGTCGGTCAGCACCACCGAGACCATGCCGCCCATTAGCGTGTAGAAGACGACGATGAGCAGCATGCCGATCATGACGTAGTTGACGTATTCCTTGTCGAGGCCGGTGAAGCCGACGACGAACTTGCTGCCGAGGATGGGAAAAAGCCCCATGTTGAGGGTGCCGGCCAAGGTGAGGATAATGCCGCCGAGCAGGCGCACGCCGCGCGTGTACTTGAGTTCGTAAAACTCGGGCACGGTCATCACCTGCAAGTGGCGCAGGCGGCTGACAATGAAGCCGGTGCGGCCGATAATCATGGTGGTGATCAGCGCCATGAGGCCAAAGACGAAGGGCACAAAGCCGTACTTAAAGCCTTCCTCGGCCATGTACATGACCGTTACTAGCCCGAGTCCGGTCGAGACCATCGTGGCGACGGCCATGTGGGTTTTGAGGCCGCGCCCGGCGACGAGAAAGTCGGAGATGCCCTTGATGGCACCGCGCGCCAATGTGCCAGCGATGATGGTGCCGCCGACATAGACAAAGACGATAGCGTAGTCAATCCAGCTTAGGTGCATGTGTACTCCTTGGAATGCGGTGAATGAGCGGCCTAATATAACGCCTAGATCGCGCCTGTTAAACCCTGCTTTTGACAGGGTTAGTCGCGGGTGTTAATTAGGCAGTGGAGAGGTGGGATACGAGGCGTCAATGTTGGTGCAAAAAAGGAGAAAAGTTCCATGACAGAAAAAGTCGCAGAGGCTTTAGCAGACGAGGGGGCGGTGCTGTACACGCCCGATGGCCAGCGGCTGGTGTTCCCCGGCTGCCACGCCAAGCGCGTATCAGCGGCTGAGATCGAAACGTATGAAGGGCGCTTTGAGTATTGGGACGGGCCGACCGAAACTCTTATCGTGGCCGACGACGACGCGCATATCGTCAGTGCCGACCACGAGTTGCCGGCTCAGTATCTGGCTCAACTCGCTCAACAACTCGCCGACGAGTGCGGCGCCCACTTCATGGCGTTTGGCACCACGAGCATCTGGAAGCTGGACGACGAGGGGGGCTACGAGGCTGTTTTGCGGCCCGATCAGTTCATCTATTTGCGGCCGCACGAGGCTTGGCTGCCGGATCACTTAGGGCTGAAGTTGGGCATTCACTCCCTGCCGGACGTGGTCTTGGAAGTGGATCACACTACGGATATTCGGCGGGGCAAGTTGCAAAAGTATCAGGCTTGGGGGTTCCCCGAGTTGTGGGTGGAGGTACCGGAGGCGTTCACGCCGTATCGCCGGGCGGGTGCATCGGGACTGAGGATTCGCGTATGGGAGGATGGGCGTTACCGGCAGGTGGAGGCGAGTCGAGCGTTTGCGGGCTGGACTGCGGCCGAGATTCACGCCGCACTCAACGAGCGGGAGGGCTGGTCGGCGGCGACGATTGATGCCTTGCTGCGGGTGGCCAAAGCCCTGACCAAGCAGTTGGGCACGGCGGGTCCAGAGGGGTCGGCGCGGTTGTCGAGGCACCGCGCCGAGGGACGTGCCGAAGGGGAACGGGCGTTGTTGTGCCGCTTGGCGGCGCGGCGGTTTGGCGACGAGGTGGCCGAGAGCTTAGGGAGGTTGTTGGCAGGCTTAGCAAGCGAGGAGCTGGCGCACGTGGGCGATTGGATTGTCGAGTGCGCCAGTGGCGGCGAATTGCTGCGGCGGGTGCGCGATAGGAGGCGAACATGATGAAATTGACGCCATGTATGCTGTTGGCGGCGACCCTGTTGTGGGCTGGTTGTGCGGATGATAATTCAACGGTGGGGCCAAGCGATGCGGGCGGCGAGCAGGCAACTCTCGCGCAGGTCGGCGAGGTTTTCGCGCTCAGTTGCGCCTTTTCGGGCTGCCACAGCGGCGCGGAGCCAGCGGCTGGTTTGTCGCTGGAGGGCAACTTTGCCGCACGCATCGTCGGCGTCGCCAGCGGCCAGCGGCCCGATTTTAAGCTGGTTGAGCCGGGCAACCCCAATAAGTCGTATCTGCTGATAAAGGTGCGCGGCGACAGCGAAATCGTCAGTCAGCAAATGCCGCCGGGGGCGCCGTTGCCGGCCGAGCAGGTGGAAATAATCCGCGCGTGGATCGCCGGCGGAGCAAAAGAGTAATGCCGGTCTTTTCTCCGTCGTTCTTGAGCGAAACCACGGCCGCCATTTTTGCCGCGGCTGGAATGCGCGCTGACGAGGCGCGTGTGGTCGCCGAATTGCTCGTCGAAGCGAATCTCGTCGGCCACGACTCGCACGGCGTCATTCGCATCCCCCAGTACTTAGGCCAAGTCGAAGCGGGCGACATCGCGCCAGACGCCGCGGTCGAAATCGTACATGAGGCCCCAACGCTCGCCGTGCTCGACGCGCATTGGGGCTTTGGGCAGGTGGCGATGAGCCGCGGCGTGGACTTGGCTCTAGAGAAGGCACAGGCTACGGGCATGGCCGCTATCTCCGTCCGCCAAGCCAATCACGTCGGCCGCCTCGGCAGCTACGTGGAGCGCATTGCCGAGGCCATGGCCATTGCCCTGATGTTTGTCAACGGCGCGCCGGTTTGTCGCATGGCCCCGTGGGGTGGACGCCAAGCACGGCACGGCACCAATCCCATCGCCATGGCGTTTCCCGCGCGCAGCGGCCCGCCGGTCGTCCTCGACATGACCACGTCGGCCGTGGCCGAAGGGAAGGTCCGCGTGCAGCGCAATCGCGGTGCTGAAGTGCCCGATGGCTGGCTGCTCGACGCCGCGGGGCAGCCGACCAACGATCCTCACACCCTGTACGCCGATCCACCCGGCACCATCCTGCCCTTGGGCGGCAGCCTCGGCCACAAGGGCTACGGGCTCAACATAGCGGTCGAGTTGTTGGCTGGCGCGTTGGCCGGGGCCGGCTGCGTGGGCCAAGATCGGCGTTTCCGCAACGGGGCCTTGCTGTTGGTGCTCGACGTGGAAAAATTGGTGGGGTTAGACGCCTATTTCGCCGAGGCCGACACGTACATCGCGTTTGTCAAATCCGCAGCCACCGCGCCGGGCGTTGAGGCGATCTTGATGCCCGGAGACAGCGAGCGGGCCGTGGCCGCGAAGCGGAAGGCAGAGGGGATTTTCGTGGAGGACGAGACGTGGGCGCAGATTGTGGAGTGTGCGGCGAAAATGGGGGTTGCGGTGTAATTGAGCGGGGCGGATCGACCTGATGCCGCTTCGTCGCTACCAACTCGCGGCCCGCTCCTGCCTGAGCCGGTCCAGCAGGCGGCCTAGTTGTCCCACCAAGTAAAGCGGCAGCGAAAGCAGGGTCATTTCCACGTTCTGCCGCGTTCCGCTGACTGGATGGCGGACGGACTGGATGGTGGGTGGATTGAGGTCGAAGCGCACCGCGAGGCGCGTCTGTTTGGCCAAGGCGAATTGATGCAGTGAGCGCAGGGTGCCGCTGGTGCCCGCCTTGACTTCAACCGGCACGATCTGAGCACCCCGGGCAATCGCGTAATCCACTTCGGCGTTGGCACTTTTTCCTTCCCGCAGCCAGTAGTGTAGCCGTGGCGTTTCCCGCCCCTCTGCCAAGTAGAGTAGGTGTTGCCCGACGAACTGTTCGGCCAAGGCCCCTTCATTGATCAGTCGGCGGTCGTCCAAGTCCTTCAGGGCCAGCCAGTCTAAGCCGCACAGACGGTTCATCAGGCCGATGTCCAAAAAGAGGAGTTTATAGGTTTTCCAATCGGCATCGGCGTGTATAGGCACCCCGGAACAGGCACTGTGGAAGACGGGCGTAATGACCCGGGCTTTGGTCAGCAAGTCAATGGCGGTCCGCAGTTCGCGGGCCGTTTCCTCGCGGTTGATCTGAGTGTATTTGACTTTGCGACCCACGGCGCGGGGAACGTAGTTGAAAACCCGCTGCAAGCGCAACAGAACTCGGGCGGAGGCGTACTTGGCAAAATCGTCTTGGTAGGTATCGACGATGGACTGATGCACGGGCGTCACATCGGCAAAGCGGCGGGTGGTGCTATATGCGGCTACGGCTTCGGGCATACCTCCCACCAGCAAGTATTCCCGCTGATAGGCCGACAAGCGGGTGTGGACGGTGTGAGGCAGGGGTTGCTCGGGGGTGCAGTCTTGCAGATAGGCCAAGAGGGGCGGGTCCAGTTCGGTGAGGAATTCCTCAAAGCTCATTGGGCCTAGATGGAGGTATTGAATGCGCCCTACCGGCATGGTAAAGGCGTGTTGCGAGAGGACGAATTCGAGCAGGGAACCCGCGGCGATAACCGGCAGCTCCGGGTGATCTTCCAAGAAATAGCGCAGGGCCGGCAGAGCGTGGGGGGTCGCTTGGATTTCGTCGAGGAAGAGTAGGCTGCCCGATGCCAACAGCGGTTGCCCCAGTAGCCCTTCTAGTTCTCGGCGGATGTGGGTCAGGTCCAAGGTTTGGAAGATGGGTTCCAATTCTGGGTGGCGCTCGAGGTTGATTTCGTTGAGGTGCAGGTGCTGGGACTGGGCGAACTGCCGCACTAGGGTGGATTTGCCCACTTGGCGAGCACCGCGGATGACCAGCGGTTTGCGCTGTGGGGCGGCAAACCATTGGGTCAGAGCGCGTTCAGCCGATCGATACATGGATAAAAATGCCCCCTTTTTCGTACGTGCAATGTACAAAAAAGGGGGCATTTTACAAATTCCCGGCCGTTGGAATCGCCCCGGCCCCCTAGAACGGCACCCGCCGCCAACGCGCTTCTATAGGCATTACCTCAAATTCCTCGAGTGCGGAGTCCATCTCGTCTGCTTCGACCACAGACCACGTCCCGATCAGATGGTCTAGAGAAGAACCTACAATGCCTGCGTCTTCCGTACCGTTTGTTAGGCCGGCCCCCTTGCGGATCAGCTTCAGCGCGGCCTCATTCAGAGAGCCCCTCGCCTTTTGCTAGCTGTTGCATCCTGTCCGCTAATTCGTCGTCGAAGCCTCTGACTGTGAGTTGATTCATGCTAGACCACTTAGACCTTGTTAATTGTGATTCATGTTGACTCATTGTACTCCAGCAATAGGAGTAGTGGAAGTTTGAGGTTGAGATAACGCGGGCTACAAAAAGGGTCGCCACCGTTTACAGGCGATGGCGGCCCTTTTGGCGTCAGACTCAAGGCCCGGCGTCGCTCAAGGCCGCAACTCCAGTGGGTTTCGGTTGTTTTGGGGGAACCTTCATGCTACATTTTTTGTCAATCAGTAAGTACAGTCTGCCGCTCAGGAAAATAGAAAATGATCAATTCCAGAACGCTGCGGGAAATTCAAGGAGCACCGGTCGAAGAGCGCCTTCATTTGATTGAGATCATTCTCCAGTCTCTCAAGAAGGACATAGAAACCACCTCGCCTGCACCAAAAAAGATATTCACTGTGCGTAAATTTAGTTTGGGTGCAGAAGTCCATGCAGACCGCCATCAATTATATAACGAACGAACAATCTGATCGTGTTTGCCATTGACACCAACTTGCTTGTCTATGCACACAATACAGACTCGGAATTCCATGAACAGGCGGCCGCATTCATCACTAAGGTGGTAAATGAACGCGATCACAAAGGACGACATACGATCTGCCTACCCACCCAAGTCTTATCAGAGTTCGTGCATGTCGTAACTTGGCAGCGCGTTGAAAAGCCACTGTCTATAATCGAAGCGATTCGCGTCGTCCGGGATTATAGGGACGTGGGCATCCCAATCATTCATCAGCGAGCAACACAGATTCAGACCTTTTTGGAACTTTTAGAAAGCGGCACAACGCGCAAGAAAGTGTTCGATATGGTCCTAGCAGCTACTTTGAAAGACAATGGCATATCAGGGCTTTATACTGTGAACGTTGGTGATTTTAAGACGTTTGATTTTTTGCAAATCGTCAATCCGCTGCAACCTCCGTCCAACTAAACTGATCTATCCGACCGCTCCCCACACGTCATTTCCGCGAAAGCGGTAATCCAACCAGCAAATTTCCAACAGCGCACAGCGAGTGCGTCGTTGCCCCTCAAAACACAATGCTCGACACGGCTTTGGAAATCAGGGCCAGCGCGATGGACGACATGCCGACCAAGCCCATCCCGCACGAATAGCCGGCCAACAAAATCGGCGCGTACGCCCGCCAGCGCGTCTCGCCAAAGCGCTTCTGCAAGTGGTAGCGGCCCAGCAAGGCACCGATGAAGTTGGGCAGCAAAAAGTGCGGCCAGGCGCCCACGCCGCCGATGAATCCGTAGAACAGGGCGATCGGCCAGCGCAAGAGTGCCAGTGCGCCCAAAATCCCCGCGCTGCCCAGAGCACCCGTGAGCACGTATTCCCAGCGAATAATGGTCCTGATCAGCTCATTGCCACCCTCGGCGAGCGTCGACTTGGCCCAAAACGCCTGCATGGTGGCGTGGAAGGGCCAAAATTTTTGCACGTAGGGATAGGCCGCTGAGGGAATCGGCCCGAGTTTCCAAATAAAAGACCAGAACACAAACGAACAGACGAACATAATGAGCAAAGTAACGCCAGCTAGCTTGACGATGCTGCCGAAATGGGTGCGAGTCAGTTCTAGTTGCTTGAAGGCCGCCGCTTCGTAGCCCCATTGGAAGAGCGGAATCGGCGCGAACCACACGGCCGCGCCCTGATAGCCCGACAGGTAAAAGGAGCCTTCGCGCAGATAGGGGAAAGACGCTCCTTGGGGCGAGCCGGTCAGGCCGATCATGCGCGCGCCGATGTACGAGTAAATGGGCGTCCACACAAAGCCGAAGAACGCGCTAATCCACCAGGGAAATTCCGGCACCAAATACCACACCAAGACCACAAAGCCGAGCGTGCTCACGGCCCAGATGCCCAAAGCGAGGGGGATGGGGATGTCGCCGCGTCCTGCGGGTAGCCCGCCATCGTCGCCTGCGCGCTTGGCTCCGCGCAAAGTCCACAGGGTCTTACCCACCATGGCAAAACCCAGCAGGGCCACCATGACCGCGCCGCCAATGGAGAAGCTGAGCCAGAAGTCGAAGGAATTGGCGATCTGCGTTGGAATAGCCGACATACCCGGCTCCCAGGTGTGCAGCACGTCGTAGGTGTAGAGCACCGGGTTGACGAGGATATTGACGAGGAAGGCCGCGGCAAAGGAGCCGACCACGATCCAAAAGGGCAGGACAAAGCCGACCATGACATGCCCGAGGTCCGTGCCAATGCCCATGATGCTGGCCGGCAGCATTTCTTTGAGCGAGACGGTCAGATCGATGAACGGAATCGGCAGGATCGTCACGGTCTCGGTGAAGAAAATACCCGAAATCGTGGGGATGACTACGTAGAACAGCCCCCAGATGATGCCAATAAAGGCCCCGACGCTAAAGACCTCCCAACGCCAGCCTTGGCTCGGCCCCGAGCTCTCGGCGAGGGCTGTGGCACCACCGGCCTGCACCGCAGCTAGCGGGTACGGCAGACGCTCGATGTCGTTGGTGATGCGGAACAGCACGTAGCCCAAAGACAGGCTGTTGACCTTCTGCATCACAATGACGGTCAGCAGCAGGGCGATGGGCTTGAGCCAATCGGGGTGCAAAAAGGAGCGCCCGGCCAAAGCCGGCGAGCCGCGCGGGGGGACCACCCAATCGGGGATGTACTGGTGCAAGCCATCGGCTTGGGGCGATTGGATCAAGTACTGGTCCCAGATCAGCCCGCCAAAAGGCCCGCCGAACAACTCGGCCCCGGTACCCAACTTGCCGCCCATCACGACCAAGCCGCCAGCCACCCAATAGAGAATGATCACCTCTTGGGTGCGCAGACGCGCAAAGGAGCGCTTGGCGATTTCGATGAAGAGAATGAGCGTTACCCATTCGGCCCCGCCGGCCATGCTTTGGCCAGTAACCAACCCCAAGTAGATGGCCCCGGGCAGCATGATGAAGCCGACAAAGAGCGCAGCCCACAAGGTCTTGAGGTTGAAGCCCGGTTCAAATTGGAGGTCTGAGGGAATCAGCTCGGGTGCTTTTTTATCGTCTGGGGCCATGCGCTAGTTTCCGTACAGCGGGTGCCCCTGCCCGGGGAACCAAATCATATCGGTGCAAAAGGACAGGCCAATCGCGGTGAAATACCCGAGGATGAGGCCAATGAAAAAGGGCTGGGCGCGGTGGTAGAGACCAATGCCGCCCGAGCGCATGATAGCCCATTTGGCCAGCCAAGAGACAAAGATCGAAAAGACGATGATGGTCATGGGGTAGGAACAGATGCCGACCGGCATACCAATCGGATGCAGGGGCCACCACGAGAAGCGGTAGCGCATAAAGGTCAAAAGCCCCATAGTGCCCGCGCCGCTTAGGAGGTGGCCCAATCGCGTCCAATCCGGGGCCTTGAGGTCGATTTTGCGCAGGCTTTCCACGTAGGGCACTTGCGAACCGGTGCCAAAAATCCACCCGCCGTAGTTGTACGCGCCAAAGGAGTAGCCCATGTAGAGCGCAAAGGCCATGGAGACGACGAGAGCGACCAGTGCCGCGAGGAGGATGTAGAAGCTCAGCCAGCGGCGGTTGCCGCGGATGGAGCCGGACACCTTGGCACTGTTGGCCGCGGCGACCATGAAGAAGCCCTTGAGCTCGTGGTGCCAGCCATACGAAAGCCCCATGGCGATGTTGCTCTGAGCGGTGGCGTATGGCCCGAGCGCGTAGCCGACGAAGGTTTGGCCGACCAGCGGGGCGCGGCTGAAGAGCAAGCCCCCCTCCATGATGATGCGCGTAATGCCGACGTAGAGGACCAAAGTGGCCAAGATGAAGAGGGCGACCGTCGGCGGATTCATGCCGGCCCGCCACATCCAGCAGGCGATGTAGACTAGGGCCAGCCCGCCGCCAAAGACGATCATCCGGTAGGACATCAGCTCGTCTGAGTCGTCGATGTCGGCATCGTTGCGCACGGCTTTGCGCCAGATCGCGCCGAGGTGCCCGCGCGCCATCCACAGCATGCCACCGACGAGGGCGATCAGCGCACCGAATGATTGCCAGCCGATGCCGGGGTGGCCGAGGGTGTACACGTCGCGGCCAGCAATGGTGTAGCCAAAGCGGTTGAACAGGCCCTGTTGCAACATGGTCAGCAGCGTGAAAAACCAGATGCTGAACGACACGTCGAGGTTGACGAAGTACGTGAAGCCGACGATGGCCCAGTTGATATTGGTGTTGATGGCGGGAAATTCGCGGCCGAGGCGAATGGGGTCGGACAGGTCGCGCGGGATGGGCGGGAAGGCCGGGGTAAAGTACGTGACCACGTTCCACATAACCATGCCAAAGGGCAGGGCAAAGCCAAACCAGAACGCCTTTTGGCGCACAAAGCTGGGCCAGTTAGAGCCTGGTGGCGGGGCGATGAGCTGTTGGGGCAATTCCATCAGGGCGAAGGGCAGGCGCTCGTATTCGACCCACTGTTTGCGCAGCGCCGCGACCAGGCACTGACACAAAAAGAAAATGGCCATCACCAAGCTGGTCCACCAAAAAAGCGGCGCGATCCAAGCACCCCAAGGAATGGATTCGCCCGCGGGGAGGCCGTTGTAAAACCACTTGAGGGCAATCGCGTCGTTGGGCACCAGCCATTCCTCAATGTACTGCACTACTTTGCTCTGCCACTGATTCTCCGGCGAGGCAAAGTACTGGGGCGCGGCGACGACCGCGATCATGTAGGTAGAAGTCCCCCAAGTGGGAATTGAGGCCCCCACTAGGGACATGATGAAAATGAGGCCGAGTTCGCTGGTGCCTAGCCCGCGTACTTTTAGCAGCGACTTGGCCGTGGCGTTGACAAAGACCAAGCCAGTAAAGAGAAAGACCACGCTCAAGGGCAAGTAGCTAATAGCCCACTGCGAGGACTTGAGGATGAACATGCTGTACGGGGCCCCGATGTTGATCAGGACCACCAAGCCCAAACCGATGAGGAAGGCGCGTGCGGTCATGCTGGCTGCACGGTGCTACTGGAGGGAATGGACGGCATCTGCTCGCGGATTCCCGGCGACAGCAGAGGCCACGCGAGGAATCGCTCGCAAAGCACGTTGAGGATTTGGCTCATGCCCCTCAATTTTCTCGCGACTCTTCACGGCTTCAAACCTCCATGGTGGCCACATCGTATTGCCGAATGTGGCCATCCCGGGTCACGAGGATCAGCCCTTCGGTTCGGGCTTGGGCAATCAGGAAGCGATCGAATGGATCCCGGTGGTGCATCGGGAGGCGGCCGGCCTGCTCGGCGTGATGGAACGTCAGCGGAAGGTGGGTGAAGCCCCTTTCCTCAACCAACATCGACAGATTGTCTGACGCGACTAAGCGCCCCTTTGCTTTCTTGACTGTGATTTCCCACCCGGTGATGGCACTGACGAAGACGTCATTGTGCGGATCGGCGATTGTGGCACGGGTATCTTCGGCCAGTCGCCCAACATCGGCTAGACACCATAAAAAGGTGTGGGTATCCAACAGGAGCCGCGACATGGCTAACTCTTGTCTGGGAAAATTTTCGCGTTTTCAAGCAGATCCATGAGTTCTTCATCGGGATCGTCGAAGTCTGGAGACAGCCAGATTTTTCCTTCTAGCCCACCAAGCTGACGTTCCTCCAGCCGATCCCGATACGGTTCCAGCCGTAAATACGGCTCGCCGGCCTTGGCGATGACAACTTCCTCCCCCGCCCAAGCCAATTTGCCTAGGCGCGAAAGTTGCGATTTGGCCTCGTGCATGTTCACCTTCGTCATTGTGAATCCTCCAATAGCTAAGTTGAGCTAAGTCTATTTTGTGGCGGGGCCGTGTCAATTATACCGCCTGCTCTCCCGCCCCGGCAAACGCCGCTTCCACCTCGTCCTGATACTTTTGGCGAATCGCTGGCGACAGGGTGCGCCACACGAGAAATCGCTTGCGCAGCACGTTGAGGAACTTGCGGTTCATCCGCTGCCAAGAGGCCACATCGCCGCTGAGGCGCTCAATATGGGTCTCGATCTTGTAGATGTGGTGCTCGCCGGTGGGAGTCGCCAGCAGGCGCACTTGCTGGCTGATGCCGAGGTCGTAGGGCGCCAGCCAAGTGCGCATGGCAATGGCGTAAGAAGGCTCCGGTCCGTCGCTGGCGACCACTAGGGCAATGTCGCGGGCGATGAAGTCGCCGATGGAGCCTGCGCCATAGGCGGCGAAGACCGATTTGAGATACACGTACATGCTCGGCACCTCGGCTCCGCCAACCGTGAAGGGGAAGTCAAAGCGCCAGTGATCGCCGACCGGCGGGGGGAATTGCCACTGCCGCGTCACGTCTGGGACGGCCATGTTGGCCGCCATCTGCGCCGGATACAAGGTCGATAAATAGACCGTGCCGATGACCACGACGGTGGCCCACACCGCCGAGAGCGACGAGTAGTTGAGCGTCAGGCCGGCGAGCAGCCCATATTGCAGCATGAACAGGTGGGCGATTTGGCCTAGGGCGTAGCCTACGACCGCGCCAAAGGTGGCAAAGACCGTGGATTCGGCCAAAAATAGCAAGCCGATGTGACTGGGGGCCAAGCCGACGACGCTGTAGATGCCGATTTCGCGCACCCGCTCGTACACGGCTCCCATCATGGTATTGAGCACGATCAAGGCGGCGATGATTATCGGCACTAAAAGCTGGCCGGCCCCGCTTATTTCGGTGGCGCCGATCGAGCTGTAGGCCACGACGCGGTCGCCTTGGCCGACGAACAGAGTCAGCGCCACCCGCGACATAAAGGACTCTACGCGCTGGACGAATTGCGGGTCGTCCGCGTCGGCGGCAATGGCGATGGAGCGCAGGCGGCCGTCCATGGCGCGGACGCGCTCATAGGGCAAGAACAGGGTGTTGATTACTTCGAGGTGGTTGAAGGTTTCGACCGCGGTGGCGGCCAAGGTGCGCGGATCTTCGGTGCTCTCGCGGGTGATGAGGCCGGCGTCTTTGACCGTATCTACGGGCGTTAGACGCTCGCCATCGAGATCGACGACTTCTTTGAGGGCCGCGCTGTCGAACAGGCCGATGACTTGGTACTCCTCGCCGTAGAGCGCGATGGAAGCCGCGCCCACGTCCTCGGGGCCGATCCCGATGAGCGCGGCTAGGCTGTCGGGCAAGATGACGGCCTTGTCGTCGCCCGCGGCAAAGAAGCGGCCGACCGAGATGTGCGCGTCGAGGCCGGTTACTGCGGCTTCGGCCGGCTGTAGGCCCACCACGCCGTGGGCGAAACTAGCCGCGCCAGTGGCGGTGGCGGTAAAGTCGATAAAGGCCCGTTCAGATTCGACCGGCGACAAGTACCAGGCGCGCGGCACCACCAAGCCGCGGTCGCCAAACGCGCTCTGCACGTAGTCCAAGATGGAATCCTGCAGGCCGCGCCAAGCGCGATCGCGGATGAGGCCGCCCTCGTATAGGGGCGCGGTATCGCGCGGTAGGCGATAGAAGTCAAAGCTGGACTTGACCGAGGTAAAGGAATTGACCGTAAAGGTCAAAAAGGTCAGGGTCGCGGCTGTCAGCGCGGTGCGTAGGCGACGCTTGCTCAAGTTGGAGATGCCCAACAGCACGGCGGCAAAACCGGCGGCAATCCGACCTACGTCGGTCTCGTGCAGGCCGGCGGTCGCGCCCTTGCGGCGTTGCAGCAGGGCCTTAAAGCGCGCGACGACGATCGAGATGACGAGGACGCCCAAGGCGAGGATGACAAACGCGAGGAAGATGATGTACGGCGAGGTGCTCAGCTTGAAGGCCGGATGGACCAAGCGCAGGATCAAAAACACCAGGACGAAGATGCCGACAAAGCCGGCGATTTGCCGCCGCACATCCGCGAAGCCAAAAAAGAAGCGCTCGCAGAAAAAGGCAAAGGGCAACAGCAGCGCGAAGTAGAAAATCACCGCGCGAACCGCGTCGTTGGCGGTGGCCTTGATTTCCGGGTAGATGCGGGCCTCTAGTCCGAGGGCGCGGCGCACGGCGCGCTGATAGCCGGTGTAATCAAAAGCCGCGAGTTTGTCGCGGGCCTCGAGCAGGGCCTCCCGCGCTTGGGCGTGCATGGCCTGCAGCTGTTCGAGGACGATGCCGTGGCGCACCATCTGTTTAATTCGCGCCTCGTCGATGATCCAGATGTCGCGGGCCGCCTGCAACGCCGGATAGGGAATGAGGCCTTGTTCAACCGGGAAGCCGGTGCCCTGGGCCTGCTCAATGGTCGCCAGATCGACGCCGGCCGGATCCAAGTCGGTGAACAAGGCCGAGTCCGCATTAGTGAGCAGGTAGCGCACGCCGGCGAGTGCGCTCTCGCCGCCAAAAGCTCCTTCGCCAGCGAGAATTTTGACGCGGGTGCCCGGTTCGGCAAACACCACGCCGGCCTGTACCACTCGGTCCTGCACGGTGCTCTGGTTTTCGATGTAGTTGAGCGAAAAAGAACGCGGCGGCGCGTCGTTGGTGCCGAGGACGTTGACGCGGTCCAGGGCCGACAGATAGCGCGGATCGACCACCTCCAAAAAGCTCAAAGCGCGGCAGCGAAACAAAACCTGCAACATGCGGTTTTCCCACCAGCCATAAGGTTGGGTGCCCGGATAGGTTTTGTCGCCCTCCTCGCCGAGGTCGGGTGCCGAGACGATGCGCCCGTGTTCGTCGAGCTCAAAGGCTTGGATGCGGTTGGCAAAGCGGTTGCGCACGATGTCGAACTTGAAGTAGCCGCTCTGGTCCCCGTGTGTGGCCATCAGGGTGCGTACGCCGGCCACCGAGTTGGGGCCGGGCTGGAGATAGGTGACCAGGGCGTTGGGAACTGGGGCCTTGGGCACGGCAAAATTCACGTCGCGGTCGAACCAGTAGATATGGCCCGCTAGGCTGTGGCCCCAATCGCGCAGGGTCAGCTTGGTGTCGTTAAAAAAGTCCGGGTCGGCGGCGGCTTTGAGCAGCAGCCCGGCTATGGTGCGGGTCTGTTCGGCGAGGTTGTCGAGCGCGACGAATTCGAGCCGGTCGAGGGGCGTATCGACGCGCTGGCGCAGTTGGTTGGGCGCGACGAAAGAGAGTGCCTCCTTGCCCACAAAGGCCGCGGCCTCGCTGTCGAGGGCCAGCCGCACCGGCATGAAGTTTTTCCACACCCGCTTCTGCGGGGCAATGGCGTCTTGGTAGCGGGTCGAGTCGGCGAAAATCTCGCGATTATAGCGGGCAAAGCGCGCGGCATAGTGCGCCATCAGGTTCTTTTGATAGTCGTCGTTGCGCCACGCCGAGTTGTAGAACGTGCCCATGGTGAAGCTGGCGACTTGGGGGCTGTGGCTGGCCAAGTCGAGGCCGACGAAGAGGCGGAAGTCAAGGCGCTCGGCGGGCGGGATCTGGTCGCGGAAATGCTCGCTTTTGCGCGCGTGGCGGTAGAGGAAGTCGTTGACGCCGGCCAAGCCCTGAAAGTGGCCGGGGGTGGCCAAAAAGAGCACGGTGTAGCGAGTGCCTTCGACCACGAGCAAGCGGGCGATTTCGAGCAGTGCAGCGATGCCGGTGGCGTTTTCGGCCCCCGGGGCCAACGCCGGGACCACCGAGATGGCGTCGTAGTGCGCTTGCAGGACGATGATTTGCTCGTCCCACTGCTGGATTTGGTGGCGCTGGCCGCGCGGCATGGCCTCGTCCAAGCCCGGGAGGACGGCGAATATATTGCGCACCTGGACCTGCTCCCAGTCCATCCGCGCTTCGAGATGCACTTGGGCATGGCCGCTGCGCGCTTGCTGTCGCAAGCGTTCCGCGCCCGCCGCTTCGACCCAAAAGCGCGGGAGGTCCACGGGCACTTGGAGGAATTTTTCCGCGGCCTCGCTGCGCGTGACGCGGCCATCGTCGTACAGCAGAATAGCTTGCGCGCCCAAGGCCCGCGCTTGGACGTGGGCGTTGCCCGAGCCAAAGCCCATCAGCGCAATGCTGCCGGCGAGCCGTTGGCCGTCCATTTCGGCCAAGCTGCCGCTTCCTAAGTCTATGAGCAGCCCAGCGACGCCGCCCGGGGGCAGGGATGGCGAGCGCACGTGATTGGGCCACAATCCGTAGATGGGGATGACTTCGTCCGAACCGACCAAGCGCAGCCGACCGCCGCGATCTAGGGGGACCGAAACGGGGAAAAATTCGCTGGTGACTGGCAGGCCGAGGCGGCGGAATTCCCCTTCGATATAGCGGGCGGCGTTGGTGGCTCCGGCATAGCCGGTAACGCGGGACGAGTCGGCGGTGAAGATGCGGAGGTGGTGCGCTAGGTCGGCCGCGTCTATTTGCGCGACGGCTTGGCGCAGCGAAGGTGCTCGGTCGGTTGCTGGCACTTCGCGCAGCGGCTCCCAGCCAATGGCCCGTTCGATCCAGCGCGAAATCGCCGCCGGTTCAAAGGCCGTGACCGATAGTAAAAAGAAGGCCGCAGGGGCGCAGAGGAGGAATTTGGTCAGCATTGAACATGTGCCGGGCAGCGGACAGAAAAAGAGGCAGGCCAAGCAGCCTGCCCCTTAGGCTATTCAGCTCGACCAGCCCGGTTAATTGGCCGCCAACTTGTCGATGTTTTTGACCTTTTGAATGTCGCGCTTGAAGCGGAAGCGCAGGTCAATGGTCTCTAGGGGTTCGTTGCGGAAGTTGTAGCGCAGTCCGAACTCGGGAATCTGGAAGGTGATCTCGGCGACGTCGTCGTGGATTTTGGAGAACACTACATAGCCCTCAACTTCTTGCCCCGAGAAGCAAAACTCGTCGTCGGGATATTTGGCAGCATTGTAGATATCAGTGCGCTCGTCGAAGCGCATTTTGCCCAAGCCATTGAAAGCTAACGGAAAGCGACGGAAGTACTCCTCGATGTCGTAACTGCCCCAGGGATAATAGCGCCGCCCATTGGCCGATTCCACGTTTACTATCAGCGGATCGAACTTGACTTTGGGGTATTCGTAGTTTTTGACCGTGATCTTGAAGACGGACAAGCGCTGCGGTGCCTTGCCCGTGCGCGGGTCGAGCCAATTGCCATAGGTGAACGGATTGGACGGCAGCTCATCGGCCGGACCGCTGGCGTTGGTAGATTGGGCCGGGTACTGGCGGTTGATCTCCTCGTCGGTCATGGGCCGCACGGACACTTCGAGGCGGTTCTGCACGAAGGCTACTGTACCGTCGTCGAGGGTTTTCATGCTCGACCCTTGAATATCGGTCTGCTGCTGGGCTGTCTCGAAGGGCTGAAACGGCCCGGGTATTAGGTAGTGGCCGCAGCCCAACAAGAGGGCCGTAGCGCCGAGGATGGAAATTTTTGGGCAAGCGTACATGGAAACACTCCTCTCTGACAAACTCATAGTTCGATTGGGTTGGCAGCCTGTCTCTGTCGGGCGACAAACTCCCCCAACCGCCTTTCTTCCACCGCGACGAGTTCGGCGTACTTTTCGCGCAATTGCGCGATGTAGCGGTCGAACAAGGGCGCGGCTTGGGCGTCGCGCAAATCGCGTACAACTTGCGCTTGCAGTTGGTGCCCGACCACGCCCGAGCCGGCGTAGCGTTGTGCGTTGGCCTCGTAAAAGGCGCGCACTTGGGCCGGGTCAAGCTCGATGTGCGCGTAAATTTCTCGCTCCCACAAGGCTTGGATCAGCTTCTGTTGGCGCACTTGGGCGCGGCGCGGTTCCAACTCGGCGTCTAGCCCGTGCGCGTGCGCCTCCTGCGGCAGAATCTGGTCGGCGACAAAGGCCCGCGTCACCTTGAATCCGAGGGTGCTGACATCGGCAGGCTGCGCCCCGGCGTCGGCCCCGAGCCGGGTGAGGGCCTGCTGGTAGTCCCCGACGCTCCAGTCGCCCGCAGCGCTGCGGACCAACCGCATTTGTGGCTGCGCCGCGCCCGCGGCGACTTGCCGCAAGGCGGCCGTATCTAACTGCACTGCGTGCTGGCTGGTCAACTGCTCTAGATAGGCCAAGTTCGCCTGTTGCTGTTTGTGCCGCGTTAGGGCCGCTTCCACCAGCGGGCGGCGGGCGGCCAACGCGACTTGGCGCTCGGCCGCAATGACGACCACTAAAAATTGCCCGTCGGTTTCTACCAACTCAACGGCCCCCACGTCCTGCAGGAACAGGGCGGCTGTGCGCGCGTCGCCGGCGTTGAGCGCGTTGAGCCACCCACTCTCGCTCCATTCCCCGGCCAAATCCAACCCTTCTTGAGCCTTTCTGAGAGCCGCCAAGGCGGCGGCCCGCTCGCGCACGGGCAAGCGCCGCAGGCGAATTTCGCGGCCCGCGCCCGATTCGGCGAAGAACTCGGCCAACTCCGTTTCCGTATAAGTCAATTGCTCGCCCATCTCGCGGGCGAGCAGGGCCTCAACCCGTTCTTGGCGCTCCCAAGCTGCCATCGCACCGGCGATCGCTTCGTCTAGCCCTTGGGCGCGGGCTTCGAGCAGCAGCAGCTCTTTGTCGATGAGGGTCTGCAATTGGCGACGCCAATCCGCAAGCGGCTGGGCTTGGCTGCCGGCGGGTAGCTTTGCAAGCGCAGCGGCAAAATCCCGCTCGCTAATCTCGGCCTCGCCCACTCGGGCCAAGACCACCGACGCGCTTTCTGGCGGCGCGTCGGCACAGGCCCACAAGCCCAAGACGACGAGGGCTGCCGGCCGCTTCAAAAGCTCCATCCCCTTCTTTCGGCTGGCCGCCCGCCCAAGCGCTCTTCTTCTTGCCCGACATAGACTTCGATGAAGGCAATGGTATTGCTCACGTCTTGGTCGGTGAGGTTGGCAAAGTTGATGTCGTTGACCTGAAAGCCAACGTTAGAGGTGACGCTGTACCCTAGGTATTGTACCCGATTGGTGTACTGGACGGTGAACACCCTACCGATGAAGTCGTCGATGTACTCGGGCGGCAATGGGTCGGGAATCGCCTCGGCATTGCGGAAAATTATGGCTTCCACGCCGACCTCGACGCGGCTTCGCGTCAGCACCGGGAACACCGCAGACAGGGAGAAAATCTCGCTCAACTCGTTGATCGCAAGCTGGGCGGTGCGCGGTTGGGTGCGCTTGCGCCACATGTTTTTCCAGCGCGGGATCAAGGTGATGTTGCGCCCAATGGAGACCGGGTAGTCCGCCTTGTTGATCACGCCGTAGAACGCGCTATCGCGGAGGCGCTCGGCTGCTTCGGCGCGCTGCCCGAAGTGATCGAAGCGGAACTTGTTGACAAAGGTCAGATTGCCGCGGGTGTACTTGTAGCCGATGAAGCTCTGATTGACGAGGGTGTTGCCGGTGATTAGGGGATCGTCAAAAGGTTGCAAGCCGCCAATGGAGCCAGGGCGCTGCACCCATTGCAGCAGGTTGTCGGCGATGTCGTCCTCAACGGACTTGATCATGTGGAAGACTTCAAATTTGCCCGTCTTAGAGACATCGCGCACCGCACTGAGCAACGCATACAAGGCGGTAGACCGCTCTTGGCCGGCGATCAGCCACTCGCGATTGCGGCCTACGGTGATGTTGATCCCGGGGTAAATCTCGACTCCGCCGTACGCGTTCCAGCCGCGGTGGCCCTTGCGGTAGGGATAGTCGGCCTCGTCGTCGTTTTCAAAGCGATCGACTATGGTGTTGTGGTTCATATCGACGCCGAAGAGGAAGTCGGGCGGGTCGACGTAGTGGCGCAAAAAGGGCTCTTCGTAGTCCGGGGTGAGGTTGGAGTTTTCGTTGAAATCCGAGAGCAAATCGTTGTTTTCGTCGAAGCCGGGGAAGACGGCGTTGTCGCCGCCGCCGGCGTCGCCAAAGCGCGGCCAGTCGACGAGTTGGTCTTGATCGTCGTTGTCGTCGATGTACTCGAACCAATTCTGGCGCTGGTTTTCGTAATCCACTACATCGTTTTGGTCGGTGATGTACCCGCGCGTGGTGTACCCGTAGTCCATGCTGAATACTTCGCCGTAGCCAAAGTAGCGGCCGGTGCGGCGCGTGGCGTTGACGAACCAAGCATCGGCTGCGCGGCTGCTCTTTTTGAGGTTGCTCAGCTTCTGGATATTGATGTTGGGATAACGCTGAAACTGGGTGTTGCGGGCGAATTCGCCGCGCACCTCCAAGCCCCATATGTCCTCGATGACCAAGTCCACGCTGGCGATTTCGTTGGCCGAAGGCAGGCCGTAGTCAAAGCGCACGACGCGCTGGTTGGTGTTGTCGCGCACATTGCCTTCTGAGCGGGTGATCGGCAAGAAGATGGGCTGGCCGTTGATATTGGTCTGCAAGTTGGAGGTTATATCCACGCGGTAGTCGTTGGAGAGCACCATGGCAAAGCTGACCTTTTGCACCACTAACGGATCGGGTACGCGGTAGCGGAGGAGAATCGGTGCCTCTTCAAGGGCTTCGAGGAAGCCCTCGCGCTGGCGACCGCCCTCAATGGTGGGATTGACGGTGGTCTCTTGGCCATCGACGATCATCTGCGCCGAGAAGAACAGGGCGCCGGAGCCATCGCCGGGCGAGTCGTCGGAGATGCGGATGACGATTTCGGTGACGTTGCCCGAGTTTTGGCTGCTGGTCAGCAAGCCGGCGCGCGAGTTTTCCGAGAAGTTGCTGCTCGCCGAGCCGAAGTTCGTATTGACATACGTGACCCCCAAACCCATGAAGTCGCCGACTTGGGCGGTGCTGCGCAGGCCGACAAAGTTGGTAAAGTCCGTGTCTTGCACCCGGTTGCCCCCTTGTGCCAACCGCACCGGCTCATTGACGCGCGACAGCAGCACGGTGGCCGCGTACTTGTCGGACGCAAAGTCCCACTGGACGCCGTTGAAGCGCGAGCGGCTAAAGGTCAGCGGGGTCAGGGTCGTGCGGATCTGATCGCCGATGGTCAGAGCGGAGTAGTACTGGCCCTTGGAGTCGGCCGCCACGATGAGGTTTTGGAACCAACTGCTGAATCTGGCATCTTTGAAGACCGAGCTGCCAAAGGCCAGCGGCTGTTGCTGACGCCACTCATAGACGCGCCAGCCCCGGGTGATCCAGTTGCCAAAAATGTCGTACTGGCCCGTGCCTTCTAACTGCGTTCTGACGTAGCGCTGATACGGTTCCTTGGCGTAGTTGGTGTACTTGTAACCTCCCCAGTGGTAGATGTAGTAGAGGTCTTGCGGCACGTACCACTTGCGCAGAGTCGGAACCAGCGGGTCGAAGCCTTCGATCCTAACTTGCGAGGTGGCGCCGCGCTCGCGCCCCGGGGTTGCTGCTTGGACGCTGGACGCTGCAACCACTAGCCCCAGCGAGGCAATCCCCCAGAACATAACTTTGTGCATAACAACCCTCCCATTTATTTATGGTCAGTGGCCACTAATCACTGACCACTGATATATCAATATACTACGGCGATACTCCGCATCTGCGTGGCGATGCCAGCGTCGGTAGCGGCCTCGAGGCGGAGCAGGTACATCCCCGGCGGCACCACGCCGCCGGCAGCGCGGCCATCCCACCGAACTTGGTTGGGGCCGGAGCGATCGCGGGCTTGGTAGAGGCGATGCACCGGCCGGCCGCTCAAGTCGTACACCACGACCTCGACTGCGACCTCGTGGGTCGCCTTGAGCAGAATGTAGTCGAGGGTGATCTGGTCGTTGATGCCGTCGCCATTGGGCGTGATTACCGCGGACGAAAACACGACGCCGGTAAAAAGCTCGTCGTCGATGCGGGCACTGACCACGAGCGTGTTGTCGGCCGCTTCTGCGGCCGCATCGCCGAAAGCGACTCGCTGCGGAAACGCGTCGGATTGGCTGTCGGCGACCTCGCCGCGAAATTCCGTGCCGGAGACGGTGACCAAGCTGGCAAAGCGCACGGCGACTTCTTGGCCGCTACGAGTGATGCGTTGGTCGGGAAAGCTGACCTGTAAGCGGCCCAAATCGGCTGCTGTGGTGAAGTTGCCGACTTCCACTCCATCGACGTGTACGCCGGTGGCGCGGGCCGCAAACGGCGTGTGAATGATCACGGTGTCAAAGCCGCGGTGGCCGCTTGAGACGACCGAACGCAGGTGATAGGTAAATTCATTCTCTTGCCCGAGGGTCGCCGTGGCCGGACTGATTTCGGCGATGACCGAATCGGCCAGCGACGGCACCGTGTAGTTAAAGACCACCGAGTCGATGACGGCTTTGTCGAGCAAACTGCCCGATAGGAGCTTGAATTGGAATTGGAGGTAGCGCCGGTTGTCCGGCGCATTGATCGAGGCTTTGAGCAGCTCGGCGTAGGGCGGAGACCACGCACTCCAGTCGCGGTCGTTTTCGAGGACGACGCCGGCGTACGACGGATCGAGCGTGCGGTCGAAGTCCGCTAGGGCCACTTCCGCCAATTCCCCGGGAATGCCGGTCTGGCGGAAGTAGAGCGAGTCCGTGGCGACGAAGCCGGTTTTGGTGCTGAACTGGGCTTGGGCACTGCCATTGATGCGGCTGTACACATTGACCGGCCCGAAGTTGGCCGCCTCGCCGAGGTCCATCACTTGCGATATGTACTGGGCAAAGGGTGTGACGCCGACGCCAAAAACTTCGAGGTCTCCCATCTGGAAGCCGCGTTCGCCTGTGCTGCGCAATCTAAAAAAACGCACCTTGGTCGGCGGAAAGCTCAGATCCAGCTCGGGCAGGCCGTGCGAGCGGTCTTGGGCGATGAGCGCGTACACCGGATTGCCGCCGATGAAGTTGAGCGAATCGCCATCGTTGGCGTAGAACTCGTAGCCGCGCAGCGAACGCTCGTCGTCGTTGAGGACGCCGCGCCGAAAATAGAGACGGTGGAGGACGAAGATGGCGCCCATATCGACTTCGAGTTCAGCACCGTTGGGATTGGTGTACACGCGCCAACCCGTGGTGTGGGAGTCGTCGATGAGTTCGTTGAGTATCTGATTGGAACGCGCCGCGGCCGTGCGCACCGAGGTGGTCGCGCTGCCGCCGAGTTCCTTGATGCGCGGCAGGATGTTTTCCTCCGGGTCGGCTTCCAGCGGCGAGAGGCCCCCATCGTCGGTGACTTCAAGGGCGTTGAAGGTGAGCGAGTTGCTTTCCCACTCCAGCCCATCGCCGCCTATTTTGAGCCGTTCCGCGGGTGCGGCCGGCGTGCTATATCCCAGCGCGAGGCAGGCTAATGCGAGTGCGGCACGGGTCATCGCTGTTCCTTTTTGCTATAAGGTGGCAAAAGCAGTTTCCTCAGTAGGCCACCGGCACGATCCGCTGTACCGTTTCGGTCTGGGAGTCGCCGGTAATCTCGATTTGCACGAGATAGGTCCCTGGATTCACGAGCGCACCGGTGCCGTCGCGACCATCCCAAGTAAAGCGGTAGCGCCGAGCCAGCCCAGTGCCGCTGTCAAGGGCGCGCACGTTGCGGCCGGCCAAGTCGTAGATGTGGACCCGGATGGGCCGCGGCGTTACTAGCTTGAGCGCGTCGAATTCAATGGCCAACTCGTCGCCGACTCCATCGCCGTTGGGCGTCAGCACCCGCGTCGAAAGGGCGACGTTGGCCAGCAGCAGGTCGTTGACCGGCAGTTGCACGGAGACGGATTCGCTCGGCACATCGGCTTTGGCGTCGCCTTGGTCGACGAGCTGGCGCACCTGATTGTTGCCGAGGAAAAGATCAAAGCGCGTCTGGTTTTGGTAAATGGTGCTGCTGAACGAGAGTTCGATTAGCTCCGAGCGACGAACCGTAGTCGGAAGATCGACGACAAACCCCGCGTCGATGGGGGTGACGGCGACCTCCACTAGCTCGTCCCCCAACGTTAGGCTGGTGAAGTCAACGGGCACGGACGCGGTCATGGTCAGGCGGTCAAAGCCCTGCGAGCGTCCGCCAAAAATGGGTAGGACGAAGTACGTAAAGTCCTTTTTGACCCCCGGTTCAACTTGGCTGGGGAAGACCTCGGCGCGGGTTTCGAGCGCAATGGGATTTTCCACGTTCAAGTGCAGGGCATTGATCGACGGTGCCGCGTTGGGATCGTCGGAAATCAGCCGCAGGTCGAGCTGGGCATAGCGCCGCGGCGAGGGCGAGTTAAACAGCGCCCCCGAAGCCACATAAGGGTCGCTCCAGACGCTCCAGTCGGCGCCGACCGAGATCGTGGTTTCGGTCGGCCCGCGCAAGCTCTTAGGCGTCTTGTTCCACTTCCGCTCGGTGATTTCTTTGCCCTTCTTGTCGAAGTAGTGAATGTCCTCGACAACTTCATTGCCGGTGCGGCTGCGAACCTCGATGCGCGTGTTAGGCGGCACGTCGGCGTCCCACTCAATTGAGGTCAGGGCCTTGGCTTCGCCGAGGTTGAGAATCGGCGAGGTGAGCTGCAACTCGGCGGGAAAGCCCTCGCCGTAAATCTGAAACTCGCTGATCAGGGCGAAAAGGCGGTAGGTGCCGTGGGTGCCGGTACGCTCGCCGCCGTGGCGGGAGGAGGGGAAATAGTGCTTGATGTAGCGAATTTTCTGCAACTCGAATCGATGGTCGAAGTTGCGGATCGTCGTTTCGTTCAGCGGGCTGTCGTCGACAAAGGCGATCTCGTGGAAATTCAAGGTTCCGTCTGGAGCAATTGAGCCGTCGGAAGCGAGGAGCTGATACCAGAAGAAGTTGGCGTAGCGGCTGCGAATCCGCGACGGGGCTCCGGCCGGCTCGCCGATGATGCGAATTTGATCGATCCAGTAATGAGCACCCAAGTCGAAGATGATGCGATTGAAGATGTCGAAGCCGGTCTGGGTCTGGTGGTAGGTCTGCATGCCCCAGTTGGTGACAATATCGCCATCTACCATGTTTTCGCCGCCAGAGAGCACGGCCTGCAAGTCGGTGATGAGTTCGATGTTGCCGCCGCGCTCAATGAGCCCGAGGGAGATGTTGTCGCCGATGGTGGAGACCGAAATCTCGGCCAAGCCAGCCCCTTCGACGAACTTGGACAGCTCGAGGCGAATGATGCGGATTAGACCCGAGGATTCCTTGAACTCGCGGACGGTGCCGTCGACAAAGCCGCCGCCAATGTCGTCTGAGCCGGATGTGCCCAAGCCCAAGGTGCGCTGGCGGGGGTCGAGGACGAGCTGGTGGTGCTCATTGAAGCCAACCCCCTTGGAGAGGCCGTAGCCCAAGGTGCCTTCTACCGGCACTAAGGCGTTGGTAAAGAACTTCTCGCCGCTCGACAACAGAATGGTAAAAAATTCAAAGGGCGGCGCAGACTGGTCGAAAGTAATGACGATTTCGGAGGCTGTCACCAAGCGGCCCAAGTCGAGTTCGATATAGGCATTTTCAAGGCCGTCGGCCGGATCGGGCGACCAGCTCGTCGCCGGGTTGCCGTCTATGATGAGGTTGGCGTCGCCGGCGTTGCTGCCGACGCGGCGGATGCCGCCGCCAAAGTGCGCGGCATTGCGCACGGCGTCGATGTTTTTGCGCATGGCCACGGGCTTGATGCGGCCGGTCGCTTGTAATTCCACGGCACCGACTGGGTGCGCCCACTCTTGCCAAGCGGAGCGGGTGTCAAACGAGACGCGCTCGCCAAAGGCGAAACTGCTCAACGCTATAACAAGGCCTAGGACGCGATTGATCGTCATAGCCGTGCTCCCCTGGTTGCGAATGGACATAGGCCGTGCGCTCAGTACGCCAGCCCCACTAGCAGTGACCGATCCTCAGAGCCGGTATCCGTATCAATGGAAAGCCGCAAGATGTAAAGCCCGGGCGGCACGGCGGCCCCGCTTTCGTCTAAGCCATCCCAAGTTACGTGCTGCGGCCCGTTGAGGGCGCCGCTTTTTTGCAAGCGCCGCACCGGGCGGCCAGCGAGATCGCAGGCGATTAGGTCGGCGGGCACCTGCGAGAGGGCGCGCAGCAAGATATAGGACACCTGTAACTGGTCGTTGATTCCATCGCCGTTGGGACTAAATACGGGCGGATCAGCCTTCAATTCGAGGACCAGCTCTTGGCGCAGCGCACCTTGGATAGACAGGCGATCGGCTTGGGCTGCGGGGGTGGCGTCGCCGGCCACCACGTCTTGACCGAGTTCGCCCGTCTGGCTGTCGAAAACTTTGGCGAAAAAAGTGGTGCCATAGACGGTCACCATGGCCTCGAAACGGATGCACAAAAGCTGGCCCGACTCGGTCACTCGGCCATCGGTCAGTTGAATGGCCAGTTTACTGTCGTCCTGCGCGTCTTGCTCTGTAAAGGGTACGGGTACTTCGTCTAGCTCGACGCTATTGACCGTCGCCTTGAAAGGGGTGCGGATTTCCACGCGGTCGAATCCGTCGTTATCCGGGCCGAAAGTTGAGCGAATGTAGTAGGAGAAGGTATTGCTCTCGCCGAGAATGACCGTCGCTGGCGTGATTTCGGCCGTCAGCTCTTCGGCCACTGTCGGGATCGAATAGTCAAAGGAGAACGAATCGACAAAGGCCGACTGGCGTGCGTCCTCAGATGAAAACAACAGGCGGAACTGGACGTAACGGCGGTTGCCCGGCGAGAGTAAAGCACCAAAGAAGTCCTCGTATGGTGCCGACCAAGGGCTCCACTCGTCGATGTTGTCGATGATCGCGCCCTTGTCGGACGAAGTCAGATCGTCGTACTCGTCGGCCGCCTCAGGTGAGCCTATCGGCAAGATGGGTTCTTCCTGCCGATCTTCGCCCTCAAAGACCTCGGTTTTGCGATAGTAAATTTTGGGGTCGGGCACCGTGCCCGTGCGCGTCTGCAATACCACATCCGTCAAAGGGTCTAAGCGGGTCTGGAGGCGAATCTGGCCAAAGTTGGCCGCCTCGTTGAGGTCGATGACTTCGGAGAGATAACTGCCGGTAGGCGCGAAGCCATCGCCAAAGACCTCGACTTCTTCAATGATGAACTCTTGGCCCGAGCGGCTAATAAGGCGAATAAAGCGCACGAACTGGAGGGGGATCTGCGCGTCGATGATCGATTCGCCCTGTTCGAGATTGGCACTGACTTGGTTGATGAAGGCGATCGGCCGGTCCTCGCGCAGTTGCGCGGGATTGCCGTCGTGGACAAAAAGCTCATAGGCGCGGAGGAAGATGTCGGGGTTGCCCTGAAAGCGGATGCGGTTGATCGGCAAAATCGCGCCTAAGTCGATTATCATGGAAGTGCCGTCGGGGCGTCGCTCGCGGGTGACGCGCCAGAAGGTCTCGGCATTGCCGTCGGTGAGCAGGCCGGTCAGGTCCTCGCGCGACTGCGGCGAGGAGATGTTGCCGCCCCGCCGCCGCAGAGTGAGATTTTCGACGGCATTGGTAGTAGAGTCCACCACGGCCGGCAGCAGAACCGATGCGTCGGTGGTGAGTCCGGTTAGTTCGCCGACATTGTTCCATGCAGAGCCAGAGCCGCCCGCCGTCCACACTTCTACGGCACCAGCCGCTCTGACGCCCAACAAAATGCAGATCAACAACTTGAACATAGCGCGTGTCGCCTCTCGGCTCCATAAACAAAATAAGGGGAGGGGAATCCATTCCCCTCCCCTTGTGAACGTACTTAAGACGAAGATGCTAGAGCCGGTTTAGAGCTCTTCACCAACCAGCGACTTGATTTGGCCCCAAGAGCTTCCCTCAACCGCCGTGACTGCTTCGATCGGCGTTAGGAAAACGTCGGGCATGCCGCCGCTATTCATAAACTGCTCAGCCATGCTGTACTGAGCCTGCCAGAAGAAACCATTCTCGCAGCATTCTTCAGAAAGCGGATCGTTGCCATTGGCGTTGAGACCTTCGTCGGCGTCGTCAATCGAGATCGACATGCCGATGGTCTGCTCGGCCGCCAGCGTCCAAACCGTGCTGGCATCCGGGCCGCCGCTGATCGAGATCGGGTCCATCAGCTCGGCACTGAACTCGTAGTAGTACTCTTGGCCTTGGTTGACGTGACCGGCCTCGACGAAGTCGGTGTGGGTCCACCAGAAGTTCAGCGCATCCTGCTCAAAGTTGCCCAGCGCACCGTTGTACATCTGGACGCGCGAGAACTGCTCGGAGAAGCTCAAGCACATCTGGTAGGCCGGCTGCAAGTCTTGGTCGTTGGGAGCCGAATACGGGCCGCCGCCTTGGTTGTCGGGATCGAAATGCACTTCGCAGTTATCGTCGCGGAAGGTGCAGGTGGGGTTTTTATCGACGATCAGGAAATCGTCGTGAACGTGAACCATGGCGTGAACGCGGTTGTTGGCGTCGCTCCAGCCGATGATCAGGTCGATGAACAGGTCATCGGCGTCGTCGGCACCGCCGGTCAGCGGATTCATGTCTTCAATGGTTACTTCAAAGCTGCGATCAACCCAAGCCCAGTCGGAGTTGTCGCCGTCAATGGTGGGCAGAGCGTTACTAGGGATGCCCACGGCGAAAAAGAGCGGTACTTCAGCCGGCTCCTGCGCGAAGGCAGCACCAGCGACGAGCAATACGCCTAGAGTCAAAGCTAGGACTTTGCGCATTGTTAAATCCTCCTCAGATAGTTGGTGGTTGTTGGACGTAAAATAGTGAAAGGAAAAGACCCGCCGCATGGCTTCAATGGGCGGAGTTACGAGGTTGCTTAAAAGTGCAGCAGCGGTTGGGACTGCGAACCTCCTTTCATCGGCGATTTTTTGCGGCATTCTCATATATAGTTGGGTAAGCAAATAAATATGTGCTTAGCTGTCAAGAATTTTCTGCCCGCCAATCCCCATTAGTAGGCTACGGAAATGAGTGCTTGCGTTTTCTCGTCGCCCGCATCGCCCTCGACGAGGACTTCGAGTACGTACAGGCCTGGGGCCACCCGCTCACCATGGCTGTCGCGGCCATCCCAAACGAGCTTGTACAGGCCGGCGCGGCTGTCTTCGGCGCGGTCGTACAGCGGCCGGCCGGCGAGGTCGTATAGGCGCAACCGCAGGGGACGCGGCGCCAGCACATTGACCAGCGCGATCTCCAGCGTCAGTTCGTCGTTGACCCCATCGCCGTTGGGGGTAATCGCCTTGGACGAGAAGGACGTATTGGCGAGTAATTCCCGAGAGATCGGCAAGCTGACGATGTTGGTATTGCTCTCGATCTGGTCGGTGGCGTCGCCCGGGTCCACGCGCTGCCGCACGCGCTCGCCTTGGCCGCTGTCCTGCAAA
The DNA here is from genome assembly GCA_007571365.1 of Candidatus Latescibacterota bacterium. Taxonomy (GTDB): domain Bacteria; phylum Latescibacterota; class UBA2968; order UBA8231; family UBA8231. The sequence continues at coordinate 49,519 of RKRN01000295.1, forward strand.
AAGACGTCAAAGCGCGTCGATTGCCTAAATACCGAGGATTGAAATTTTAGCTCAATGAGCTGATCGGTGCGGATGCGGTCGGGCAGATGGACGAGGAAACCGCTTGTGGTGGTGTCCATCTGTACGTCGAGTGTAGCTCCATTGCGCGAGATGCCGACAAAATGCACCGGAGCGTCCGACTCCACGGCGAGGCGGTCAAAGCCGACGGCATTTTCCGGCCGCAAGTAATAAGTAAACTCCGTCAGCATACCCGGCTGGGCCTGCTGCGGAGCAATTTCGCCGAGAACGCGGCCGGCGAGGGGCTGGGTAAAATTGACGGCCAAGTGGTCGAGAGAAGCTCCCACAGCCGGTGAATCCGAGGTCATGCGCACGTCGATTTCGAGGTAGCGGCGCGGCGAAGGCGAAAGAAAAGCCTCGCCCGAAAAGCTATAGACGCGGCTCCACGCACTCCAATCGCCGCCCGCAGCAAGGGTCGTGTCAATGGGGCCCTTAAAACTGGGAATGAGCTTGTTGTACCTCCGCTCGGTAACTTCCTTGCCGTTTTTGTCGCGGTAGGTGTAGGTCTCCAAAATTTCATTGCCCGTGCGGGTGCGAATTTCGAGGCGCGTACCGGGCGGCTCGTCGCCGCTCCACTCCACCGAGTTGAGGTTTTTGCCGGCGCCCAAGTCGATTAGGGGCGAGCGGAAATCGACCTCCGACGGGAACCCCTCGCCAAAAATCTGAATCTCGTCGGTTTCCCCGCCCGCGCCGCAGCCGGGGACTCTATTGATGCCGCCCTCTTCGCCGAGCCGCTGCAGGGAATAGCAACTGGTATCCCAGTACTTCCACCAGATGCGCACAAAGCGCGTCGGCAGCAAATTGAAGTGGTGATCAACCAAGCCCTTGGAAGTCTGCTCCCCCGGCGAGGCCCCGGAAAAGTGCTTGGTCCACAGGCGAGTGCCATCGGGTGCAAGCGAGCCGTCCGAAGTCATAAACTCGTAAAAGCGAAAACCCCAACGCCGGCGCGAAACATAGTGCCTAGTGGTGATGCCGCCGCCAAAGCCGGAGCGCACCACCACGCCGCCGATAATCCGCGCTTGGTCAACCCAATAGACGGCACCCAAGTCGAGGACCATGTGGGCGAGAATGTCGCTGAGGCCACGCGAGGCCGTGCCAGCACGCCAACGCTCGTACAAGTCGCCGTCGAAGAGTGCTCTCGCCTTGCCTAAAGGCTGCGAGTCGTTGCTGGCGAGATTGATGTTGATATCGACGCCTCCGCCGCGCTCCAACAGCCCGAGGGCAATGTTGTCGCCAATGGTCTCGACCTCGACTTCGGCGAGCTGGGCATCGGGCACGAGGAGTAGCGGCTCAAAGCGGATGAATTGGATTGGCTCTTCGTCAATTTGCTCTATTTGGTACGTCACCCGATGGCGGCTGTTTTCCTTGATGCGCCCTTTGACGCGATAGACCAAGGAACCTTCAATAGGTGCGGCGATAAAGTCGGTTTCCGGCTCGCCGGTCGACAGCAGGAGGTCGAAAAGCTCAAAGGGCGGAGCCTCCGCGGCGAAGACCAAAGTGACGCTTTTGGCCGAGACTGCACGGCCTAAGTCGATTTCGATAAACCACTCGTCCGGATCGGCCGCTGGGTTGGGTGCCCAGCCGGTCGCCGGGTTGCCGTCGATGGCCAAACGGGCGGTGCTGAGGTTGGAACCCGCGTTGCGGATGCCGCCGCCGAACAGGTCCAAATCGCGGACGGCGTCGGTCCCCTTTTCGATTTTTGTGAGCTGGATCGCGCCGGACGGGGTCAATTCTACCACGCCTAAAGGCAGGTTCCATTGACGCCAATCGCGCACTGAGTCGTAGCGCAACTGATCGGCTGCTAGCGGATAGCTGCCGCCCAAAATCAAGGCAGCAAGGGCTATGCGAAAATTCATACATACCTGCTTTCGCGCACGGACTGCAGAGGGAGTAATCGCTACTTAAACTTAAATAACTGATGTTACGCACTCTTATATATGGGTCTGACGCTTCCGGCCCCCTCGGTCGTCATTCCCGCGCAAGCGGGAATCCAGTCGGTGCTAGGGCTACAAACGGCCTTGCTGGATGCCTGCTTTCGCCGGCATGACAAAAACGGCGTAACATCAGTAATAATACCGGCGGCGCGGAACAAGGCAAATAGGCTGTCCGTAGGCTGGAGCGGAATTGCTGCTCTATTTGTATTTTAGCTGTCTGATAGTCCGAACCGTCGCCAAAGGAGATGTTCTATGATTGGTCGAATTGTCCTCGGTACGCTGATGGCCCTGCCGGTCTGCGCCCAGCACGAGCGAGTCGAGCGAACCGTGAATCTGCCCACGGGTTGGCCCACGGCCATGGTGCTAGTGCCGGCCGGGTTTTTCCCTCGGGGCATGGAAGGCGAAGCCTTTGACGAGCAGCCGGTGCGCGAAATTTATCTCGACGCGTACCTGATTGACAAATACGAGGTCACGGTGGCGCAATGGGGAGAGTACCAGCGCGACACCGGTGCGACGATCCCGGAGTGGACCTTGCAGAATACGGCCGCCCGGCAAAACCACCCCATCACGCTGGTGACGTGGTACGACGCGGCGGCCTTCTGCCAGTGGGCTGGCAAGCGATTGCCCACAGAGGCCGAATGGGAGCGCGCGGCGCGCTGCGACGACGGTCGCAAGTATCCTTGGGGCGACGGCCTTGATGCCTTGCGCGCCAATTACTTCCAGAGCGACGATCCGTTTGAGCGCGGCTTTGGGGCCATCCTCAGCACCAACCCCGTCGGTTTCTTCGACGGTTCCAATAGGGATGGCTACCAAACGCGCGACGGTTCCAGCCCCTTTGGAGCCTACGACATGGTGGGCAATGTTTTTGAGTGGACCAATGACTGGTATCATCCGAGCTACTACGTCGTCGGCCCAGACATCAATCCCCAAGGCCCGGACGAGGGCGTGGTCAAGGCCGTGCGCGGCGGCTCGTACGCGATTGACGCCAGCCACGTGCGGCCCTCCTACCGAGCGCGGGATGCACCCGATTTCAAAGGCCCAGATGTGGGATTCCGCTGCGCCGCCAGCGCCGACTTAGGCCCGGGGACGATGCTGCGGCGCGAGACGTGGGGGGCGGTAAAGAGTGCTCGGCTCAGTTGGCCCAAAGGGGGGGATTATGAATAGACAGAAGTATCTAGTAGCCGTCGTTGCGGGGCTGGCTTTGCTCGCCAGTGCCGCCAGCGCACCGGGGCAGGAAGACGACCTGCGGCAGCGCTTTGGTCTCCAACCGCTGCCGCCCGTGCCCTATCCCGAGAACAATTCCTACGACCCCAATCGAGTCGAACTGGGCCGCTTGCTGTTCTTTGACCCCATTCTCAGCGGCGAAAAGGACAC
>RKRN01000303.1 GCA_007571365.1 Candidatus Latescibacterota bacterium
CTTGCGGGTGCTCAACTGGCACTACGGCGCCCCGGACGACGCGGCGACCGAGCCGTGCATCCAAGACTGGCTGACGCGGTATTTCGCCGCGTCCACCGCGACTTAGTTCGCTGCCGCGTCGTCGTCCACCGCTTGGTAGGCGACCATTTCCCAGCCGTGAAACACCACCACCAAGCCGATGTGCCGCACCGCGTCGGCGCGGCGCACCGCCGCATCCGCCAAGTAGCCGCGCACCTGAGCCACCGCCGCTTGCACCGTAGCCGCTAAGCGGGATTCGGTGAGCGACGCGCTGCGCTTGACATACTTCAACTCCAGCACATAGCCGAACCCCACATCCGGATACTGAGCCAAAAACGGCTCCAAATACAAATCCGCATACCCCTTGTTCAGTTCGTACTCCGAGTGCAGCACAAATTGATCGAAAAGGCTCAAGTAGGCGGCAGATACTGTCTCCCGCACGGTTCAACGCGACCCTAGGTGGGTTTTCAGACGATTTCTAAGACGAGGGAACAAAACTGAGCGGAACTGGCGCAACGTGCGCCCGGTGAGCGCATTATAACGCACTGCGACGCTTTTGACGCACTGTTCATAACCTATTGTAAAAAAGAGAGATAGGCATAAAATGGCACTTTAGGTGCGTCGAAAGGGTGCAAATGAGGTGCGAATCGGCAGTTGGCGAGCCATGTCCCAAATTATCACAACTTCTTGTATAACAGTCAGTTATGATCTATTTCGCTCTCCTTGGCACGGAATTTGCATTTATAGCGAGTGAGCCGAATACGTTGGTGGCCACTGACTAAATCGGACGACGGATTGCACCCCAACTCACTCACACTAGGAGGGCCATCATGAAGCTGCATCCCCGCGTCGAAATCAGATACCGTCGGATTGAGCCGCGGCCCCCGCTGGCGTAGCCTCGCTCAGCCAATGGACGCGCTGGTATCCCACATCAACCAAAGCGAGGTGAAACATGAAAAACATGGCGCGAAACATCTCCCTGCTGGCCAATGCGTTCCTCTTGATACTCATGGCGACCGGTGCCCTGTGGGCCCTGAAAGTGCTGCACCGGCAAGACCCGACCGAAGCCGAACGGCTGCTCAAGGAAAAGACCTACTTCAAAGACTACCTCAACAGCAGCGTCCAAGCTGCAACCAAGCTGGGCCTGAAATTCCCGGTCATTGAGACGACAGACCTCCAAGGGCGGCCGTTGAGCACGGACTTCTCCCAGACTCCCAAAGGGGGCATCGTCGTCGTGCTCAGCGAACTGGCCTGCCAGCCTTGCCTAAAGCCGCAGATGCAGATTCTGCAACACATCTACGAGCGTCTGGCCGATCCGGCGGAAATGCCCATTTACTGCATCGCCAGAATGAGCGAGCGGAAGTTTGCCGACTATGTGCGGACTTTTCAGATCGCCTTCCCGGTGGCGTCGGACACGACCGGCTACTTCAACGAGACGCCCTTTGGCGAACCGACGCCGGCCGTGTTTGTGGTCGATGAGCACAACACAGTAGTCAACGTCCATATCCCCGTGCAGGAAAAGCCGCATTTGTCGGTCGTTTTCTACAATGAGTTGAAGCCTTGGCTCAATTTGGCCGAGCCGCTCGCTTTCAGCTTCAAAGGCGTGAAGTACTACGATGTTATCACCAACAAGGCCGATTTGAGCTCGGTTGAGCACTTGCTCTACTGATCGGCCCAAGCACTAGGGAGGACAAAATGATATTTAAGGAATTTGCAACGCGCTTCGCCCGCTACATCAAACCGTACTGGTGGCAAAGTTCCATCGTCTTTGCCTTCATGGTTTTGGCGACGGCTAGTTCGCTGGCGTTTCCCTATATCCTGATGATCCTCATCGACGAAGCCCTGCCCGACGAGGACTACTATCTGCTGGGCATCCTGTTGGCGACCCTATTCGGCATCATCGCCCTGAACACAATCAGCGCGTTTATCGCCAACTACTTGTATCACTGGGTCGGCAACCGGGTCGTGTTCGAGATGCGGAGCGAGTTGTTCAGCCACCTGCTGCGCCTGCCGCTCGACTTCTTCAAACGCAATAAGACCGGGGATCTAGCCCATCGGCTCAACAACGACGTGCAGATCGTTCAGAAAACGCTCACTTCGAGTGTATTGAGACTCGTCAACAGCGTCCTGACATTGGTCAGCTTGGGAGCGGTGCTGATCTGGTTGGACGCGCCCCTGTTCTTTGGCCTGAGCCTGCTCTTGCCCTGCTTCCTAGTGAATCTCAAGTACTTCCAGCCGAAAATAGGCGCGGTCGCCGAGGCGACTCAGCACAAGACTTCGGATATACTCGGCTTTTTCATCGAGCGTTTCGACAACATCAAGCTGGTCCAGTCGTACAATACGCACCGATACGAGAGCGACCGGTTGGGCAAACAACAGGGTGGATTGTTCGATCTAGAGATGCGCAGCACCGCGTTGAACCTTTCCGCTGGTTCCATCGCGTCTTTTATCATGGCCTTGGCCCCGGTGGTCATCCTCGGTTGGGGCGGGCACCAAGTCATGCAGGGGGCACTCGGCTTGGGGGCTTTAATCGCCTTTTTCCAATACTTCATGCGCCTTTTCGCGCCCTTGGAGAGCCTGAACCAACTGTATCTGGATTGCGTCCGAGCCGCGGTCTCCCTGCGGCGGCTGGTGGAGTTTATGGACCTGCCGATGGAGCCAGAGCCAAAGCAGGCTAAACCCTTCTCGTTCAAAGAGAAAATAGCGTTCAAAGGAGTAGAATTTGCCTATAACGGGCATCCCGTCCTCCACAATTTTGACTTGGAACTTGAAAAGGGCAAAACCTACGCGCTCGTCGGGGCCAGCGGTTGTGGCAAGAGCACAGTGATTGACCTGCTATGCCGCTTCTACCAGCCGCAAAAAGGCGAAATAGCCATAGACGACGCCCCGTGTCGGGCCTTTGGCTTGAGCAAGTACCGGGACCGCATCGGCTTGGTGCCGCAGGAGGCGCAGCTTTTCCGCGACTCAGTGGGCGAAAACATCCGCTACGGCCGGTTGGATAGTTCTCAAGATGAAATTGCCCGTGCGGCCGCAGCCCTTGAAATCCAAGACCCCGCAGATGCCTTGGCGACCGTCTGTGACTCCAAAGCCAATCTGTCGGGTGGGCAAAAGCAGCGGATAGCGTTAGCGAGAGCCATGCTGAAAGACCCCGAAATCATCGTGCTCGACGAGGCGACTTCGGCCCTAGACGCGGAGAGCGAGGAAAAGCTGTTGCGCCGACTCAAGCACCAAGCCGACGACAAGACGCTCCTCATTGTCAGCCATCGGCTCAGTGCCGTCCGGGCGGTCGATGAAATAGTCTGCATGGACGCGGGGAAAATTGTCGAGCAAGGCAGCCATGCCGAATTGATCAAAAAGAAAGGCCCCTACTGGGCGCTGTTCAAAACGCAGATTGCGAATAGCTGATGGTGTACGCATCGGTCTGTGTAGGGGCGTAATGCAGCCCGCGGCGATGTGCCCTGAGCTTGTCGAAGGGCACTATGGGAACGAGCCGCGTAACGTCAGTAAACACTTGAAGAAAGGAATACCAAGATGAATGGTGAGAAGGCGCAGACGCTCGACTTTGCCCGTTTGAGTGGACGCGGCGTCAAAGTTGCAGTAGTCGATAGTGGTATTGAACCCCACCATCCCAAGATCGGCCCTATTGCCGGCGGCGTTGGGCTATATGCGGCGGCTGATGGCCGCATCCACCGCAAGGCGGACTTCTCAGACCGAGCCGGGCACGGCACGGCCTGCGCCGGCATCATCCGCAAGCTGGCCCCGCAAGCCGCGCTCTACGGAGTGCGCGTTTTCGACGAGTCGCTGGCTACCGATGGAGCGTCGCTGGTCGCAGCCATTGCTTGGGCCATAGAAGAAGGCATGGACGTGATCAATCTCAGCTTAGGGACGATTGATCCGGCGTACAAGAGGCCCTTGGCGGAAATATGCCGCAAGGCTGTTGACGCCAATCTGATCTTGGTCGGTGCTCAGAACAACGAGGGCTTGGAGAGTTATCCGGCGGAGTTGGCCGATGTAATTGGCGTCACTCGGGGCAAAATCTACGAGCGCTACGGGTACTACTATCGGCCCGAGCAAGCTATTGAATGCGTGGCCCGAGGCGATCAGCAGCGGTTGTGCTGGCTAGAGGGCGGGGAGACCATCTCCGGGGGAACCAGTTTTGCCGCGCCCCACATCGCAGCATTAGTCGCCTTGATCCGCCAACGCTTTCCCGGCGCGGGGTTGGCCCAAGTGCGGAACATTTTAGCGGCCAACGCTTTGCAGCCGCAGCTACCCGTTGCGTCAAAGCGGCCTTCGACAAGCTCAGGCCACACGACAAGCTCAGGCCACACGACAAGCTCAGGCCACACGACAAGCTCAGGCCACACGACAAGCTCAGGCCACATGGGATTTCCCAGCTACGATTGGATCGGCCGGGCGGCCCTGTATCCGTACAACAAGGAAATGCACGCGCTCGTGCGCCACGCCCAGCACTTGCATTTTGCCATCACTGGCATCGCCGATCCAGTCGGCAAGGGGCTGGTTGGCAAGGACGCTGGCGCGGCCATTGGGATTGAGCGGCTAGGTGTGCGCATTGTCCCCAAACTGGAGGACGCGCTACAAGGAGCAGATACCCTCGTATTGGGGTACGTCGATCAGCTATCCCAGTTGAGCAAAAAAGACTTGCTGCGCGAGTCCATCCAGACGGCGTTGGAGCAAGGACTCAACGTGTTCAGCTTCTTGGCGGTTGATCCTGAGCGGTACGCCGATTTGTACGACCTAGCGCAGCGCAAGGGGTTGCACTTGGAGTTCCCAGACTTCGACTTCGCCGATATCCAAAGGTGCCTCGCGGCCCAAGAGTCTGAGCCGGCTGTCGATGTGCCGGTGGTTGGCGTCTTTGGCACCAGCTCCCAACAGGGCAAGTTCACCTTGCAACTCGCATTGCGGCAAAAGCTGCTTGAGCGCGGCTATAAAGTGGGTCAACTCGGCACTGAGCATCATTCGGCTCTGTTCGGGATGGATTTTTCCTTTCCCATGGGCTATGCCGCGCCCAGAGAGCTGCCGCTGCAATACTACGGCCCGTATCTAGACTACAAGGTGCGCGCGATCAACGCGGCAAAAAAACCGGACATCATATTAGTCGGCTGTCAGTCGGGCACCATACCCTATGATGTCGCCAATCGCAACTCCCATACCGAACCGGCGATTCACTTTTTGTTGGGAACCAAACCGGACGCCTGCATTGTAGTAGTCAACAGCACGGATTCGGATGCGTATATCCAAGACACCATCGATGGCATACGCATATTGAGCAAAGCCCCGGTCTTGTTGCTGGCGATGAGCGACAAGGAGAAACACGCCCGCTCGGTCTATGGCAAGGCTTGGGTGGCCTCTCGTCAGATGAGCGAAAGGCAGATACAGGA
>RKRN01000178.1 GCA_007571365.1 Candidatus Latescibacterota bacterium
GACCGGACCGATACCGGCGGAGTTGGGAAATTTGACCCAGCTTGGGTGGTTGGACCTCCGCAGTAACCAATTGACCGGACCAATACCGGCGGAGTTGGGCAATCTGGCAGAACTCGGAGGATTGTACCTACACGACAACCAATTGACCGGACCGATACCGACAGAATTGGGCAATCTGGCAGAACTCGGAGGATTGTACCTACACAACAACCAATTGACCGGACCGATACCATCAGAATTGGGCAACCTGGCAGAACTCGGAGGATTGTACCTACACAACAACCAGTTGACCGGACCGATACCACCAGAATTGGGCAACCTGGCAGAACTCGGAGGATTGTACCTACACGACAACCAATTGACCGGACCGATACCATCAGAATTGGGCAACCTGGCAGAACTCAGAGGATTGTACCTACACAACAACCAATTGACCGGACCGATACCACCAGAATTGGGCAATTTGACCCAACTCTGGCGGTTGGACCTATCGGACAACCAATTGACCGGACCGATACCACTAGAATTGGGCAATCTGGCAGAACTCAAGGAGTTGCACCTACACGACAACCAATTGACCGGACCGATACCGACAGCACTGGCAAATCCGACAGGATTGCGCTACTTATTTCTCTACAACAATCAGTTCACCTGTGTACCGGAGCTACTTTCGTCTGCACCCAATAGGCGAATTGACCTAAGACTAGATGACTTGACGATCTGCTCGGACGCTCCGGCCCCCAGCGGCCTATCGTCCAATCACCCCAATCCCTTCAACGCCAGCACCCACATTACCTACCGCTTAGCTACCGCCGGCCCAGTGCGGCTGACGATCTACAATGCCTTGGGCCACCCCGTACGCACACTCGTGGACCAATTCCAAACCGTCGGCTCGCACCAAGTCTCCTGGGACGCCCGCGACCAACAAGGCGCGACTCTAGCAACCGGCGTCTATTTCGCCCGCCTGCACTACCCCGGCGGCGAACAGACCCGGCGGCTACTCCTGCTCAAGTAGCGGCTAGGCCCATCTTGACGCGCCCCAGCAAAACGCTTATGCTCGTTGCAATATGTCAACCTGCATCCCTTTCTGATGAAGAACCTCTCCGAAGATCTACGCCTCAAACTCGACGCACTGCCCAACGAGTCCGGCGTCTATATTATGAAAAGGCGCGACGGGCAGATCATCTACATCGGCAAGGCCAAAAGCCTGCGCGACCGGGTGCGCTCGTACTTTCGCACATCGGGCAGCGATGGCCGCCGTCAGTTCAAAGCCTTAGTCCGCAATATCGCCGATATCGACTACATCGTAACCGGCAGCGAGCAGGAAGCCCTCATCCTCGAAGCCACCCAAATCCACACCCACAAACCGCGCTACAATATCCTGCTCAAAGACGATAAGAAATACCCCTACATCCGCATCACCGCCGAGCCTTTCCCCCGCATCTTCGCCACCCGCGACGTAGTCCGCGACGGCTCGCGCTACCTCGGCCCGTACAGCAACGTCCGCGCCATGCACACCACCATCGACACGATGCGCAAGGTATTCCCCATCCGCACCTGCAACGCCCAGTTGCCCTCCGACAAGGTGCCGCTGTGTCTCGAATACCACATCAAACGCTGCGAAGGCCCCTGCGAAAACCTCGTCTCGGCTGACGCCTACCGCAAAACCATTGAGCGGGCCGTGCGCTTTTTGCGCGGCCAGAACGCCGCGGTGATCCGCGAGTTGCAAAAGCGTATGGCCGAAGCCGCCGAAGACATGCGCTACGAAAAAGCAGCCCGCTTCCGCGACCAGATCCAAGCGCTAGAGTCCATGCGTGCCCGGCAAAAGGTCGTCCTCGACGCCCCGGTGGACCGCGACGTCCTCGGCATGGCCCGCAGCGATGACGAAGCCTGTTGCAGCGTCCTCGAAATCCGCGAGGGCCGCCTGCTCGGCAAAAAGCACCACTTCCTCGGCGGGGTCATGGAGTCTTCAGACGGGGAAATCCTCTCGGCCTTTGCGCGGCAATTCTACCTGCAAAACGACTTTGCCCCGCCCGAAATTCACCTGCCGGCCCGGCTAGCAGACGCCGACGCAGTAGCCGCTTGGCTGTCGCACAAGGCCAACGGCAAGGTCGAGCTGGCCACCCCCCAGCGCGGTGCTAAGGCGCGGATGCTCGACATGGCTGCCAAAAACGCCAGCCAGATGCTCGCCGAACGCCAGCTCAAGCGCGAGCTGAAGCGCGACCGCATCCCCCAATCCGTCTATGCCCTCCAGCGCGACTTGCAGCTAGCGGCTCCGCCGCGCCGCATCGAAGGCATCGACATCTCGACCTTCCAGGGCGAGCACCCGGTCGGCTCAGTGGTCTGCTTTATCGATGGCCGGGCCAAGCGCAGCCAGTATCGCTATTTCAAAATCCGCGACCTTGCCCAACCCGACGACTACGCCGCCATCCACCAAGTGGTCTATCGCCGCTTCCGCGGCCTAGCCGAGCGCAACGAGCCCCGGCCCGACTTGCTGCTGATCGACGGCGGGCCGGGGCAACTGGCCAGCGCACTCGCCGCCTTGAGCGAACTAGACCTTGCAGACCAACCCGTCGTCGGTCTGGCCAAGCGCTTTGAGGAAGTCTTCCTGCCGGGCCAGCGCACGCCCCGGCTGCTGCCCAAGACCTCGGCCAGCCTGCGGCTGCTGCAGATGCTGCGCGACGAAGCCCATCGCTTCGCGCTCAAAAACCATCGCCAGCAACGCGCCAAGAATGTGCTCAGTTCGGCCTTGGACCACGTTCCCGGCATTGGCCCGCAAAAGCGCCGGGCCCTGCTGGTTGCCTTTGGCTCGGTCAAGCGCATCGCCGCCACGCCAGCCGAGCAAATTGCCGCCCTCCCCGGCTTTAGCCGCCAACAAGCCGACGCCTTGCTGGCCCATCTCAACGGCCCGGATCATGGCCCGCCCGAAATCCAAGCCTGAACGCCCGTTGCCAGCGGCTCTGTCCATCCCCTGCGAGCGCTTCCTCGAGGCCATGGAGCGCGACCATGGGCTGGCCGCCAATACTCTCGACGCCTATCGCCGCGACCTCAACCGCTATCTGCACCACCTGTCCGCCCAAGGCGTCGAGGGCCTAGAAGCGGTCCAACACCAGCATATCGCCCACTTGCTCCACGCCCTGCGCGACGCCGGTCTAACGGCTTCCACCATGGCCCGCAACCTCACCTCGATAAAGCGCTTCCACCAGTATTTACTGCTTCACGGCGCAACGACGCACAACCCAGCCGAACTCCTCGACGCACCTAAACTAGAGCGCCGTCTGCCCGACGTACTCTCGGGCGCGGAAATCGCTGCCCTGCTCGCCGCGCCCGACCCGGACGAGCCGCTGGGCCAGCGCGACCGGGCCATCCTCGCCGTGCTCTACGCCACCGGCATCCGCGTCTCCGAGCTGACCGCGTTGCAACAAGAGGCCCTGCTGCTGGCGCGGGGCCTAGTCCGCATCTGCGGCCGACGCGAGCGCATCGTGCCCATTGCAGCCAAAGACGCTCGCACGCTCAGACACTACCTGCGTCAGGGCCGCCCTCACCTCGCCCGTCCCGACTCGAGCGACCACGTCTTCCTCAATGCCCAAGGCGGGCCGCTTTCGCGGATGAGCGTGTGGAAAATCATCAAAACCGCTGGCGACAAGGCCCACATCGGTAGGGAGATTAGTCCCCATACCCTGCGTCACTCCTTTGCCACGCATCTGTTGGAAGGCGGCGCCAACCTCCGCGCCGTGCAGGAGCTGTTGGGCCACGCCGACATCTCCACCACCCAAATCTACACGCATCTCGACCTCAGCTATCTCAAGGAAGTCCACAAGACCTACCATCCCCGAGGTTGAATGGAGTCTCCGCTCGTCGTCGCCGCCGGACTCAACAAGCACTTCCCCGCCGGGGTTCAAGCCCTGCGCGATCTCAATCTGGCAATCGGTCGCGGTCAGTTCGTCTCCATCGTCGGCCCTTCTGGCTGCGGCAAATCCACCTTCCTCCGCCTCGTGGCCGGGCTCGACGCGCCCACCAGCGGCGAGTTGCGCGTGGCTGGCCACGATCCGCTCGGCCTCGCCTTCGTCTTCCAAGACGCCACGCTGCTGCCTTGGCGATCGGTCGCGCACAATATCACTCTCCCCTTAGAGCTACGCCGCGAGGCCGCTGCCGAGCGCGTCGCCCAGACGCTTGAACTGGTTGGCCTCACCGACTTTGCCGCTGCGTATCCGGCCCAACTCTCCGGCGGCATGCGCATGCGGGTGTCCATTGCCCGCGCCCTGGTGACCCGCCCGCAAATCCTACTGCTCGACGAGCCTTTTGGCGCACTCGACGAAATCACCCGCCATAGGCTCAACGAGGAACTGTTGCGTTTGTGGCAACAAGATCGCTGGACCGGCCTTTTTGTCACTCACAGCGTCTCCGAGGCCGTGTTTCTCAGCCAGCGGGTCCTCGTGATGAGCGCACGCCCCGGCCGCATCCTCGCCGACGCACCCATCCCGTTTGCCTATCCGCGCTCGGCGCATCTGCGCAGCGCCCCGGAGTTCATCCGCATAACCAGCGAGATTTCGCGCCAACTCAGCCACGCCGATGTAGCCTAATGGACTATATGAAAAGACTGCATTCCCTAACGACTAACACCCTGCCGCCACTGCTGTTTTTCGCCTTAGTCCTATGCGTTTGGCAAGCGGCGGTCTCGCTTTTGGCGATCGAGCCTTTCCTGCTGCCGGGTCCCCGGCGCGTGGCCCAAGCCATCGCCGACAACTTGCCGCGCCTGCTGTCGGCTACCTCGCTGACAGCTTTAGGGGCCCTCTTGGGCTTTGTCCTCAGTTTTGCCTTTGGCTTCTTGGTCGCCCTGCTGTTTTCCCAGTCGCGCCTCATTGAGCGCAGCCTCTACCCATATGCGATCTTCTTGCAAACCATGCCCATCGTAGCTATCGCGCCGTTGATCATCCTGTGGATCGGCTATGGTCTCCAAGGCGTGGTCGCCGTCTCCTTCATCATCGCCCTGTTCCCGGTCATCGCCAATACCACCGACGGCTTGACCCGCGTCGATCCCTACCTCCTCGACTTCTTCGCCCTCAACAAGGCCAGCCGTTGGCAGGTGCTGTTCAAGCTCCGCGTCCCCAGTGCCGTACCGCAGATGCTCGTCGGTGCTCGCATCTCCAGCGGCCTATCGGTCATCGGCGCCATTGTCGGCGAATTCTTCGCCGGCTACGGCACCCAAGACTTTGGCCTCGGCTACTTGATCATCCTCACCAACGGCCAAGCCAAAACCGACTACCTCTTTGCCTGCATTCTGTTTTGCACGTTGCTCGGCTTGGGGCTATTTACCGCCGTGGGCAGCTTGAGTACTTTCTTGCTCAGACGCTGGACGGGTGCGCCTGCGTGAGACAACGTGCGAGGG
>RKRN01000044.1 GCA_007571365.1 Candidatus Latescibacterota bacterium
GGACATGCAGGACGAACGGGACGCCCCCTTATTGCGCATCTCGGCCACCACCGGCACCACCGAACAACTGCACAGCGGCACGGGGACGCCAATGGCCGAGCTCGTAGCTACGGATTTGAGGCTATCGTCGCGGAGCCAGCGCAGAATGGCTTGGCGGGAAATGAACACGTGGAGCAGGCCCGACAGAAATAGCCCCAGCAGAAGCATGGGCGCTAGCAGCAAAAAGGAGGACCAGAGAAAGGCAAAAAAACTGGTTAATATCCCAAGAAATTCAACGGTCACTCAATAGCCTCCTAGCGTTGGGATAAGGCGACCTGCTTTGTGATAAGAAGGGAGCATTGCCTAGCAAAGGCAAGCCTGCTATGAGGGCATCACGTACGCTAAAAGTTGCGTTTTTTCGGCCAGACCCCTAAAATCAAAGGTCATGCTAACGCGCAAAACGGACCTTTCGCCACGCTCGCTGGCCTTGCTGGTGCTGACCGTGCTCTTTGCGGTTGTAATCGGCGGGCTACCCTACAGTCACCAGCTTTTCCACGAGAGTCCCGTCGAGCCCGAAAACTGCCCGGCTTACCTGTTACAGAGCGGTCTATCGCTCCTTGTTGGGAGTTTGGTGCTCGTGCTCGTGGCCTTAAATGCCGCTGAGTCAAGCCCGTTCGCGCCGTGTACCGTACCGCTACCTCTTTTTTCTCCTCGCTTTACCCATCTCAACCGAGGCCCGCCCCGGTGCTAGTGCAGCCACGCTGGTAAACCGCCTTAGGGCGTGGTTGCCGCTCTCCAGCTCCAATTCGCGTACCATTAAACTCCCGTCTTGTGTGCAACACCTTAGGAAAGCGCGCATGGACGCCCAAACCATTGGAGACTAGCACCATGTTCAAAAAAAGTATGTCTGCGTTGAGCGTTTTCGCCTTGGCTCTTTTTATCGCTAGCTGCGGCGACGACGATAACCCCGTTGATTCGGAGCACGAAGAACACGCCGAGGCCGTCGGCTTGATCGTGCGCGATAGCGGCGCTGAAATCGTCCGCGTTGAAAGCGGTCAGGTGTCCGGCGAAATTGAGGTCGGCCACGGCAGGGAAACCGCCCTGCTGTCCGTGCGCTTTATCGCCGAAGACGACGACCTTTTCACGCCACACGAAGAGGATGGCTACGCCCTCGGTTGGGAAATTGCCGACGAGAGCATCGCCGAAGTTGAGCACCACGCCGAGGATGGGGCGTGGGCTTTTCACATCATCGGCTTAGAGGAAGGCGAGACCACCATCCGCCTCAAAATCAACCACGAAGGCCACGCCGATTTCGTCTCGCCGGAAATCGAGATTCACGTCAGTGAGGATGGGCCCGGTGAGGAACACGAAGAGCACGATGATCACGATGAGGAAGGGTAAAGCGGTTAGGCCCGCTGCGGTTTTTGATAGGTAAAAGCGACGCGGGGCCGGACGCAAGCACCGGTCCCGCGCACTATGCCAAGCGCAATTGAATAGCCGACAGATAAAAGCCACAGGCCGCAGAATCTGTTGCGTTTTTTCGGCCAGACCCCTAAAATCAAAGATCATGCTAACGCGCAAAACGGACATCTCGCTAGGCTCGCTGGCCCTGCTGGCCCTGACCGTGCTCTTTGCGGCTGTAAGCGGCGGCCTACCCTTCGGCCACCAGCTTTGCCACGAGAGTCCCGTCGAGCCTGAAAACTGCCCGGCTTGCCTGTTGCAGAGCAGCCTATCGCTCCTTGTTGGCGGCTTGGCGCTCGCGCTCGTGGCACTGAATGCCGCTGAGCCAAATCCGTCCGCTCCGCGCACAGTACCGGTACCTCTTTTTTCTCCTCGCTTTACCCATCTCAACCGAGGGCCGCCCCGGTGCTAGTGCATCCACGCTGGTAAACTGCCTTAGAATCTGTTGAGTTATTCGGAATATCCGACTGAAAAAGCGTATAAGCCTCTTTTTGTCGGCCACCGGACGCTGAAACCGCCGTCAAATCGACGGATGTGACCGATAGTTCGTTTTAACTCAACAGCTTCTAAGGGCGTGGGTGCCTCTCTCCATATCCATTTCGCGTACCATTAAATTCTCGTTCTGCACACAATGCCTAGGGAAAGTGTGCGTGGACGGTCAAACCATTGGAGACTAGCACTATGTTTAAAAGAAGTATGTCTGCGTTGAGCATTTTCGCCTTGGCCCTCTTTATGGCTAGCTGCGGCGACGACGACAATCCCGTCGATCCCGATCACCATGATGACCATGCCGAGGCTATCGGCCTGATCGTGCGCGATAGCGGTGCTGAAATCGTCCGCGTTGAAAGCGGTCAGGTGTCCGGCGAAATTGAAGTCGGCCACGGCAAGGAAACCGCCCTGCTGTCCGTGCGCTTTATCGCCGAAGACGGCGATCTCTTTACCCCAGACGAAGCCGATGATTACTCCCTCGGTTGGGAAATTGCCGACGAGAGCATCGCCGAAGTTGAGCACCACGCCGAGGATGGGGCGTGGGCTTTTCACATCATCGGCCTAGCGGAAGGCGAAACTGCCATCCGCCTCAAAATCGACCACGAAGGCCACGTCGATTTCGTCTCGCCGGAAATCGAGATTCACGTCAGCGAGGACGGACCCGGTGAGGAACACGAAGAGCACGATGATGAAGGGTGAAGTGGTTAGAGCTGCTGCGGCCTTCATAGATAGAAGCGACGCGGGACCGGAGGCAAACTCCGGTCCCGTGCCCTTATGTCAAGCGCAATTGAGTAGCCGAGAAATAAAAAACACAGGCCGCAGGATCTGGCCCCGGTTGCTTTTGAGAGGCCGTCTGCATTGTACATTGGCCCTTCCCGCATTTGCGGGAATGACCGGCCGCGGTTCAACACGACCTAGGTGGGTTTGCAGACAGCTTCTGAGGCTCGCACCTGTCCTCGGCCTAGCGGTAGGTTCCGCTTGGGGCGACCAGACTGGTGCTTTAGCCGGCCATGTGATCGACGCCGAAAGCGGCCAACCCGTCGGTTGGACTACCGTCGTCATTGAAGGGCTCGAACGGGCGCGGATGAGCGACGTCGAGGGGGCCTTCTTCTTCGCTAACGTACCCGCCGGTGCGCACGTCTTGCAAAGCCTACACGTCGGCTACCACGAGGCCCGCTTTAAGGTGGAGGTCGTCGCCGGAGATACCACCCATGTCGATCTGGCTATCGGCCACGAGTCCCTGCGGGTAGAGGGGATTCTCATCGAAGGCGAACACACGCGCCCTGTTTCTCCGCTCCAAGCACCCGAAGTCGTCTTCAGCGGCAGCAAGCTGCGGCAGAATTTGAGCCGCACTATCGCCGAGACCATCGACTACGAGCCGGGCATTGCTCAGCACTCAATGGGCCCGGCACCGGCGCGTCCGGTGCTGCGCGGGCTGGGCGGCGACCGCTTGCTGGTGGTCGAAGATGGCGAGCGCACCGGCGATTTGTCTGCCACCGCCTCGGACCACGCCGTGGCTATCGAGCCGATGACTACCGAGCGCATTGAGGTCGTGCGCGGCCCTCGCACCTTGCTCTACGGCTCCAACGCCTTGGCCGGGGTTGTCAATGTGGTGCGGGGGTACGTGCCCTCTGAGCTGCCCGATGGCTTCGGAGGCACGGTGACGTATCAAGGGGAGAGCGTCAACCGAGGTCTGTCCGGCGGCCTGGCCCTCGAACAGCCGCTCGGCCCTTTGGCCCTGCGCTTCGACAGCAGTCTGCGCAACGCCGACGATATTGCCACCCCGCGTGGGGTGCTCGCCAACACGGACATCCGCACGGGCAATGCTTCGGTCGGCCTGAGTCTGGTGCGTCCTTGGGGGCATGTGGGCGCATCTGGCAGCTTGTACAACTCCGACTACGGCATCCCCCCCGACCCGGTCGGCGGCCACCCACACGGCGTATCCATTGATCTCCAGCGGCAGCACCTCGAAGGGCGTGGCGAAATTGTCACCGGGCCGGACTGGCTCCAACGCTTGGAGTTGCACCACTCGTTTTCGCGCTATCAGCACGGCGAATTTGAAGCGAGTGGCGCCTTGGGGCTGGAGTTTGGCGTACTCACGCACAACAGCGGTGCGCTGGCCCACCTTGCCAACGGTGCGATTGGCCTGTGGTACGAGTACCGCAACTATGCCGCGGCCGGGCTCAACTATACGCCGCCGGCCGCAGAATACGCCGGTGCTTTGTTCGCGTACCAAGAGTGGGAGCATGGGCCTTGGGCGGCCAATGCGGCCTGGCGCGTGGATGCCCGCCGCGTCGAGCCGCGCGAGGTGCGCTATTCGCGCCGGGTCGGCCGCATCCAGACGCGCGACTTTGCCGGGATGTCGGCCGGTTGGTCCAATCACTATCGCGCCACTTCGACTTTGACGTTGGGCTCGACCTTAATGCGCACCTTTCGCGCTCCCGGCATCGAAGAGCTGTTCTCCGAAGGGCCGCATCTGGCCTCCTATGCGTACGAGGTGGGCAATGGGGCCCTCGACAGCGAACGCGGCTTGGGACTGGAGCTTTTTGCCGACTACCACCGCGAAGACGGCCATGTACACTTGGCCGTCTTCCGCAATGCGATCGATGGGTACATTTTTCCCAAGAATAGCGGCGAGCGCAGTCTGCGGCGCGCCGATCTTTTTCTTTATCGGACTGTGGGGGAGCGCGTCCTCATGCACGGGGCCGAAGTTACCTTCGATTGGCCCTTAGCCGAGCCTTGGAAAGTGGCCGGCACCCTCAGCTATGTGCGCGGCCGGCTCACTGATCTCGACGACGAACCCCTGCCGCGGCTGCCGCCCCTGCAAGGGCATCTGGGCCTGACGTGCCAACCCACTGAGGCCCTGAGTGCGACTATTGACGTGCGCTTGGCTGCGGAACAGGACCAGACCGGCGAGTTTGAAAAGCCTACCGAAGGCTACGCAGTGCTGGATCTTGCGAGCCAGTACTACGCGCAGTGGGGGGGCCGTCTGCACACCTTCTCCCTGACCCTAGAAAACGCCACGGACGCGGTGTACCGCAACCACCTCAACCGCGTCAAAGAGATCCTACCCGAACCTGGCCGCAACCTGCGCCTGCTGCACAAGATATTCTTCTGAGAATTCGTCTGGATTCACCCGCCGGACGATGGGATTGCACAGAATGCCCTTTGATTTTCTTGCAATATTGACCAGTTTTTTTGCCGTTCTCTGGTCTTCCTTTTTACTGCTAGCCCCCATGCTTCTGCTGGGGCTGCTCCTCTCCGGCCTGATCCACGTATTCATTTCCCGTCAGGCCATTCTGCGCTGGCTCCGCGACGACAGCCTAAAATCCGTGGCCGTGAGTTCGGCCATTGGCGTCCCCGTGCCGCTGTGCAGTTGTTCGGTGGTGCCGGTGGTGGCCGAGATGCGCAATAAGGGGGCGTCCCGTTCGTCCTGCATGTCC
>RKRN01000202.1 GCA_007571365.1 Candidatus Latescibacterota bacterium
GCGGCAACGCCTTAGAAATCGTCGCTGAAATCGACCCGCAAGACGCGCCTATGGTCGAACTCAACGTCTTGCGGGCGCCCGGCAAGGCGGAGCACACGCGCATCGCCTTCTTCAAAAACCGGGGCTTTAGCAACCGCGTCTTTGGCCGCGACCACCATCAGAGCCTGATCTCGCTCGACACTTCGTACGCTTCGGTCGCGCCCGATGTCCTCTCCCGCGCCCCGGAAACCGCTCCGGTCGTCCTCGCCCCGGGCGAGACGCTCAAGCTGCGGGTCTTTGTCGATAAGAGCGTCGTCGAAGTTTTTGCCAACGGCCAGCAATGCGTGGCCGCACGGGTCTATCCCGACCGCGCCGACAGCGTCGGGGTCTCGCTGCGCGCACAGGGCCAGAGTGCCGAGTTGGTCTCGCTCGACGCCTATCAGATGCAGGACATCTACGCCGAATAGAAAGGATCACGCCATGAACGAAGAAGAAAAATTCGTCTTTGACTTGCAGGGCTATCTGGTCATCAAAGACGTCCTCAGCCAGCGGGAGCTGGACGATCTCAACGCGCTGGTGGATCGACGCCTCAACGGCTGGGACAACCACCCGCGCAATGATTTGAACAAGGTCAGTGCTTGGGGCCAGGCGACCAAAGACCTAATTGACCACCCCAAGATCTTGCCCTACTTGATTGAACTCATCGGCCCCAAGGTCCGCATTGATCACGACTACGCCATCATCATGAACCGCGGCGACGCCCGCGGCGGTCTCCACGGCGGTCCTAGCCAAGATACCGATCACTGGTTCAGTTACCGCGACGGCCAGATGCGCAATGGCCTGAGCGTGGTGACCTTTTTTCTCGCCGATGCCAACGAGGGCGACGGCGGCTTTGCCTGCGTACCGGGCAGCCACAAGACCAATTACCCGCGCAACTTGCCGCAAGATGTCAGGTGCTTTGAGCGCGCCGCGCATTACGTGGTCCAACCGACCGCCAAGGCCGGGGATGCGCTGTTCTTTACCGAGGCCCTCATCCACGGCACCAGGCCGTGGCGTGCCGCGCACCAACGCCGCACGTTGCTCTACAAATACAGCCCCGGCTACTCCACGTGGGCCAAGAAATTTTACAACGTCGAAGAGTACGGCGAGTTGACCGAACGGCAAAAGCGCATCATGGCCACCCCCTCCATGCACGACCACCCCGAAGTCGTCTAACCCAAGGAGTATACTATGTCCGCATACTTGCTCAGCGGCAAGAAAGCCTTCGTCACCGGCGGCAAGCGCCGCATTGGCCGCGGCATCGCTCTCGCTTTAGCCGAAGCGGGTTGCGATGTGGGCATTAACGACCTGCACGACGACGAGGATGTCGGCAAAACTTTGGACTTGATCCGCGCCGTGGGCCGCGAGGCCGAGTTTTTTCAAAGCGACATTGCCGCTCGCGATCAAGTCGAGGCGATGTTTGCGGCCTTTCTCAAACGGTTTGGCCGCATTGACATCTTGGTCAACAACCCCTACGGCGGCACGGGCGAGCCCTTCCTCGAGCTCAGCGAGGAGAATTGGGACCAAAACCTCGACGTGGGCCTCAAGGGTTTTTTCTTGTGCTCGCAGCAAGCGGCGCGCGCCATGGTGGCGCAGGGTGGCGGGGGAGCCATCGTCAGTACTTCGTCGGTGCATGGGCGGCGGGCGTGGAAAAACGACACGGCCTACGGAGCGGCTAAAGCCGGCGTCCTGCGCCTGACCGAAAGCATGGCCGTCGACTTGGGTGTATACGGAATCCGCTGCAACGCCATCATGCCCGGCTACATGGACACCGATCACGTCTTTAACGAACCGCCTCCGGCCTTGGGCGTTCTCGACCCACGGCTCCACGACATCGTTCCCCTGCGTCGTCCGGGCACCCCCGCAGACATTGGCCGGGCCGTGGTTTTCCTCTGCTCGCCGGCCGCTGGCTGCATCACTGGGGCGTCCCTGCCGGTGGATGGGGGGCTTTTGGCCGCCTCGGCCGCTGAGTAGGGCCATCGACAAAACTCGTCGGTCCATGCCCAAATCGCCTTTTAGCCTCAAGGGCCTGCTAATCGGCATTGCCTTTTCCCTGGCGGTGGGCCTACTCGCGCCGTACGGGGTCGTGTTCAATTACTATTGGGTCGGCTTCAATCCCTCTTCGCCGGGTGCGCTCTTTCTCTTTTTTATTTTAGCCTTTGCGATCAATGGGTTCGTGGCCCTGATCGGTCGCCATTTTGCCTTGGCCAAAGCCGATCTAGTGCTGATTTACTGCATGTTGATGATGGCGGTCACGGTGCCGACTTGGGGCCTGATGTTCTTCCTCATCGGCACCATCGTCTATCCCTTCTACTACGCCACCCCCGAAAACAACTACGCCGAGCTGTTCTACGACTTTATCCCGGCGTGGATCGCGCCGCAGGACTTTGAGGCCATCAAGAATTACTACGAGGGCCTGCCGCAGGGTGCAGCCATCCCGTGGGGCGTCTGGGTGGAGCCGATGGCCTACTGGCTGGCACTGATCGTGGCCATGAGTTTCATGCTGATCTGCATGAGTGCCATCCTCCACCGCCAGTGGTCGGTCCACGAGCGGCTGACCTACCCGATGGTGCAGCTACCGCAGAATATGATTGAGAAGGACGCCAATGCGTGTGTGGCGTCTTTCTTTAAAAATCAGCGGATGTGGCTGGGGTTTGCCGTGCCCTGCATCCTGCTCAGTCTCAACGCCCTCAACCACTACTTTCCGTTCGTGCCCGAATACCTCCCGCGGGGCCGGTTTTCCTTCTTAAACCATACCTTGCACCTGCCGGTTGCGCTCAACTTGGCTTGGGTCGGCTTCTTCTACTTGGTCAATCTCGAGATCACGTTCAGCATCTGGTTTTTCTACGTGTTTTCCAAGGTGGAGGAGGGCGTCTTCAAGACGCTCGGCATCGCCAGCACTGAGCGTCTGAGCGCGTACGAGTACTCGCAGCCAGCCGACCTGACCCATCAAGCCACCGGCGCAGTCATTGTGTTGGTGCTCTTTGGATTGTGGACTGCCCGGCCCCATCTCAGAGAGGTCTGGCGCAAGCTCTGGAACCCGCACGGCGGCGTTGATGACCGCGAGGAGTTGCTCAGCTATCGCACGGCCTTGCTCGGCTTTTTGGGCAGCCTGCTGTTTGTTGCCGGGTGGCTTTGGCGTTCGGGGGTGCCGATTGCGGTACTGCCAGTTCTGCTCGTCGTCAGCTTGCTGTTCTTCATCTTGGTCGCTCGCGTGGTAGCCACCGGCGGCGTGGCCACTGCCCGCAGCCCCATCGTCCCAGCGTACTTCATCATTTCGGGTTTGGGTACTTCAGTCCTCGGGGCCAAGGGCTTGGTCGCCCTCAACTTCACCTTTATTTGGCAAGGCGAATCGCGCACTTCGCCGATGGTCGCCTGCGCCAATGGCCTCAAACTCGCCGAGCAGGTCCCCGGCCCCAAGACGCGGCTGTTTTGGGGCCTGATGTTGGCCCTGGTGTGTAGCCTTTTGGCGGCGGCCTACATGACCTTAAAACTGGCCTACACCTATGGAGCGGTTAATCTGTCGCTGATCAATTGGGCCGGTGCCCACGGCTGGCCGTACATCGGCCCGACCATTCTCAACATGCCCGAGGCCAACATGCGCGGTTGGCTCTTCAAGGGGATTGGCGCGGCCGTGGAGGGCTTTTTGATGTGGGCGCAACACCGGTGGTTTTGGTGGCCCTTTCACCCGATAGGCTTTGCTATCGCCGTGGGTTGGCTGACGAGTCAAATCTGGTTCTCGGCCCTGATCGCTTGGCTGTTGAAACTGGTCATCCTGCGCTTTGGCGGCGTACGCCTGTTCCAAAGTGCCAAGCCGTTCTTCTTAGGGTTGATTTTGGGCGAGGTTTCCGTGTCGGGAGTATGGGGCGCGATCTATGCGTTGACTGCGGAAAAGGGGCGCTGGCTGACGAACATGTAATGCTACTAACCACTGGTGCTAGTCGCCTACAAGCTGAATTCGGCCATGGTCAACGGGACGAAGCCGTTTTTATCCGGTTGTAGTTCGTGCCAACGGACCAGCAGGTTGAACGCGGCGCGGGCAAAGCTCAGTCGCGGGCGTTTTGCGCCGCCGGTATTCTATCCGATTACGCCGGGCTTGGGCGATTGGGGCGGATTTTACGACAGCAAATTCGGCGTATTGACGGACTTAGATGCCGATGGCGACTTGGATTTGTTTTCCACTTGGATCCAAGGGCTTCTTGATCGTCGCATGAGTTGGGTGATGGCCCTCAATGACGGTACAGGAGCCTTTCAAACCGTGCGCTTCGGCCCGCTTGAATCGGGCATCAATGGGATGCTCGCCGGCGACCTAACCGGCGACGGCCAAGACGAGCTCGCGCTGGATATAGACTACGGTATTGCAATCTGGTCTATCGGGGAGGACTTGCAGATCGAGGAACAGACCCAGCTAAAGGGGGGCTTAATGGGCGTGATTGACGCCGATGGCGATGGCGATGTCGAACTGTTTGCCGCCCGCCGCTCAGAGACCGACGAGTTTTACTTGGAGGTTTGGGATGTAGAGCACGGCGTATGGACCGTCTCGGCGGTGCCGGGCGTTGGCCAGAGCCATTGGCCGGCTTGGGTTGGCTCCTTCACCGACAGGGGGACGCCCCAAGTGCTGTGGGTGCCTGGAATTTCCAGTGCGGGAGATCCGGAGCGGCTCCTTGTGGCTCCGGTCGGCGACGCACCGGATATGCTGGAGGGCACGGTGTTTACCTTCGACTATTGGGTACTTGGCATAGGCAAGTCTCATCTGTATGACCGGGTCGTCGCCGGCTATTTCGACAGCGATGGACAGGCGGATTTGCTCACGTCGCTGCGCCAGATTTCGGAGGGCCGCCAGGGATTGGTGCTGCGGCGCGGACAACACGGCGACGGGATGGAAGAAGAGGTCCTATATGATGATCGGCTGTTTGTGCGGTCGTCGGTGTTGGTGGAGGACTTAGATGGCGATGGGGTCGGCGATTGGGTGTACGTCGGCGGAGACCGCGCCTCCGGGGTCGGCGTGTTCGTCGCGTGGGGCGGCTTGGCGAGTATCCCGCATTCGGTGGAGACCTACCGCTTGGATGGCGATGGCGTTGAGGTGCTGCCCGGCGATGTCGATGGCGACGGCGACTTAGACTTGGTGGTGTTGGACCATCTCTACGACGGCGTCCATGTGCTCAAGAGTTCGCTGGGCGAGCCGACAACGACGGCGGTGCAGTCGTCGGCTGCACGACCCGCACAGCATCGGCTGGGCGACAGCTATCCCAATCCGTTCAATCCGGCGGTGGTGCTGCCCCTTGAGTTGGCCACGGATGCGGCGCAGGTGTCGCTTAGGGTGTACGATGTGTTGGGTCGTCGGGTGCG
>RKRN01000258.1 GCA_007571365.1 Candidatus Latescibacterota bacterium
ATCGCCGCCGACCGCTGCGATCTCGCCTATCCCCAACTCACCGCCCTAGACACGAGCCAACACGCCCCGACCAACCAAGCGCACATCGAGTTCCAGCGGGCGTTTTGCGAGCGCATACTCAAAAAGCCCAGCCACGCCTATGATCGGCTGCTCCGCCTCGACTTGCCGCCCTTGGACGACTACCGCCGCCTCTGGATGGCCTACTCCCTAGAGGACCTAGGTCAGACGCACGACGCCATCGCCGCGTACGAAAACTTTCTCGCGACCTCAACCAACTCCATCCTCTGCAACCCGGCCAGCCTGCGCTTGGCCGCTCTCTACCGATCCACCGGGCATCCCACCAAGGCCCTCCCCCTATACAAGGAGCAACTCGCGCAGAGTGCCGATCCAGCGCGCATCCTCTACTTGCTCGCAACCGCTAGCCAAAAGCACAACTCGGCGCAGGCGCACAAGTGGCGTTTGGAATTGCTAGAAAAACACCCTCGTTCCAGCCACGCCCGCAATAGCCTAGCGCACTTGCCCAAAAAGCTCGACGCCCGCACGGCTTATGCCAAGGCGCATACCTACTACAGCCACAAGCAGTACAACCAAGCCATTAAGAGCTTTCAGCACTTCATCCGCACCCACAGCGGCGACCAGCGCGTCGCCCAAGCGCACTTTATGATCGGCCGCATCCACCTAGCTGCGGGGCGCTACACTAGGGCCGAGCAAGTTTTCCGCAAGGTTTACGAGCGCTACGGCAGCCCCGCGGCCCTTTATCGCCTCGCCAGCCTTGCGGTCAGCAGAGACCGCGAAGACAGGGCCTTTACGGCTTATGCCAACTTTGCCAAGCGCTACCCCCAGCACGACTTGGCCGACGACGCCCTGTGGCAGGCGGCCAAAGCCGCTGAGCGCAACGGCCGGTTCGCCCGCGCCGAGACGCTGCATCGTCGCCTAGCCGAGCACTACCCGCAAACCGATTACGGCGACGAAGCGCGTTGGAGCGTCGGTTTCGCGCTCTATTGCCAAGAGCAATACTCCGAAGCCCTCGCCGCCTTTGAACGCGCCAGTCAGCAGGCGCGCCAGCCCCATATCATCGACCAATCCCTGTACTGGGCTGGAAAAAGTGCCGATCGGCTGGGCCAGACAAAGGACGCTACCGCGTTCTACCACCGTGCGGCCGCCGGATTTCCCCGCTCGTACTACTCGACCCGCGCCGTCCAATTGGGCTATAGCGACCCCGTTCAACTCCAAGGGCGACTCGCTGCTGACAGCCTCCGCCAAGACGTCCCCCCACTGGCTCACCGGGCCCACCTCGAACGCGCTGGTTTGCTGAACCAATTGGGGCTAAAGGAGTGGTCGGCTGCCGAGATGGAGCAAGCCGTCCGCGACTACGCGGGCCACAAGACCGCGCTAAAACTCATCCGCAACTACTACGAAGCACTCGGCTTTCGCGACCAAGCCATGCGGCTTTCGCGACGGCTGTTCGATGGAAAAGACCTGGAGGAACTGGCGCGCATCTACCCGACTTACTACTGGGAAGAGATCGTGCAGGCGGCCGCCGAGGCCCAAGTTGACCCCTACCTGGTCCTATCGGTCATTCGCCAAGAGAGCACGTTTAACGAAAAAGCAGTGTCGCGGGCGGGTGCTCGGGGCCTGATGCAGATCATGCCCCATACCGGCCTCAACCTCGCGCGGCGGTTGAAGGTGAAACCCTTTGAACTGCATGCCCTTTTCGACCCGGCCATCTCCATCCGCTTGGGCAGTTACTTTCTCGGCGACCAAATGCGCCGATTCACGACCGACGCGGGCGCGGACTTGGGCTTTGAACTGGGCTTGGCCGCTTACAACGCTGGCCCGCACAACGCCCGCCAGTGGCTCAAGACCTTTCCCTCTGAGGACCCGGATGCTTTTGTCGAGCGCATCCCGTTTAAGGAGACCCGCCTCTACGTCAAGCTAGTCCTCAAAAACTACGCCATTTACAAGGCCCTATCCGATGACGTCTGAACGCGAACAGCAGCGAGAAAAAAGGCACAAGCTGATCGAAGATATTTTCATCTTGCTGTGCATCGCCAGCCTCTGGCCGGTGGTGCTAGGCTGGACCGAGCCGATCTATCAGTACTTGCTCTACGCGGCACTAGCGGGCCTAATTTTCATTTTCGTGCGGCGCATCCGCCGCTTTCACGACGCCCGCAACGCCCTGCGCGATGACGAGTTTGGCTCCGCTGAGCACAACGGCAACAGCCGCTGAGTAGAGCGCGTATCCAGCTAAGCGCACTCTATGGCTAGAGCGATTCAGCGGGCGTGGTCCTACCGGTCGATCGTCTGGCTTTCCGGCGTCCGCCGGGTAGGTAAAACGACCCTGACTCAGATGCTGCCAGACGCCGCGTACGTAAACTGCAACCTGCCCTCTACGCTGCACGCCCTTGACGACCTCGAACTATTCCTCGACAGCCAACCGCCGGAGAAGGCGTTGGTATTTGACGAAATGCACCGCCGCGCCGACCCCAGTCGCCTGCTGAAAATCGCCGCCGATGAATACCCCCACCTCAAGATCGTAGCTACCGGCTCCGCCACGCTGGCGGCCACGCGCAAGTTCCGCGACTCGCTCACGGGCCGCAAAGAGGCCATTCACCTGTGTCCAGTGCTGTGGTCACCGCTTTCGGCCCAGCCGCTCCAACGCCAAGACCAGCACCGCGCCCGCCGCCATCAGCCCCAAGCTCAGCCAAACCTCGCCGTTGAATGCCTGCGGCCACGCGCATTCGTAGCCCCCGTCCTCCAGCGCGTTGCGGAACGGCCACACTTTGCGCAGGGAACCCAACATTAAGCCCACCAAAAAGGCCATCGTACTAGCGCGGAAGTGGGTCAACAGGCGTTTGAGCAGCCGCGAGAAGCCCAGCAAACCGATGACTGCCCCAACGCCAAAAAGGGCCAAGGTCGTCCAATTGAACTCGTGTACGGCTGTCAAGACCTGCCGGTATTTGCCCATGACCACTAGCAGAAACGAGCCGCTAATCCCCGGCAGAATCATCGCGCAGATAGCCACCATGCCGGCCAGCGCAAACTTGTAGCCCTCAACCCCGGTCTCGACCGGCGCCAACGTGGTAATGGCGTAGCCAACTACGGCGCCGAGCACCGTCAGCCCCCACTGCGCCGCCCCCCAGCCGGCGACCTGCCGGGCGACCACGAGCGCGCTGGCTAAGATCAATCCGCTGAAAAAGCCCCAAATGGGCTGGGGGTGTGCTGCCAGCAGCCAAGTTATGAATTTGGCCAGCGAGACAATGGCCAAGCCCACGCCGCCCAGCAGCGGCACCAGAAAGGGGGCATTGACCCGGTGCAACACCTCCAACAAGCACCCTCGCCCCAAGGCCCCCACGAGCCGTCGATCAACCGCGGCAATCGTCCCGACCAACTCGTCGTAAATGCCCGTGATCAAGGCGATCGTACCCCCGGAAACCCCGGGAATCACATCCGCCGTGCCCATGCACAGCCCGCGCAAGACCAGCCCCGGGGCGCGGCGTCGGCCCGCGGTTAGCAACTCATTTGCTTTCACCAAACAGCTCCATCTGCTGCGCGTGCTCGCGCATAAACTCCACGATTAGGCGATCGGCCCGCGGCAGGGCAAAGTCGTCCAACGCCTCCGGCGCAATCCAGCGCCACGCAGCGCAACCCAGCGCTTGGGGCGTACCGCACACATAGCGGGCGGCAAAGGCGTGCAAGGTGATGCTAAAATGCGAATAGGCGTGATCCACGCTCGTCAGACGCGCCTCCACCTCGATCTCAATGCCCAATTCCTCGCGGATCTCGCGCACCAAGCATTCGGGCAGGGTCTCGCCGGGCTCCTGCTTGCCGCCGGGAAATTCCCACAAGCCACCGAGCATCCCCTCGCTAGGCCGCTGGGCGATTAGCAGCTTGTCGCCCTTGCCAATCAAGCCAGCCGCCACGTGATAATGCGGCCTCTTTTTCTTGCGAGTCTTGCGCGGCAGGGAAGCCGGATCGTCCAGTTCGGCCTTGGCCCGACACCCGTCGCCGACCGGACACGTCGGGCAAGAAGGGCTTTGCGGCGTACAGACCCGCGCGCCCAGCTCCATCATCGCCTGATTGAAGTCGCCGGCCTCCCCCCGGGCCAGCAAGGTCTCGCCAGCAGCGATAAGTTGCGCCTTGACGTGGGTGCGGGTTGGCTCTTCCTCAATCCGCAACAAGCGGCAGAGCACGCGCGTCACGTTGCCGTCGAGCACCGGGTGATCGCGGTCGAAGGCAATGCTGCTGACGGCCGCCGCCGTGTATTGGCCAATTCCCGGCAGCTCGATCAGCCCTTGGTACGTATCCGGTATGCGGCCTCCCAACTCAAAGGCCATGCGCTGGGCCGCCTTGTGCATGTTGCGCGCCCGCGCATAGTAGCCCAAGCCCTCCCAGACCTTGAGCACTTGATCCTCAGCAGCAGCAGCCAGCGCTTGCAGGGTGGGAAAGGCATCGATAAAACGCTCGAAATAGGGGGCCATCTGATCGACCCGGGTCTGTTGCAACATGACCTCGGATACCCAGACGTGATAGGGATTGCCGCTGTCGCGCCAACTCGTCTGCCGCTTGTTTTGGCGATACCACGCCAAGAGCCGAGCGCGGAAGGCGCGGAGCGCGTCCTGATCGTCGAGCAAGCTGTGGCTCAACGGTCCCCCGCTTCCGGCCAGCCAGTCTGCGGCATGGCTTTGAGGGCTCCGACCGTTTCGGCGGTCAAGAGGGCATTGATGACCGCGGCCTCAGCCGCGGCCGCCGCCGCTTCAAACAGCGCATAGAGCCTTTCTTCGCCCACCAGCCTCACCGCTGCGCCCGCCTCTTGGACCAAGCCCGTCGTGGAAAAGGCGAGGACGAGGCCCTCGCGCGTCTGCGGGTTCCACAAGCCCGTCCGCGCCAGCCCCAGCGCGGCGCGACCAGCCAAGCGCTGCAATTGACGCGGAATCAAGGGCGCGTCTGTGGCTACAACCGCGGCAAAAGTCTGCGGTCCGCCGGCTCCCTCACCCGCCGGCCGGACGCGGCCAGCCCAATACAATGCGCGCCCTCCGTTGACTGCGGCGAGTACGCCCAGCGCGTATTCGCCAGCCCGACGCGAAGCCGTGCCAAGGCCGCCCTTGTAGCCAAAGGCTTGCAACCCGCCGCCGACCCCGGCGTTGCCCGTAGGCACCACGCTGCTGGCACTGGCCAACGCCTGTTCTGCGTGGGCATGAGAAACAACCTTGCGGACGAGCAGCGGATCGTTGACGGCCGTGTCGTCAATGCCCACGACCACCGGCGGCCAGCCCGCTTCGGTTGATAGACCGGGGTCGCGGCCCAAGCTGTGGCGAATTAGGGATTCGTACACCCGGCCGACGACCGGGACCGGAGCGAGGACAATGGGCGAGGAAAAGGTGCCGAAGTCTTCGGCCACCCCAAGGCCGCTCATGGCGTCGCCGCCATCTATGGAGAAGCAGCCGATAAACAGCTTGCGCTCGGCCACCGTGGGCGGATACGGGACGACGGCGGTAAGGCCGGTATGTAGGTCGGGTGTGCGAATATCCACGTGCCCCACGCTGACGCCGGCCACATCGACAATGGCGTTGTGCGGCCCCGCCTTCATTTGAGCCGGCCGTAAGCGCGCATGATTTCGAGCAAGTGGTCCAGCGGCAGGGCGTGGATGGTATTACCGTCGCGGCCGGTCGTGGTATAGGCCGTAGTCAGTGCGTTGAGAATGGCTTCCTCCGTAGCTTCAACCACCCCTTGGAACACGCCCGAAATCCAGCGGTCGGCGAGTGCGTCCACTGCTTGGGGAGAGGCCGTGGAAAAGGCCAACGCGAGGTCGCCGCTGCCGTGGGTGGAGATCGCGCCCGTGCGCGCCATGCCCAAAGCCACCCGCTTGCCCACGCGCTGGAGCTGAATTGGCAGCAACGGCGCGTCCGTGGCTACCGCCGCGAGCATGGACTTGCTCTTGCCGCCGCGCACAGGCATCAGGTCGGTGATCTGCCGACCGACCGGGACGCCATCAACGCGCAGTTGGGGCCGCCGGCCAAAATTGGCCTGCACCAACACCCCCACAGTATAGAGCTGGTCGTCGCAGGGAATTTGGCGCGAGGCCGTGCCAATGCCAGCCTTAAAGCCATAGGCTCGCATCCCAGTGCCGCCGCCGACGCAACCTTCGGCCACCGGCCCGCCGCCCGCTGCGTCGAGAGCCGCTAGCGCATCCGCGGGCTGTACGTGCCGCCCGACTTCGTCGTGCAGAAATGCCGCCCACGTCTCGCCGACTATGGGCGCGGGCTGTAAATCGCTTTTGAACAGGTCGGGATCGCGCGCCAGCATCCACTCCACCGCTCCATCATACACCGCGCCGACGCTGGACGTGTTGGTAAAAAGGACCGGGCCGGCCAACAGGCCGGTGCGGCGCATGGAGCCTACCCCCATTAGCTCGCCATTGCCGTTGAGCGTAAAGTCGGCGGCAAACGCGGGCGTGCGTGGCACAATCGCCGTTACGCCGGTGCATACCGGGCCACCATCCTCAATCAGCGTCAGATGGCCGACCTCGACGCCGGCGACATCGGTGATAGCGTTATGGGAACCAGTCGCCAGCTCGCCAATGACAATGCCCAACTCGCGCAGGCGCGCCCGCTGTGGCCGCACGGGCGCAGCGCGGCCCAAGGCTGGCCACGCAACCGCGCCTAGCCCCAACCCGAGAAAGGTGCGGCGCTCCATGTCAGAGGGCGCGGACAATCCGCTCTCCTAGCGCGCGGCAACTTAGCGTGCCCCCCAAATCGGGCGTCCCCACGCCTTGCGCGCCGATCGCGGTGCGCACCGCCTCTTCGATTCGCTCCGCCCCGCTGGTGGCCGCTGAGTCGCCGTGCTGCTGGCCCAGCCAGCGCAGCATCAAAGCCGCCGACAGGATCATCGCCACCGGATTGGCCTTGCCCTGCCCGGCAATGTCGGGCGCTGTGCCGTGCGAGGGCTGGAACACGGCTGCGTCCTCGCCGATGTCGCCCGAAGGAGCCAACCCCAAGCCACCGACCAAACCAGCGGCCAAGTCCGAGATAATGTCCCCGTACATATTCTCGGCTACCAGCACGTCGTATCCCGCGGGTTGCTGCACCAAGTACATGCTTAGTGCGTCGATATACGCGTAGTCGCGCTCGACATCAGGGTAGTCGGCGGCAACCTCGTCGTACACGCGGCGGAAAAAGGCCATCGAACGGAAGACGTTGGCCTTATCCACGCACGTTACCTTCATCGGCGTCCGACCGCGCTGCCGCGCCAGCTCAAAGGCGTAGCGCACCACGCGCTCTGTGCCACTGCGCGTGATGACCATGGAGTCCACCGCCACTTCGCCGCGCAACTGGATACCGCCGTTCATGGAGGCAAAAAGCCCCTCGACGTTTTCGCGCAGGATGACGAAGTCGATATCGCCCGCCGCCAGCCCTTTGAGCGGGGTATGTGCGGCCGCATAGAGGTAAATGGGCCGCACCCCGGCGTACAGGTCCAGTTGGAACCGCAAGTCGACTTGTGGCCGCATCTCCGTCCCGTCCGGCCAGCGCACGTGCGGCAGCCCCATCGCGCCCAACAGCACCGCATCCGCCCGGCGACACCCTTCTACCGTCGCCGCCGGCAGCGGATCCCCTCGATCCAGATAGCACCCCGCGCCACACGGATATTCGGCAAAGGTAAGCGTAGGAGTCCCCAGTGCTTTGAGTACCTTCAGGGCCTCGGCCATGACCTCCGGCCCGATGCCGTCGCCTTTGAGCACGGCGATTTCGTAGGTCATTTTTAGCTCCACAAGCGGTCGTGGGGCCGCTCGCTGTCCCACTCGTCGGTGGGGCCAAAAATATCCGGCTGGTCCGGGTCGGCAAACGACCGCAGCACTTCTTCGTTGAGGCCGCTAAAGCCCAACCCCGGCCCCTCTGGCACGGCAATGTGCCCGTCTTCAATTAGGGGCACTGGCAAGCCCTCGACCAAGCGGCTCCATTGGTCTAGCTGATCGACCGAGTGGTTTTCGAGCACCATGAAGTTTTCGGTCGCGGCCGCGCAATGCACCGAAGCCAATGCCGCCACCGGCGACATAGCCATGTGCAAGGCCATGGCAATGCCGTGCTCCTGTGCCAAGTCGCCGATTTTTTTGGTTTCGAGGATTCCGCCGGAAGAGGCCAAGTCTGGATGGGCCACGGCAATGGCGCGCCGTTCAAACAGGGGTAGAAAGTTTTCCTTGAGATAGATATCCTCGCCCGTGCAGATGGGCGTATCCACGGACTCGGCGAGCCGCTGCCACTGGTCGGGCAACTGCCAGGGGATCATGTCCTCGTACCAAGCGAGGCTAAATTGATCTAATGCCTTGCCCAAGCGGATGCAGGACTCGACGCCAATGTGCCCAAAGTGATCGACGGCTAAGGGAACTTCGTAGCCGATCACCTCGCGCACCTGCGCCACGTATTCGCAAAGGATGTCGATGCCCTTGTTGGTAAGCTGAATTCCCGTAAATGGGTGCATGATGTCGCGGCTTTCCAACATGCCCGGCGGAGCGATCAGCGCGTCTTCAACCCCCCGCAGCAGCCCAATGCCGACGTCCATTTTGAGGAACTTAAATCCCCGCTCCATTCGCTCCTTGAGCAATTGCCCCATCTCCCGGCCGTCCTGTCGCGTCGGGGTATCGCAGTAGCAGAGAATCCGGTCGCGGAACTTGCCCCCGGCCAGTTGGTAGGCCGGCGCATCATAGGCTTTGCCCGCGAGGTCCATCAGCGCCATCTCAACGCCGCAAACCCCGCCAGCTTGGCGTGCGTGGTGGCCGAATTGCTTGATTTTGCGGAAGAGCTTATCGACGTTGCAGGGATTTTCGCCGAGCAAGCGGCTTTTGAGCATCAGCGCGTAGGTCGGGCTGCCGCCGTCGCGCACCTCGCCATAACCCGAGATGCCTTGGTTGGTGTCGATGCGGATAATGGTCGCCCGGAAAGGCGCACCGCGCAGATTGGCGACGCGCAGGTCCGTGATTTTCAGGGCCGAAGGACGGGAGGGCGTGTTCACATTTTCTTCCATTCTTGTCTCCGTTTTCACTGGATGTATTTTAGGGCTTCCAATGATATTTCGCTCACATTTTCTCGTCAACTTAGGAGACCGCCATGAAGCTAAAAGACAGAGTGGCCCTCATCACCGGCGGCAGCAGCGGCATTGGCCGGGCCGCGGCCGTGGCCATGGCCCGCGAAGGAGCCAACATTGCGCTGACGGCCCGGCGCGCCGAGCGCTGCGCGGAAGCGGTCGCCGAAATCGAAGGACTGGGCGGCCAAACCTTGGCCTTACCCGGCGATGTGGCTAACGCCGCGCACGTCGCCGGGCTGGTGGCCGCCACCGTCGAGCGTTGGGGCCGCCTCGACATCGTCGTGCCCAACGCCGGCATCAACGGCGTCTTCGCCCCCATTGAGGACATCGCGCCCGAAGAATGGGATCAAACGCACAACATCAACGTGCGCGGCACCTTCCTCACCGTCAAATACGCCATCCCCCACCTGCGTGCGGCCGGTGGCGGCAGCATCATTGTGGTATCCTCGGTCAACGGTAACCGCATCTTCTCCAACTTTGGCTTCACCTCGTATTCCTGCTCCAAGGCCGCCCAAGTGACCTTCGCCAAAATGGCCGCAGTCGAGCTCGCGCAATGGGACATCCGCATCAACGTCGTCTGCCCTGGCGCCACCAAAACCAGCATCGGCGAGAACACCTTTCCGCGCAACATCGACCAAATTCGCATCCCTCGCGAGTTCCCCCAAGGCATGATCCCCCTGCAACAACGCGCCGCTAGCGCGGCCGAGGTCGCCAGTGCCATTGTCTTTTTGGCATCGGACGAGGCCAGCTATATCACCGGCACCGAGATGTACGTCGATGGGGCGCTGTCGCTGTTTCAGGGGTGAATATCAACGCCAAATGGCCATACACACTTCAAGCTGAACGAGGATCCGATATTGATGATACATAGACTGAAGGTCTCAGGCCTGTTGTCCTTCGGGCCGCAAGGTATTGATTTGCCCATGGAACCACTGAATGTCTTGATCGGTCCAAACGGCTCGGGAAAATCCAACCTGCTGGAAGTGCTGGCCTTGCTGAAGGCCGCGCCGCGTGAACTGGCACGACCGATCAAACGAAGTGGCGGCATCTGGGAATGGCTCTGGAAGGGCGAGCAGGCACTTCACAAGGCAACGATGGAAGCCATTGTCGGCGAGCCAGCCATGCGGCACGTGTTGGAATTTACCGACCACGGCGGGTGCTTTGAAGTCACCGACGAGCGCATTGAATGCACGGAAACCGAGTTCGCCTATCGCCTTCATCAGGGACGTCACACGTTCGATATTCAGCCTGAGTCGCAAGATCAAAGAACGTCGTACCGCCCTATAGTCTCTGATGCCGTTGCCAGCAAATCTGAATCGCTTAGTACCACCATTAACAACCCTGCCATCATATCTGAATCGCTTGGCATTACCATTGACAGCGAGAGAATAAAGCCGGAAGAATCGGTTCTATCTCAGGTCCGCGACCCTCAAACATACCCCGCACTGTACGGCCTACAGGAACAGTACGAGCGAATTCGCCTGTACCGAAATTGGTCATTCGGTCCTGCGGCCGAGTTGCGCCGGAACCAGAGCACCCACTACCGCTCCGATTTCCTCGACGAAGGAGGAGCGAATCTAGCCCTCGTACTGTCGCACTTCCGCGGAGAGGCCAAAAGGAGACTCGTCGCGGCGTTACAGGAACTCTTTGACGGCATCATAGACGTCAACTGTCCAGTGACGGGTGGAACGGTGTCGCTCTTTCTCGAAGAAGACGGACGCCAAATTCCAGCGAGCCGCCTGTCCGACGGGACCCTGCGCTATCTCTGCTTGCTGTCCATTCTGCTGCATCCCGAGCCGCCTTCCTTGGTCGCCATTGAGGAGCCTGAATTGGGCCTTCATCCCGACTTGCTGCCCACGTTGAGCGATTTGTTGGTCCAAGCATCAGAACGAACTCAACTAGTCGTTACAACCCATTCGGATGTACTCGTTGACGCACTGACCGACAAGCCGGAGAGCGTCGTGGTGTGCGAGCAGGAAAATGGCGAGTCTCGATTTGAGCGATTGGACAACTCGAGATTGAAGAATTGGTTGGACACCTACAGCCTCGGCGAGCTTTGGACTTCGGGCCAATTGGGCGGCAATCGATGGTAGCTGCTGAGCTTTATATCGAGGGCGGTGGCGACAACTCAAAGGCGTTATGCATACGTTTCCGTCAGGGCTGGAACGCATTTTTCAAGTCCGCAGGACTCGGCGGACGAATGCCAAAAATTGTACAGGGCGGTGGACGGCAACAGACCTTTAAGAGCTTTGCCATAGCTATCGCGGCAGGGGACCCCAGCATCGTACCGATCCTCCTTGTGGACAGCGAAGGGCCTGTTAATACAGGACAATCGACCTGGCAGCACCTACAAGTACGCGAGGGCTGGGAGCGTCCGCGAGGTGCTGGCGACGATCAAGCCTTTCTGATGGTGCAGATCATGGAGACGTGGTTTCTGGCCGATCGCAACTCATTGCAGCGTTATTTCGGCGCACAGTTTAGGAAGAACGCGCTCCGGCAATGGCCGCAGTTGGAAGAGGTCCCCGCAGAAACGGTCCTAAGTGCGCTCAAACAGGCCACAGCCAATTGCAAGAAGCCTTATGCCAAAGGCAAGGTCTCGTTTGAACTGCTGGCACGAGTTGACCCCGCTCTCGTCGAAGCCGCCTGTCCGCAGGCCGAGGCACTGCTGAATCGTTTGCGGACGCACTAACCACCCCTCAAAACGCCGTCGGCCGGCCCTGCGCTCCATCCACCGGGATCATCGCTCCATTGATCCAATGGGCGCGCTCGGACACCAGAAACGCCACCACATCCGCCACCTCTTCGGGCGTCCCCAAGCGCCCGCCCGGCAGTTCCCGCTCCACAAACTGGGCAAAGCGCTCGGGCTGCTCCTCCTGAAAACGCGCCCAGCCGCCGCCGGGGAACAATATCGACCCTGGCGCGACGGTGTTGACCCGCACCCCGCACTCGGCTAGTTCCAAAGCCAGCGCACTAGCGAGAAAAATCTCCGCGGCCTTCGCACTTCCATACTGAGACTTAGGCCCGGGCTTCCACCCCGAGATCGACGAGACGATTACCACTGCGCCACCGCCGCGCTGCCGCATGTAAGGCAGCACCGCCCGCGTCGTGCGCACGGCGTGGAACACGTTTAGGTCAAAGGTTTCCACCCAGTCCTCATCAGCCGTTTCGAGCAGGCTCTGTTCGCCAGCCGCGCCGCCCACATTGTTGACCAAGATATCCACGCCGCCCCACTCGGCCGCGCAGCGCGCAACCACAGCCTCTACCTCCGGCCGCGAGCGCACGTCGGCCACCTCGGCAATGGCTTCAGCCCCAGTCGCCCGCACCTGCTGCCATGTGCGTGCGAGCGGTTCTTGGTCGCGGGCGCAAATCGCCACCTTGCACCCCTCGTTAGCCAGTGCCAACGCAATCGCCCGGCCGATCCCCCGACTCCCTCCAGTTATCAGGGCAACTTTGTCCTTCAGTCCTAAATCCATTTACGACCTCCTTTGTGCAAAACGGGAAAGGCGCAGGAATTCGATGGGGTGCTGGGTAGCACCTTCCAGCGCCAAGTCAGCTAAAATTTCGCCCACCACCGGCGCGAACTTGAAGCCGTGGCCGGAAAAGCCCGCCCCGAGCACCACGGCCGGGCATTCGGGGTGGACGTCCAAAACGAAGTGCTTATCCGGCGTTAGCGAATACATGCAGACGGCGTATTTGCTCAACGCTGGTTGTAGGGCGGGAAAGAATCGCGCGAGAAAGTCGCGGACAGGGGTTTGATCGCCGTCGGTCAGGGCGCGGTTGAGCTGGAGCGGGTCCGCTACCGGGTCGTGAGATACATTGTGCTCAGCCAGCTTGAGGCCCCACGGTTCTTCGGCGGGAAAACCGTAGAAGTACCGCTCGCCGTCAGCGATGAAGAAGCAGGGGAATGCGCCGCGTGCGTACTGCTCCACGCCGCGCCCTTGGTACCACAACTGCACCTTGCGCACCACGCACGCAGCCACGCCCAGCCGGCCTAGCTCCGGCACCGCCCAAGCCCCGGTCGCCAGCACCAACCGTGCGGTGAGCAAGCGTCGCCGCGTGGTTTCCACCACCACGCCTTCCCCTTCGCGCTGCCACGACAGCACGACCTCCCCAGTGTAGAGCTTCGCGCCGTGCTTTTGGGCCAACGCGACGTGTCGCCGGACGCAGTCCTCGACTCGGAGAAAACCGCCCAAGGGATCGTAAAAGCCACGCCACGCCGCCGGCAGGGACAGCACGGCCAAGGCTGCCGCATCGAGCTGTTCGTGCGGCAGGTCGTGCGCCTGATAACAGGCGGCCTGTCCCCGCATGGCCTCTGAGTCGGGATCGCCCGCCACCAGCAGCCCGACGCGGGCAAAGAGCTCCGCCGCCGCTTCGGCTTCTAACTCCTCCCACAGCGCGTAGGCCCGGTGCAACAGGGGCACGTAGTCGGGATGTTCCATGTAGGCTTTGCGGATAATGCGGGTATCTCCGTGCGAAGATCCTCGGTCGTGGGCAATGCCAAAGCGCTCTACCGCGCAGACGCGCACCCCGCGCCGCGCCAAGTGATACAGCGCGGCACTGCCCATACCACCGGCCCCGGCGACGACGACATCGTATTGTTCTGTGGCCATAACTTTTACTCCTGTGCAAGAACGTCACCCGGTGCCGGGGCGGCAGCCGGGCCCAAGCAACGCCAAGCGGAATTTTAAAAACAGCTTCTTAAAAAAACTAATCACTCTTCCTTCAAGTGCTCTCCAACTTGACGCTACTAGCCCCAACCGCGATACTTTTTTGGCTATATTAACTTCAACTCAGGGCTTACCCGTGCGCATTGTCACTGGTACCTATCGCGGTCGGCAGATTCCCTCTGGGCGACGCCTGCGCCAGATCCGCCTCACTTCCACGCGCCTCAAAGAAGCCGTATTCTCCATGCTCGGCCCCAGCTTAAGGGGCCGCACCTTCCTCGACTTGTGTGCTGGCTCGGGCCAGATGGGACTCGAAGCACTGAGCCGGGGCGCGAGCGTCGAGCTCAACGAGCCCGATCATCGGCGTCGCCGGCAAATCCGCTCGCTGCTCTACCAATGGAGGGCCGGCGTCGCCGGCCTGCACTCGCTTAAGGCCCAACACCTCATTCCCCAATTGGTCGCGGCCGGCCGCCGCTTCGACATCGTGTACGCCGACCCCCCCTACCACGCCCGCTACTGCGGTGCCCCGCTCCTTTTGGCCCTAATCGAAGTCCTCGGGGAATCCGAGCTCTTCAACGATGGGGGCCTACTGTTTGTCCAGCACCAAATCGACTTGGACGTGCCCGAACAGAGTGGCCACCTCGCGCTCGCTCAGCAGCGGGCCTACGGCAACACCACCCTCAGCATCTACCGTCTCAACCAATCCCATGAAAATCACCCACGTTGAAGCCATACCCGTGCGCGTGCCGAGGCCGCAGCCTTTTCAAAGCAGCCTCGGCACGCATCAAGCCTCTGAAAACGCCGTCGTCTTAATTCACACCGACGCCGGCCTCACTGGCCTCGGCGAAGCATCCAGCATCTGGGACCGCCGCGGACGCGGGGAAAGCGAGGCCATCAACGGGCTGCTCGCCGACGTGCTCTGCGGCCTAGACCCGCGCCGCATCCGCGCGATCGCCGACCGCATGAATCAAGTCTTGCACCACTCTTTGCCGGCTAAGGCCGGCATTGAAATGGCTCTCTACGACTTAGTTGGCAAAGCCTGCGGCGTACCCGTTTACCAACTGTTAGGCGGTCTAGTTCGCGACCGCGTGTTGCTGAGTCATTCGCTATCCATGGGCGACCCCGCGGCCATCGCCGCCCAAGCCGAGAGCCTAGTGGCGCAAGGGTACAAGACCCTCAAGGCCAAGATCGGGCGGGACCTGCGCGCCGACTTGGCCGTGCTCGCAGCCGTGCGCAACGCAGTCGGCAGCGAAATCGTCTTGCGCGTAGATGCCAACATGGGCTGGTCCTCTGCAAAAGAAGCGGTGCGCTGCATTGAGGCCATCGCCGACTTTGGCTTGGAGCTAGTTGAGCAGCCCTTAGCAGCCGACGACTTAGAGGGATTGCGCTTTGTCCGCGAGCGCGTCGCGCTGCCCATCATGGCCGACGAGAGTGTTTGGACGCCAGCCGACGCCCTTAGCTGCGTCCGCCAGCAAGCCGTCGATGTGTTCAACGTGTACGTGTCGGAAGCCGGCGGCTTGGGTGCGGCCGCGCGCATCTTCGCCATTGCCGAGGCGGCGCGTCTGCCCTGTATCATCGGCAGTATGCCCGAGTTGGGAATCGGCACCGCGGCCCAAGCCCACCTCGCCTTTGCCATGCCCAACTTGGGCTACGCCAGCGACGTGAACGGCTGCGTCTATCACCGCGGCGACGTCATCCGCGAAAAACTGCCCATCGCCGATGGGTACATCCTCCCGCCGGCCGGCCCGGGCCTCGGCGTCAGCCTCGACGAAGACGCCCTCGCAGCATACCGCATTGACAACGTATAGTGGAGCGTACCCCGCTAGGGCCGGGCGGGGCCTGCGCTTCCGCCCCTGTATCGACCTGCACGAAGGACAAGTCAAGCAGATCGTCGGCACTAGCCTCGGCGACGGCATCGTTCCCCAAACCCACTTCATCGCCCCCCATCCGCCTGCTTACTTTGCAGCGCGCTATCGCCGCGACCAACTCTTCGGCGGGCACGTCATTATGCTCGGCCCGGGCAACGAAAACGCAGCCGCGCAGGCGTTGGCTGCTTTCCCCGGCGGCTTGCAAATAGGCGGCGGTATCCGCCCCGACAACGCGGCGGCTTGGCTCAGCCGCGGGGCCGCACAGGTGATCGTCACCTCCTACGTCTTCAGCGACGGCCAACTCCACCACGACCGACTCGCACAAATGGTAGCGGCGGTGGGGCGCGAGCGGCTGGTCTTAGACCTCAGTTGCAGCAAACGCAACGGGTGCTACGTGGTGATGACCGACCGCTGGCAAAAGGCCACGAACTTTGCTCTCAGCACGGACAACCTAGCCTTCCTCGCCGAGTCTTGCAGCGAATTCCTCATTCACGCCACTGGGGTTGAGGGCAAGCAGCAGGGGGTCGATGCCGAACTCGTCGCGCTCTTGGGCGAGATCGCGCCCATTCCGACGACGTATGCCGGCGGCGTGTGCAGCCCTGAAGACCTCGACATACTGCGCCAGCTCGGCCAAGGGAAATTGGATTTTACGGTGGGAGCGGCACTGGATATTTTCGGCGGCACCGGACTGCGCTACGAAGATATGGTAGCATATCGCGGCTAGTGCATTCATGTACGCCAGCGTCATATCGCGGGTGCGGTACTTGCCAAAGGCGGCTTCGTCGGCGCGGCGGAATCGCCTATTGCCACCGGCCCTCGCGCCAACAGTTCATATGCCTTGGGGCCGCGATTGATCTTGTTTGGATTCGGGGCGTTTTCTCTCATATGCGTTTGATAATCAAACTCTGTGTCTTTTGGACTCCTTGGCATTTCCCGGCATCCCATATAAATCCAGTGCCCATTAGTACCCAAACAGCTTAAACAGATTGATCACTGTGAAGTTGATGATGGCCCAGATCGTAAACAGCAGCGCCAGTTCAGTCTTCAGC
Organism: Candidatus Latescibacterota bacterium; assembly: GCA_007571365.1. Classification (GTDB taxonomy): domain Bacteria; phylum Latescibacterota; class UBA2968; order UBA8231; family UBA8231. The sequence continues at coordinate 16,660 of RKRN01000258.1, forward strand.
GACATCCGCTCGTCTTTGGGCTGCCGCATCGCCAAGTGCAGCACCGCATAGGCCATCGGGATGAGCAGCAAATTGTTGGCGTTGGCCCCTTTGAGCACAAAGTCAAGGGTGCGCGGGTCGAACAATATGAACAGCAGCCACCCAAACGGGAAGGCGATCTGAAAAATGCGGACCCAGCGCCGGTAGCCCTCTGCGCCGGCCAGCGCGCTCACCTTTAGTTGTCGTAGAAAGTCAGCACCGATCCGCCCCGACGAAGCAGCGAAGACCAACAGGGTGGAAAAGAGTGTGCAAAACCCTCCGAACATGAAGATATAGTACGCCCAGCCGCCGATGCTCTCGGTGAAAATGAGCGATACTTGCTCGACGACCTTCATGCCTTCGGGCACCACTTGTAGCTGATTGAGTACCGACGCGCCGAGCAAGTAGTACGCGCACGTGACCAACAGCGCAATGCCCGTACACACGCCCGCATCCGCGATCAAAACCCGCATCCAGCCCCGGTAGCGCGCCTGCCATTCCGGGCTGTTGTCTTTTGGCCCGACGAAATCCGGGTAGCCTTTTTCCACGATCCAATAGGGATACATGAAGAGTTCGACCGCGGTCGCGCCGACCGATCCCATCACTGCCAACGCCACAAACGCGCCTTCGGCGGGCATGGCAAAGCGGAAGCCCGAGGCGATTTGTGCGCTGCTGATGGCGTAGCTCGTGCCTTGCAGGGCGAGCACCGAGCCGATTACTACCAAGCTGAAGGTCGCCACCAGCGCGGAGACCATTTTCTCCAAGTCGCCATATAGCCCCCGCCACAGCAAAACCGACATGGCGAGAAACAGCACTACCGCCCACACTGGTTCGGACGCAAAGGGGAACACTGTGCCCATCAGCCCGGCCACCGATCCCAAGATGCCGATGACGGCCACCGTCACCGAGAAGTAGCCTACCACGCACAGCCACGCAATCCACGAGGTGCTGCGCCAGCGCACCCCCGGCACTTGGTTGAGGATCTGCACCGTAGTGCTCTTGCGTAACAGGCACTGCCGGCCCAATTCGAGCTGAATGGCAAACTTGACCAAACAGGCCAAGATCACGCCCCAAAGAAAGACGAAGCCGACTTCGGCTCCCATCCGCGTCGTCACCAACAACTCGCCCGAGCCAACCACCGACCCCGAGACAATGACGCCGGGGCCGATGTTGCGTAAGAGGCCGCCAAAATGAGCCGGGGCCTCGCGGATGCTACTTTGCGCACTGTCCATACATGCACTCCGTTTTGTCGTCTAGGACGCGGGCATTTCACCCACAAAAGCGGGCTTTAAGATAGGAACTCAGGCCGAAGATGCGAAAGGTCCCTTGAGGTAGATGCGCAACATCTGTTAATGATCTTTACATGGCCTCGCGCTGCGGCTATACTATTGCGCCGCAGTTGTAAAGAGCAACTGCGGCGCACCACCTTAATTAAAAAAGGAGTCTGCCCCAAGGAATACTCTGATGAAACACACACACTGGGATGCGTTCAAAATTAGAGGTTTTCGCGGGCTATCAAGCCTCAGCCTCGATGGCTTGGGAACGTTCAATGTCCTGCTAGGCGCAAATGACGTGGGTAAGACTTCCATTCTGGAAGCGATTTTCCTTTTGTCAGGTTCAGCTAATCTG
>RKRN01000204.1 GCA_007571365.1 Candidatus Latescibacterota bacterium
GTGAAATACATCGCATTGGCCTTGGCACTACTCGGCAGCCGCGTCGCGGCCGAAGAAGCGGATTCCAGCCGCGTCATTCTCTTTTTTGGCGACAGCCTGACCGCGGGTTATGGCCTCAGCCGCGAACAGGCTTTCCCGGCTTTGGTACAGGCGCGCATCGATTCGCTCGGCTGGAACTTTGAAGTCTTTAATGCCGGGCTCGGTGGCGAGACCTCGGCCGGCGGATTGCGCCGCATTGACTGGCTCTTGCGCCGCCCCATCGACGTCTTCGTTCTCGAATTGGGGGCTAACGACGGTTTGCGCGGCATAGATCCCAAAGACACCTCGGCCAACCTGCAACAAATCGTCGAGCGCGTGAAAGCGAAAAACCCCGCCGTAGCCTTGGTCATCGCTGGGATGCAGATGCCGCCTAATTTCGGGGCGGAATACACCGAGGCGTTTGCCGCGATCTTCCCGGCGTTGGCCCAAGAAAACGACGCGGCTTTGATCCCCTTCCTGCTAGAAGGCGTGGGCGACCAACCGGCGCTGAACTTGCCCGACGGCAACCATCCCAACGTCGAAGGCCACCGGGTCGTCGCCGAAACCGTGTGGACGACGCTGGGGCCGGTGCTGGAGCAGTTGCGCCGCTAACCGAGCGAGCGCAGGACTTCGAGCGGCGGGCTGCTGTGGACGCCGCGGCTGGAGGTCATGCCGACGGCGACCGTTAGCAGACTGACCGCGGCAAAGGCCAGGAGCAGCGGCAGGTAGTCGGGCGCGAAGCTAATCTCGAAAAGATAGCGGCTCAAAGCCCAGACCCCGCCCAGCGACAAGATCGCCCCGGTCGCTGCGGCAAAAGCCCCCAAAAACAGATATTCGAGTGCCATGATCGCTACCACTTGGCGGCGACTAGCCCCCAAGGTTTTGAGCAAGACGCTTTCCTCAATGCGTTGGTAGCGGCTGCTGGCAATCACGCCGACGAGCACAATCAGGCCAACCGAGACGCTAAAAAAGGCCATAAAGCGCACCACCAGCGAAACCTTGTCGAGGATGGTATCGACCGTGCTGAGGATGCTGCCGAGATCGATGACCGAGACATTGGCAAACCGCTGCACGGTGGCCCGCTGCAAGGCGGCCATTTGCGCGGTTGTGGCGGCGCGGGTGACGAGGACGTGGGATTGCGGGGCGGCTTCGAGGATGCCGGGGGGAAAGACCGCCAAAAAATTGGGCATGATGCGCTGCCAGTTGACCTCGCGCAGGCTGCCGACGACCACATCGATAGGGACGCCTTGGACATCAAAGGCCAGCGAGTCGCCCACGCCCACGCCCAACGAAGCAGCGACTTCTGTTTCTAAGGAGACGTAGAGGGTGTCGCCCGCGGCTTGGCTGCGCCAAGTGCCGGCGACGATCTCTTCGGTGTCGGTGAGGGAGTCGCGGTAGGTTGCACGGTATTCGTGCCGCAAGGCCCAGTTACCGCGTCGGCGTTGGTGGGCAGCGGTGGTATCGCCGAGTATGGCGCGGGCGGGTTGGCCTTTGACGCTGTGGATGTGCATGGTGACGATGGGTATCTGTTGCAACAGCGGCAGGTCCATCCCGGCGACGAGGGCGTTTAGTGCTTGGCGTTGGTCGTTTTGGATGTCGAAGAGCACGACGTTGGGGTTTTGGTCGGAGCCGATGCTTTTGATGTAGGACAGCAGGTTGGTCTGGGTCAGGAAGAGGGTGCTAAGCAGGAAAGTGCCCAGCCCGAGGCCCAACATCAAAAGCGTGGTCTGGTTGTTGGGCCGGTAGAGATTGGCCAGCCCCTGACGCCAGATATAGCTCCAAGAGGCGGGAAAGAACCGCCGTGTGCCGTAGATGATCGAGCGAGCGGTAAGCGTTAGGAGCGCAAAAGCGACCCCAACTCCGCCGACAAAACCAAGAGCCAGCGGCCAGCGACCGGTGAGCCGGTAGGCAAAAAGCACCGTCGTCAGGACGATCCCCCCGTACAAAGCCCAGCGCAGCAGGCTGCTGCCGGTGGGTTGGGCGTTTTCAAACGAGGCCCGCAGCGTCAAAAGCGGCGAGGTCTTGTGAATGGCCAAAAGCGGCCGGGCAGCAAACAGCAGCGACAGGCCAACGCCGAGGCCGAGACCTTCCAAGACAGCGAGCAGATCAAAGCGCGGCTCGACTTGCAGCGGTAGCACGTCGGCGAGGACGTTGGGAAGCAGGTAGAGGACGCCGACTCCGAGCAGGGCACCCATGAGCGAGCCGACCAAGCCCATGCCGCCGGCTTGGATTAGATAGATCAGGACGGTCTGACGGGCCGTGGCACCGAGGCTGCGCAGCACGGCGACGGTTGGCAGTTTTTGCCGCGTATAGGTGTGGATGGCACTGGCTACGCCCACGCCGCCGAGCAGCAGGGCGATAAAGCTGCCGAGGTTTAAGAAGCGGTAGAGGTTGTTGAGAGTGCGGCCGAGACGGGCCTTGCGGCTGTCGACGGTTTCGAGCCGCAGGCGGTCGCCGCGGGTGTGCGGCCGGATGGACTTAGCTATGGCTTGGACATTCCGCTCGGGAAAGCGAAAAAAGGCGGTGTACGTGACGCGGCTGCCGCGTTGGATCAGGCGGGTGCGGTCGAGATAGGACATCGGGATATAGATGCGCGGCTGGATGTCGCTGAAGAGGGCGTTTTCGCCAGGGATGCGCAAGAGTCGCCCACCGATGCAAAAGACCGTATCGCCGATTTTGATCGAGTCGCCAACGGCCGCGCCAAACTGCAACATGAGGGCTTCGTCGACGAGGGCATGAGGCTGGGTGCGGAAGTGCTGTGCGGCCTCAGCCGGTGCTGTTTTTAGCTCGCCGTAAAAGGGGAAAGGGCCGGCGAGGGCGCGGATCTGGGCGAGGCGGGTGCCTTGGGTCTTAGGCAGGTAAATCATGGAATTGAAGGCCACTTGACGCGCCTGAACTCCGCCGAGCGAATCGATGAGTGCCTCGGTGGCTGGCGTGAAGGGTTGGCGACTCGTCAGCACCATGTCGGCCCCTAAGAGCGCGGCCGCTTGTTGATCCATGGCCGCTTGCAAAGTGGAGCTGAGGCTACCCAAGCCGACGAGCGCACCGATGCCGATAGAGATCGAAGCGGTAAAAAGCAGCAGTTTGCGGCGATGGCTGCGGCTGTCGCGCCAAGCCATTTTACCGAGCCAGGCTACCATGGGACTAGCTGATCGTCGGCGACCCGGCCGCCTTGGAGGCGGATGATCCGCTGGGTGAGGCGGGCCAGCGTTAGATCGTGGGTGACCAAAATTAAGGTGGCCGCGGATTCTTCGTTGAGGCTAAAGAGCAAGTCCCGCACTTTGCCGCTGGTGCCGTCGTCGAGATTGCCGGTAGGCTCGTCGGCAAACAGCAGCGCCGGGCGGTTGATAAAGGCCCGGGCGAGTGCCACGCGCTGCTGCTCGCCCCCCGAAAGCTGCGCTGGGTAGTGGTGCAGCCGGTCTCCTAAGCCCACTCGGTCAAGCAGGTCAATGGCGCGCTCGCGGGCGTTTGGCTCGCGGCGCAATTCGAGCGGCACCATGGCGTTTTCGAGGGCACTGAGCGTGGGAATGAGCTGAAAGTTTTGGAAGACGAAGCCCACTTTTTCGCTGCGGAGCTGAGCGCACCGGTCTTCGTCGAGCCGGCCTAGGGCCACGCCGTCGAGTGAAACCGATCCCGAGCTGGCGCGATCCAACCCGGCGCACAATCCAAGCAGGGTGGTTTTGCCGCTGCCCGAGGGGCCGACGACCGCGCAAGTGGCACCCGCTGCTAGCGAGAAACTTACATCGTCGAGGACGGTCAGGGCATTTGCTCCAGTGCCGTAGGTTTTGGTCAGGTGTTGGACGTTTAGGGCTATTGGGTCGCCCATGATGCCTCCTTGGTGGGCTGGCGGTTTAGGATGCGTAGTAGGCGGTCGGGATAGTCGGTGATTAGGCCATCGACGCCTAGGTCGAGGTAGTGCTGCATGGCAGCGGAATCGTTGATAGTCCAGACGTGGACGTGGACGTTGTGGGCGCGGGCGCGGGCGATGAAACGCGGGTCTATCAGGTCGATCTTGCCCAATCGGGCCGGGAATTGAAAGGCCTGGCTTACGGGGTGGTACGCGGCGTCGAGCCGCAGCCAGTGCAGCAACATAAAGGACATTCCCGCTGATGAAGGAGCCGAAGTCGCCACTTCGGGGCAAACCTGGCGTAAGTGCTCTAAAGGACGGCTGTGGAACGAGGCGGCGATGACGCGCTCGCTTAATTCGAAGCGCCGGATCGTTCCGCAGAAATCGCGCGCTAGCGCGTCGGAGTCGTCTTTGATTTCAATGAGAAAGCGCATGGTGGGAAAAGCTGTAAATACCTCGTCTAGGGTGGGGATTACAACCCCTTGGCCGCGCCAAGGAAAGGTTTGGTTGTCTGGACTGAAGTGGTAGCCGGCGTCTAGCTGCTGCAATTGGGCGAGCGTCAAGCTATCGGCGGCGCCTTGGCCGTTGGTCGTGCGGTCGACGCGCCGGTCGTGCAGGACGACGAGTGCGCCGTCGCTGCTTTGGCGCAAGTCCATTTCTAGCACATTGACCCCCAACGCGACTGAGTGGGCAAAGGCCGTCAGGGTGTTTTCCGGGGCCAGCCCCTTGCCGCCGCGATGGGCAATGACCAAAAAGTCGCCTGAGGCAAAGTAGGGATGGGACTCCACAGGATGCGAGGTCAAGGCGAAGACACCGTATAACACCGGAGCCAAAAGCAGCAAGGCCAGCAAGGCCCGCTTGAAGAATAGACGCATGGGTTATGCAGGAGTTTTAACGGGAAAGTTGCACCAGAAGATACCCAGCCGCTGGATTCGGGCAAGTTTTGAACGACCCGTTTCTTCTTTATGTTCCCGTTATATGAGATAATGGAAAGGAGCGGGCGATGATCGTCGATACACACGCACATATTTACCACCGAGACGAGGCGCAATACCCCATGATAAAAGACCCTTTCCGGCCACCGCCGGGTGTGGGGACTATCGAACACTTGCGGCGCGAGGCCCGAGCCAACGGCGTCAGTCGCGTGGTGCTGATCCAAACGGGGTCGGCCTATCGCTGGGACAATCGGTTGTTGGCCGATACAGCGCGGGCCAATGCCGACTGGACGGTTGGGGTTTGCACGTTGGACCCGGCCGGGGACGATAGCCCGGACCAGCTAGAGCGACTGGTGACCGGATACAACGTCCAGGGAGTCCGCCTGGAAGCCGCGCCTACGGGGTACGACCAGCCTAACGCGGAGCGGCTCTGGCGTCGGGCTGGCGAAGTCGGGGCGGTGATCTGCGCCCATTTGCGCCAAGAGCAACTCGGTGAGTTGGCCGCTTTGCTGGCGCGATTTCCCCACGTCCCGGTGGTGCTAGATCACTGCGCCTATCCGGTGGGGGCCTATGGGATTGCGGACGCAGCGGTGCGCCAAGCAGCGGAGTTGGCGCGTTTTGACCAACTTCACGCCAAACTCACCTTTGCGGTGACTAGCTCAGATCAGGAGTTCCCCTTCGCCGATACGCATCCACAATTGCGCCATCTGCTCGCCGCCTTTGGCCCCGAGCGCTGTGTCTGGGGATCGGATTTCCCGTGCGAGCACTGGTTGGAAAACGCAACCTATGCCCAGCACTTGGCGGTGTTCACCGAAGAATTAGGGCTGAGCGCGGCCGAGCAGGAGCAGGTGTTGGGGGCAACGGCGATGCGGCTGTTTTTTTAGCACCGCCTTGATGGAGCTTGATGGAGGCTGATATGGGCGCGGTGGCAGTCATTGGCTCGGCGACGATGGACCGCGTGGTGCAAGGCGGCGTGGTCGCGTACAAGCGTGGGGGGGTGGTCGCGTATGCTGGGCTGACCTTTGCCGAGTTGGGAGTGGAGACGCGGGTGTTGACTAATGTCGCCGAAGCCGACCGGGCGATGTTGGCGGTTTTGCAACAACGGGGTATTGCAGTTTATGTGGGCGCCAGCGCGGCCACGACCTGTTTTATCAACTACGTCGATGGCGATACGCGGCGTCAGGAGTTGCTCACTTGCGCCGCGCCGATTGCCGTAGGTCAACTAGTGCTGGCGGGCGTGGAGCACGTGCATTTGGGGCCGCTGCATCCGCATGATCTGGCCGCGGATGTACTGACGGTGCTGGACGGCGTGGTGAGTTTGGATATCCAAGGCTATGTGCGGCGAGTTGAGGGGACGCAGGTCTACCAAGGGGTTGCCGACAGTCTGTATGCCGCTCTGCAATGTGCAGCTTATGTCAAAACTTCCAACGATGAATTGGAACTCGTGCTCGCCGACTGTGGCCTGACCCTAGACCAGTTGATGCGCGATTGCTCGGTCGCAGAGTGGGTCGTAACCGAAGGCTCGCACGGCGGTTGGGTGGCCAGTCGAGCGGGGCAACGGACGAAGTTTGCGCCGGCTCCAGTGGCGACGGTGGCTGATCCAACCGGGGCCGGCGATGTGTTTTTCGCCGCGTATTTGGCGCATCGGCTGCACCGCGGGGCGGGGATTGCTACGGCCGCTCAGTGCGCTGCGGCGGTGGCTGCGCGGCAAGTGGAAGGGGAGTTTATTGACGAGGCGACGTTGCGGTTGGCCGCGGGGTAAAGATCGAGTTGACGCGCTTGGAACAGACTGCTGAGAAGCGTCTCAGGCCGTATCGACTATCCGCCCGAGCGTGTCAAATAACCGCTGGCAATGCGAGCACCGCCCCTTTTCTGCATCAATCTGTTTCAGCACTCAGCACCGCCCACCTCGCCGCCGAAGTGCTGCATGCGCTCGTCGGTGTCGATCTGACCGGCGTTGGCGGGGCGGTAGTGGAACTGGAGCGCCCGGCGCATTTTTTGCGAAGGGTTGGTCGGGCTGCCGTGGTGGGTCATGCCGTGCCAGAGCAGGCAACCGCCGGGAGCGAGGGGTACGACGACGTCGCGCTCGGTCTGGACATCGGTGTCGCAGATCTGCCAATCGCGGCGCTTGAAGTGATGGACCGGCCCCTCATGGTGCGTACCGGGCAGGATATGCAGGCAGCCGTTATCCGCGTCGGCGTGGTCTAAGGCGATCCAGACGCCGATGATGGTGGTGCCCAACGGATAGTTGAAGTACGCGCAGTCTTGGTGCCAAGGTTTTTCCCGACCCCCAGGCGGCTTGAGCAGAGCCATCTCTTGGAATAGAACGGGCGTGTCGTCCATCAGGCGGGCGAGGACGGCCAATAGATCTGGGTTAGTAGCTAGGGGTTGAAAACGCTCGTCCCAATCGACAAAATTCATCAGTTTGCGCACCGCACCGCGCCGCGCCGCACCCGTCAGCTTTTGCCCTCGCGTGGACGCTTCTAATTGGATGCCGCGAAATTCGGGCTGCTTGCCGTCAATCAGGTCGTACACAGCGTCGCCAGCGTCGGCAACTTGGGCCGGAGAAAATGCCTCTGCTATGACGAGGTAGCCCTGCTCGTGGAAAAAGGCTAGCTGCTCGGGACCGAGGTCGGCGAAGCAGGCGACCTGTTCGGCCTCGCCGCCGTAGCAGTAGAGGTTGGGGGTGTAGTCGGTGAGGACGCCGTCGTCGATGATAGGTTGGGTGCTAGTCATGGCTGTTCGGCCTCGTCTTGCTGGTCCGCCGACTGGTCCCGAACTAAGATGGCCAGGGGAATCAGTACGCAGTAGCCGACGACTAGCAGCACCGGCGCTAGGGTGAGAGATAGAAAGCCCTCGGCCGGCGGGATAGACAAAAACACATAGCCGAGCGCGATCGCGGCTAAGCCAGCTATGGCCAAGGACCCGTTTTTGCGCGTAAAAGGCAGGTCGCCGCGTGGGACCATGACGGGGCTCCCGCTTACCGCGCTCGCTTTTGGGGAATACGGGCGGCGCGCCCTTTGCGACTGCGTAGGTAAAAGAGGCGGGCCCGGCGCACCCGGCCCTCGCGCGTACGCTCAATTTTGGCGACGCGCGGTGAGTGCAGGGGAAAGATGCGCTCAATGGCTATGCCCTGAGTGATTTTGCGCACGGTACAGGTCTCTTGGATGCCGCTGCCTTTGCGCTGGATGACGGTTCCTTCAAAGATTTGAGTGCGCTCCTTGTCGCCCTCGATGACCCGCACGTGGATGCGCACGGTGTCGCCAGCACCGAACTCAGGAAGGTCGGTTTTGAGCTGGTCCGAGGTTAGTTCGCGCAGGATGCTTGCGTCCATTGTATCACCTTGCTTGTTACGGGGCTTCTTCCAGCCCTTGCTCCCGCCAAGTGGCGATGAGCTGTTGTTCGTCTTCGTCGAGTTCGAGCTGTTGCAGCAAGTCGGGCCGGCGCACAAACGTGCGCCGCAAGGCTTGGCGTCGGCGCCAGTGCTCTATGCGCACGTGATCGCCGGAAAGCAGCGCAGCCGGGACGCGCTGGCCGCGAAATTCAACGGGCCGCGTGTACCAAGGGCAATCGAGTACGACCTCTTGGAACGAGTCGTCCAAGGCCGAGGAGAAGTTGCCCAAAACGTTGGGTATGAGCCGCATCACCGCGTCGATGAGGACCAAGGCGGCCGGCTCGCCGCCGGTGAGCACGTAATCGCCGAGCGAAACCTCTTGGTCGATAAGCCCGGTGCGGATCCGCTCGTCTACTCCTTTGTAATGCCCGCACAACAGCACCAACCGCTCGGCTAGCGCCAGCTCGATGGCGAGAGCTTGATTGAGCGGTTGGCCGTCGGCGGTCAGGTAGATGCAGCGGCCAGCCCCTAAGCCGCGCTCCTGCCAAAGCTGGTACACCGGCTCGGGCTTGAGGACCATGCCGCCGCCGCCGCCGTACGGCGCGTCATCCACTGTGCGGTGTTTGTCGGTCGCACAGTCGCGCGGGTCGTGGGTCTCGATGGTCAACAAGCCCCGGGCGATAGCGCGGGCCATCATGCTAGTGGCCAACGGCGAGGCAAAGAAATCTGGAAAGAGGGTTACGATGTCTATTTTCATGGTTCAAATAGCTCTTCAATACCCCGCACGACGACCCGCCCCGGCGCGATTTCCACGACAAAGTCGCCGACGGCCGGCACCAGGGCTTCGCCGTGGGATCCGCGGACCACGTAAGCGTCTGTCGTTGGCATGGATAAGACCTCGACGATGTGGCCCAAGGGCTCGCCGGTCGAATTGACGACCGCGCAATCGACTAGGTCGTCGATATAGTGCATGCCCTCCGGCAGGGGATCGCGCTGATCTGGGGCGATGGTGATGTAGCCCCCAACCAGAACTGAACGCGCCTGTTCGGGCGAGTCAATGCCCGCGAATTTGAGCAACAAGCTCTTGGCATCTGTGCGCCAGTGCTCGAGTTTGAGCGGACGGTCGGCTCGACCCGCGCATTGGAGGACGACGGCTCGCACCTCGCTAAAGCGCTCGACGCGGTGGGTCAGGGCCTCGGCCCGAACTTCGCCGCGCACTCCCCACGGGCGGGAGATATAAGCCACGGCGACGCGCCCGGCCATGCGGTGGCCCTCTAGGCTTCCTCTTGCTCGGCCGGTTGGACTGCGGCTGCTTTCTTGCGTCGGCGCTTGGGCTTGTCGCCGGTGAGGGCGTCGTCGCGCACCCGGCCTGCTCGGCCCTTCCAGCGAGCCAAGACCCCTTGGCTGTGGAAGAGGTTGGCGACCGTCTCACTCATTTGCGCGCCTTTGTCGAGCCATTCGATGGCGCGCTCTTCGTCGATTCTGACTGCCGCGTGCATGGGATCGTAAAGGCCCACCTCGGCGAGGGCGCGGCCATTGCGGGCGACGTTGACGTCGGTGGCGACGATCCGGTAGTAAGGCTGTTTGCGTTTGCCTATTCTCTTAAGGCGAAGTTTGACCAATGCTATTCTCCTTGGCGAAGGATGTCTAGCCCATGAGGGGCATTTTCATTTTTGAGCGACTGCCTTTGGCGCGGCCCATCTGCCGCATCATTTTCTGCATTAGCTGGAATTGTTTGACTAGCTGGTTTACCTCCTGAACGGTCGTGCCACTGCCGCGGGCGATGCGCTTGCGGCGGCTGCCGTTGAGAATTTTGGGTTGGAGCCGCTCTTGGGGCGTCATGGAGTAGATGATGGCCTCGACTTGGGTGAACGCGCTGTCGTCGAGCTGCATGTTCTTGGTGGCCTTGCCGGCTCCGGGAATCATACCCATAAGTTGGTCGAGCGGCCCCATGCGGCGCACCGCTTGCAACTGCGAGAGAAAATCTTCAAAAGTGAAAGAGGCTCGGCGGAGCTTTTCTTCGAGCTGTTTGGCCTTGTCGCGCTCCATGACCTGCTCGGCCTTCTCCACGAGCGAGACAATGTCGCCCATGCCGAGAATGCGCGAGGCCATGCGGTCGGGGTGAAAAGACTCTAGGTCTTCGAGTTTCTCACCGGTGCCGACGAACTTGATCGGGCGGCCGGTGACGGCGCGGATCGACAGGGCGGCCCCGCCGCGGGCGTCGCTGTCGAGCTTGGTTAGAATGCAGCCGGTAAACGCGAGGCGTTGGTTAAAGCGGGCGGCGGTTGCCACGGCGTCTTGGCCCTGCATGCTGTCGGCGACAAAGAGGATCTCGTGCGGCTCGACGGCCTGCTGGATGCGGTCTAGCTCGTCCATCATCGCTTCGTCGATGCTCAGGCGGCCCGCCGTGTCGATGAGCGCGATGCTGCGATGAGTCTGGCGGGCTTGGTCAATGCCGCGGCGACAGATGGCGACTGGATCGACGCCGGCGGGCTGGCTGAAGACGGGCACATCAATAGAGGTGCCTAGGGATTGGAGTTGGGCTACGGCGGCCGGGCGATACACGTCAGCGGCAATCAGTAGCGGCGGGCGGCCCTTTTCCTTGAACTGGCGGGCTAGCTTGGCGGCCATAGTGGTCTTGCCACAGCCTTGAAGGCCGACGAGCAGGACGATGGTGGGCGGGTGTTTGGCGAGGTTGGGCGGGCTGTTGCTGCCGCCTAGCAGGGCGACGAGTTCGCTGTGGACGATTTTGACTAGCTGCTGGCCTGGGGTCAGGCTCTTGAGGACGTTTTGGCCGAGGGCCTGCTCTTTGACCTGCTGAATGAAGTCTTTGGCGACCTTGAAGTTGACGTCCGCTTCGAGCAGCGAGCGGCGAATTTGGCGCAGCGTATCGTCGATGTTGCGCTCGGTGATGCGCCCCTGCCCGCGGAGCGAGCGGAAGAGGTTGTCAAAGCGTTCGCTGAGTCGGTCAAACATGGGCCGATGCGTCAAGTTCGATTTGAGTGGTAGAATGGGACTTAGTATAGACGTATACAAAAAGCATTTTCATCTTAGTAGGGTAATTTTTTGCAAGATGGTTTGGCCTTGCCCCGTCCACCGCAGCAGATACATCCCCGAAGCGACGGGACGGCCCTGCCCGTCGCGGGCATCCCACACCACCGCATGGCTGCCCGCCGACAGATACTCCCCATCCAGCAGCGTTCGCACCGGCTGGCCAGCCAGATTATAGACAACCAAGCGCACCGGCCCCGCCGTCGGCAACTCAAAACGCACCGTCGTCTGCGGATTGAACGGATTGGGCACCGCCGAGACCGACAGACTCAACGAAGAGGTACTCGACGGCGTGAAGGTCTTCTGAGCAGCCGACCCCGGCCCCTTGCAGTTTCTTGCCCGCACCTGAAACGTGTACGTCGTCCCGCTTTCCAAGGTGAGGTAGCCACTTTCCGTGGACGTGCCCACATTCGACCAACTGCCCCACGTGTCGCTGCCAGCCTTCCGACGATATTCATACGTAATCGGCAAACCGCCCGTCGACGAAGGGGCTGACCACGACAGTATGTAGATTTTCTTTATGACCGTCGCGTTCACTTGCACGTTGGTCGGGGCCGTCGGCTTCTGCCCGTTGACCACCGCACTCGTCAGCGCACTTTCGGCCGTGCGACCCGTGCGATGTTTATCGCTATACGTCACCGTCGCCCGCAGCCGTCGCCCGATGTCTTGGTTCGTCGGCGTGTAGCTAGACAGTTCGGGCACCGCCGGATCCACCACGCCCTCCACCTCTAAGAGGCCGCTTGACGACGACGTCAGCCACTGCCACGACGCGCCGTAGATGCCCCCGTCCGGGTCGGTCAGCGTCGCCGTAACCGCACAGCCCACCGACGGCGAAGACGTTGTCAAGCTGACCGAGCCGGGTTTGTCCGCCGGCGTGTTCGACCCCGGCGTGGTCGCCGACGCACTCGCCGACGGCCCCGCGCCGTGGCTGTTGCGAGCCCGCACCTGAAAATTATACGTCGTATTCGCCGATAAGCCCGTCTTCGTGGTGTTAGTAGACGACCCCGTACTTAACCAAACCGACCACGTACTGCTGCTAGCTTCTTTCCACTGATACTCATACCGCGTGATGGCCGATCCCCCATCTGACGACGGCGCAGACCAACTCAACTTCACCTGACCCGGACTCGCTGTCGCACTCAAGCTCTGCGGCGCACTCGGCGCATTACTCGGCGGCGGGGGCGGAGCCGGCGTGGTTGCCGACGCACTTGCTGACGCACCCGCACCGTGGCTGTTGACCGCCCGCACTTCAAAATTATACGTCGTATTCGCCGACAAGCCCGTTACCGTCTTGCTGAACGCGATCCCCACACTCCACCAAGGCGACCAACTGCCGCTATTGGTGCGCCAACGATACTCATACCGCGTGATCGCCGAACCCCCATCTGACGACGGTGCAGACCAACTCAACGACACCTGACCCGTACTCGCTGTCGCGCTCAAGTTCTGCGGTGCACTCGGCACATTGGAACTCCCCGGCGTGGTCGCCGACCGACTCGCCGCCGTGCCCGGACCATGCGCGTTGACTGCCCGCACTTCAAAATTATACTCCGTATTGGCCGCTAAGCCCGTCACCGTCTTACTCGTGGTACTCGCCGACACGCTCCACCAACCCGACCAATTACCGCCGCTGGCTTGATAGCGATACTCATACTCCGTCAACGCCGAGCCGCCATCCGATAACGGCGCAGACCAACTCAACGACACCTGACCACTCCCCGGCGTCGCACTCAAAGCCTGAGGCACCCCCGGCGGTCCAGCCGACCCCGGCAGCGTCGTCACCGGCGCACTCTCCACCGCCGGGCCCGCTCCTTGGCTATTGACCGCACGCACCCGAAACGTATAGGTCGTACTATCGGCTAAACCCGTCTTCGTCGTGCTAGTGTCTAACCCCACGCTCGACCAACCATACCAGCCCCCATCGCCGATCTTGTAGCGATACTCATACCGCGTAAGCACCGAACCCCCATCCGATAACGGCGCAGACCAACTCAACGACACCTGACCCGTACCCGGCGTCGCCGTCAAATCACGCGGCGCACCCGGCGCGACCGGACCGGACGTCGGTCGGATGCCGCGCTGCTCCGCCGGCTTGCTGGACCGATTCTTCTTGGCGCTCGCGTGGGTGAATGTCCGCACCTTAAAATCGTAGGCCGTACCATTGGTCAGGTTCGTAACCACCGCACTCGTGGCCGTGCCCACACTATCCCACGCTGACCAACTCCCCCCGGTAACGCGCCAGATGTAGGCATAGTGGCTCAGCGTTGAGCCACCTAAGTCGGCCGGTTCCTGCCATGACAGGGTCACCTTCCCATTGCCCGGCATCGCGCTGAAGCTCCGAGGGCACCCCGGCCTGCGCTCCACTACCGGCACTTGGGGCGTCGCCATAGCGACAGCTACGTCGCCATGCCCCCCCGCATTGACCGCCCGCACCGCAAACGTGTAGGCCGTAGTATTCGTCAAGCCCGACACTGTCTTGCTCGTGTCCAACTCCACACTCGACCAACCCGACCAACTGCCGCCGCTGGCTTGATAGCGATATTCATACCGCGTGATCGCCGACCCTCCATTCAGCGACGGTGCAGACCACCTCAGCGTCACCTGCTCATCACCCGGTGTGGCCGTCAAACCCTGCGGAGCCAACGGCAAAAAGCGGATGTCAACCTGCATGACCCCACCCGATAGAGCTTGAATGTTCTGTACCGAGATACCGCTAAACACTCGCTGCTGGTCACCATCGTACCCCGCCGTGGATGGATTCGTATCGGGTGTGAAGGTGATATAGGAGCCACCCCATAAATCGGTCGCATCGCCCATATTGCCGTTTTTAGTATAGAGTTCATCAAACGACCAGTAGTCCAAGTTGTCGCCGCCCATGATCGAATCCGACATGTTGCCCGGATAGCCTCTATCCGAAAAAAGCCCATCGGCGCACTCTAAATCGACGCGTTTGTGGAACTCATTATTGTTAGCAGTGCCTATGCTTCCCACGGTCTCATCAATATGCCAGATCGCCAAGCCATTCGTCGGAGCGTAGGTGTCGTAATAACCATCATGCTGCCGGTTGGCCAACAGGAAATACTCCGTGCTCGAACCGAGCATCGGAATCTTGTACGCCTTGCCGGTCGAAGAATTAATATCGTGAAGTTGAACACTCACCCTATCGGACGACACGGTCTCCAGCTCGAGCCAGCCCACTTCCTGCCGAGACCATGCCGACATCGAATTCGGTCCAGAACCGAAGAACCTTCCTGCTATGACACCCCTTCGCCATCCTATGACACCTCTTCCCATCACGCCCCAAAGACCGATGCCGGCTCCCTCATCCGCAGAGGTAGAGGTAGAGTCCGCACGGTCGTGGTCATAAAGCTCAGGTAGTCCCATCACATGACCGTACTCATGTGCCAGAATACCTACTATTAAAGGAAAACTTTGAAGCTCAGTCGTCGTAATGACCCTTGGCACAGTGATGTTATTGTTGACCTGAATGTTTTCAAAAACCGTCCCCCCTGTACATGCAAACTCTTCTGGAACTGTCACGGCGACTAAATCTATGTCCGTAAGATTAACAGAATTGTCCCTGTCGGCTTCCTTGAGTACTTCAGTTACAAAATCTTCCAAACCACTATACCAATTAGAACAATCTGCTTTTATATAGTCGGAGACATTGCTCTTTATTGACTCATACCGGGTTAATTTAACGCCGCCAGAGCCCGGCACTAACGTGAGTACTCCATCCGACATCGCGTGAAAGTAGTGTGCTAAACTCCCTTCATAAGTAATAGATAGCAAAGAGTCGGCACTCTGATTCAACGCGCCTTCTCTATCTCCAAGCATGCGCAAGTCAAAAGGATTTTGGGCACCTTTAAGCTTGCCAAACAAGATCAAAGTGTTGATTGCCCCACTGCTATAGGCGACCGAAGTACTACTGCTTGGCCCTACGGCCTGATATGCCTCGCCGATCCCACACTTAAATTCAAAAGATCCAAGGCTCAGAAGTTCAGATAAATCAGAGTCTTGGCTCCAAGCACTAGCACTAGAAGCGTAGAAACCAACCAACAAATGCACCAACAATTTCATCCTATTCTCCTTCGGTACGCTTCAGGCGTCCCCACGAGGTAGACTATTCATAATCCAGATACGCTGGTTCTCGACTTATCCAAAAAAGAACGCCCTCGCTTAACCCGAACTCACGTTAAGAGGCTAAAATATAGGTTAACATATAGATATGGCAACCGAAGTAGGTCAGCCGCGCAGGTCGGCGATGACACAAGCTGGGTCTTGAGCACCGAAGATGGCTGAGCCGGCCACTAGGCACTGAGCACCGGCCCGGCGGCAGGCGGCCGCGTTGCCGGGATGGACACCGCCGTCGATGCCGACGGGTAGGTCTAGCCCGCGGCGGGCGATTTCCGCGCACAGGTCGCGGATTTTGTCTAGGGCGGCGGGCTGGAAGGTCTGGCCGCCAAATCCGGGTTCCACGGACATGACCAAGGCCGCGTCGAGCGCGTCGAGATAGGGGTAGAGAATGGAGACGGGCGTTTTGGGGTTGACCGCGAGGCCACACTGGAGACCGTGCTGGCGGATGGCGTCGAGGACGGCCCGGAGGTCGGATTCGATTTCCACGTGGATGACCAGCGAGTCCGCACCCGCCTCTTTGAAGGGGCCGATAAAGGGCAAGGGGTCTTGCAACATCAGGTGCGCGTTGAGTTTGAGGCGGGTAGTTTGGCGCACGGCTGCGACGACTGGCAGCCCAAAGCTGATGTTGGGGACGAAGTGCCCGTCCATTACGTCGAGATGAAGAAAATCAGCCCCGCCGCGCTCGACGCGGCCAATGTCTTCGGCTAGGCGGGCAAAATCGGCGGCCAGGAGGGAAGGGCCGATGCGCGTGGCGTTCATGGTTCCTCCCAATCGTCAAAGGCATCTGGCTTCGGGGGGGGTGGTGCCGCACTGACGACGAGGTCGATGCGGCTGTGGCGCGGGATGCGCTGCTCGCTCGTAGGCTCTTGCGCTAGAATCGTGCCGACGCGCTTTTGCTCGTCGATGCGCTTGGCGATGTGGCCGATGCGCAGTTCGTATTTGCGCAAGGTGTCCTTCACCGCTTGGATGGACAGGCCGATTAGATGCGGCACGCGCTTGAGGGCCGTGGGTGGGCCGTTGCTTACTTGGAGGTCGACCGCACTGTCGCGAGCGAGCTGAGCAGCGGGGGGCGGCGATTGCCCGACGACAGCCCCCGCCGGCAGGGTATCTGAAGAGCGATAGAGGATTTGGCCGATCTTGAGCTGGTTTTCTTCTAGTTGCAAACGCGCCTCGCGCAGGCTAACTCGGCGTATGTCGGGAACCTCGTAGTAGCGCGGCCCTTTGCTCACGGTCAAGACGATGCGCCGCCTTTTTTTAATCAACTGGCCGCCACTGGGATCTTGATCGATGACCGCGTTGGCGGGCGCGGTTTCGTGGTGCAGTGAATCGCCGATGGTCATCTTCAGACCGGCTTCTTCGAGTCGGGCCGCTGCCGCAGACGCGGAAAGGCCCTGGAGGTTGGGGACTTGGGCACTGGGCTTACCAACTAGATACGGCATGATGACCGCGTCGAGCAGGATGAGGGCGATGATGCCGGCGAGGAACGCGCCGGCTGCGAGCAGGCCCAAGTGGCGGAGGATATTTTTCACGATGCGCAACGCTTTGCCGGCCGGCCGGCCGGGGCGGCACCTTTGCGGATGCGTGCGGCAAAACTGCCGTCGCCGTCGTGTCGGCCCGGTATGGTCAGGACGTAGCGCCCCGCCCAAGGCTGGGCGGGAAAGTGCGTATCGGCGCGCTCTAGCTGGGCAGTCGGGTTTTGCTTTAGGAAGCACTCGACAATGGCCTCGTTTTCCTCGGCTTCCAAGCTACAGGTGCTATAGACCAAGACGCCGCCGGGACGCAGGTGCTCGTACGCGCGTTGGATGAGCACCTGTTGCCGTGCGGTCAATGCGGCCAATTCGGTGGGCTGGCGCCGCCAGCGGGCATCGGGTCGCCGTCCGAGTACGCCCGTGGCACTACAGGGCACATCGGCGAGGACGCGATCGAAGGCACCGCACCCAGGGGTTGTGCCGTCGCGAGCTACGGGGCGGATGGCCCGCAGGCACAGGCGTCGGGCGTTTTCGCGCACGCGCTTGAGGCGCTTGAGCGAAATGTCGGCCGCTACGACCAAACCGCAGTCGGCCATGGCGATGGCGGCTTGCACGGCCTTGCCACCGGGCGCGCTGCACAGGTCGAGCAGGCGTTCGCCCGGCTGGGGGGCGAGCAGGGCCACGGCCAAGCTGGCGTTGGGGTCTTGGACGTGAAACTGCCCTTGCTGGTATGCGCGTGAAGCAAACAGGTCCGCGCTGTTTGTCGTGCGATAAAAGCCCGGCCTCGCCTCAACTGGGGCCAAGTCGAGTTCGGCGACGGTTGCGCGGTTGGCGCGCAGCGGATTGAGGTAGATGTTGAGCGGGGCGGGCTGGTTGTTGGCCGCGAGTAGATGCCGGGCGGTCTCGTGGCCCCAGCGGCCGACCCAGCGATCGACCAGCCACTCGGGATGGGAGTGGTACACGGCTAGGTAATGCGTCGGGGCCTGCTGCTGATCGGGGTAGCGCACTCGCGCGCGTTGCCGCAGTACGTTGCGGAGCACGGCATTGACTAGCGCAGCGATGCCTTGGTGCGTCAAGTGCTTGGCTAGCTCGACCGAGGTATGGACAGCCGCTGACTGGGGTACGCGGTTGAGCCAGAAGAGTTGATAGGTGCCGAGGCGCAGGATGTGGCGAGCCCAAGGCGAGAGCTGGGCAACCGGACGCGCACAACAGGGGGCGATAATCCAATCGAGCCGTTTCTGCCACCGCACCACACCGAGGACCAGCTGACGGGCAAAGCGCGCGTCGCGGTTGGTCGGCAAGCGTGCGTCGAGTGCTTGCAGCAATTCGTCGAAGGGTCGGGTTTGCCGCTCTAGGTCGCGGAGGAGGTGGGCCGCCGCAAGGCGGGCTGAGTCGGGAAAACGCACGGCTTAGCGCAAAAGGA
>RKRN01000026.1 GCA_007571365.1 Candidatus Latescibacterota bacterium
TGGGCCAAGTGCTCGTCGATGAATTTCACGTCCGAATCTGTCATGCCGGCTTGCCCAGCAAAAGTGACGTACACCACAGCGTCAGCCCGCCCAATCCACTCGCGAGTGATTTTGTCGCGCACCGGGTTCGGATCATTCGTTCCGGGGGTATCGGCTACGGTCACCTGATGCAGCCACGGACGATCCGCCCACAACTGCACCGAGTTGACATACGCACTGTATATGCCGCCCCGACTGCATACCGCCGCAAACTGGTGCAACTTATCGAGACCGTCCTCGGAAATGACACGCGCCGGGTTGGTAAGCAGGTCGGATTCCTTGAGCCCTTTCGCACGAGCCGTGTCCCGCGCTTCGGCTAGTTCCTGCGCGGATCGTTCATCCTGCTTGCTCGCTTGCACCACATCGCGAAACTCGTCGGACGTGTACAGCGTGGCCTCGACGCGCTCGGCTTTATCCCCTTCCATGAGTGCAATTTTGGCCGTCATGGTCGTAATATGACTCGGCAGCACCTCTTTCGAGAAAAGCAGAGCGTTGAGCAGGGTTGACTTCCCGCTGTTCATCTCGCCACAGACCGCGACGATGAAGCGACCTTCTTGTAGGTTGGCTTTTGCCTCCTGAAGTGCCGCCACATCTGCCGTTAGCAACTCGTGGTTTTCAATGACGCGGTCGTACCACTCGCAGAGGGCAGTTTGGCGCGTTTGGTAGTCGTGCAGATTCTTCATCACAGCGTATGCTCCTTCATCGCATTGATCCGTTCTTGGAGTATTCTCAATTCTTCGGATCTTTTCGTCGCCTGTGCTTGACTTTGTTCGCTGGTGCTGATGACTATTTCCCTCAGTTCATCTATCACCCCCTGAATATGAACCAGAACATTGTCATTGTCTCCCAGAGACACAAAAAGTGAGGTCAGATCGTCAAAGTGCTCGTTTCTTACAAATTCGGCCCCAGCTTCAGCTTCGTCCTTATAATATGTGAACATGCTATCATATTCGTACTGCCAAAATTTTTCTCCTTTCTCGGTCTCCACATACTCACATCCTTCCCTAATTTTTTGATGTTTTTGAAAATCTGGTTCCATATCTTGAATGGATTCGCGAATCGTATCGAGAACACGTTCTTTCAGATACTCAACAACTTGTTGAGGCGTGATGTCGAAGTTGATATAAAAAAACTGTTTTAAGTATGAAAGTAGCCCTTGATATGTCCCAAATATACGACGCCAGTTATCGTGCTGGTCCATTGCGTCAGGTGCTTTGTCTAAGTAAACGCGAACTTGGTAATATACAGTGCCCCTTTCAACGCGTTGGTTTTTGTTAACTATTTCAGTCGCCATATCATGGAAAATCTCGGTGACAAGCTGAATCGTATCGGATCTCGCTTTTTCGGTAGCTTTAAGTGCGGTCTCTCTAAGTCTAGTTTCATCGCCACCATCACCTTCTCCGGCAAACGCACTTAGTGCTTTCTCTAGGTCAGCCTCTAAATCAGCAAGCGTCGTTTGCCAGTCTGCTCGCAGTTGCAAGGTGTGCCGCCCAAATTGCTGTTCAAGCAGGACGTGTCGTTCGGCTGCCACTTGCTTCACCATCTCGGTAAGCTGTTCGCGGGATACCAGTCCCAAATTCGATGAGGCTGCCACATCGTACACATTGCCGCTGATATCGATCTGGTAACTCTGTGCAGTTAGTTTCGCCGAAATACTTTCTTGAAATGAATCTCGTGCCTTGTATGCAGATCGCATGCGCTGCATAGCGCTGTCCAGCGCGTCGAGCGATTCCTCATCTTCGGCTTCACTCAACTGCAATGCGGAAACAAGCACGATATCGCCAAAAAGTTCGTTGTGTCTCTCTTTGCAGACACGCTTCACTTCCCTACGCTGTGATGGCGGCAGTCCTTCAGCCTTGTTGAGCAAGAGAAACACGGGTTGCCGAGACTCGTTGGTCGAACTTTGCGAAATCCGCTCCAATTGTTCCAACAGCGTATTTGATGGATTACCTTTATTGGCATCCGTAAGCACGAACAGCACATCTGACTCTATGACAGCTTCTTCGGGCACTCTGGTATCATTCGCATTGGGAGGCGGGGCATTAAACCCGGGCGTATCGACAAGTTGAATGTGATCGAGAACTGGGGAATTTACCGAGATGCGAAAGGTATGCGGCTCGCTGTCGCCTTCTTTCTTATGCTGAGCCAGCGCGCGGTAATCCGCTTCGTCCAGAGCGACCCTCGTTCCGTCCGCCTGTTCCTGCTCAATGCGTTTCTCGTCGCCATGGACGAAGCGCGTTACAGACGCGGTCGTCGGCTCATCGCCAACCGGACACACATCCATTCCCAGTAGGGCATTAATGAACGTCGATTTACCCGAATTGAAGTCGCCGACCACTGAGACGGTCAAAAGACCGAGACCTTCTTGATGCTCTCGTTGCTCGGCAAGATGGTCAATCAAGCTCCTCTCCAAGGAGTCCAATTTAGGCCCGAGCTCGCCAGTCGAAAGATCGAGTAAAGCATCCTGAGCTTGGTCGCGAACAGACCGCAAGGCGAGGAGACACTCAATCGTCGCGTTGAGATCCAGCCCAGAGTCAGCTTCCTGTGGAGATGGTGAGAGTGCCTCAATACATGCCTTCGCTGTGCGTTGCACCTTGGCACGGCGGTCGCCTTGCACATAGCATTGTATCTCTGCTGCATCGCCCATATTTCGGATTTTGGCGATGGCTTTTTTTACGGATGTTTTTCTCGAGGACATGGATTTGGATTTGGTATCTTCGGTCGCGTCGGGTTGTGTCTGCCAATGCCAAGGAGTAATCATGCCTGACCAACCTTTTGGAGCAGAACGATATCGGCTTGGATACGCGACACCTTGGCGTTGCGAGTGGCGAGATCGGTTCGTCGCTCGGATTCAATCTGCGAAAGCGTGCGCTGTACTTCTTCACACTCGCGCTCTAGCGGTTGAAACACTTCAGACTCAAAGTATGCCTCAATCTCCCGTGCCGCTTGCGCCGAAAACTCCCTACTTATATGGTCCATTGGCTCAGCGATACGCTTGTTTTTCCACCACTCCCCTACAAAGTCGCTGGCTATGTTGACCGGATTAATATCATGCAAGACGGTAAGCACACTTTTCCCGACTTTCTTCAACCCTACGGTGGCTGCTGTAGTTGCGGTCTTTAACCCTACCTTGGTGGCCGCTTTGGCGGCCCCAGCACGCAATGCACCACCGACCGTCGCCTCTCCGGCCGTGGCAGCCGCCCCGGCGGCAGGGCCGATCACAGTAGCCAGTGCTCCTGTAGCGGCGAGCGCCCCAAAGCCCACGATCTTGTTGGTGTCCTTCAGCAAGCGTTGGATCTCGACGTCAATCCCCCCAACATGGATATCCCATTGTCGTCCCAATCTCTCAAGATGATCGCTAGCCTTTTTTGCAAGTTCCGAGGTAAACTCGCCACTGACCTGTTGTATGGCGAGATCGTCCGACGCAGCGGCAAACGAAGCCTGATAGTGGTCGCATATTGCACACACATCCCGGCGGAGATCATCGCGCATCTTATCAAAGCGTTGCCGTTGCTGGCTCAACTCTTGGTCCAGCTTTCTACGTCGCTCATCCGCTTCTTTCCTGCGCCCCGCAAAATCTTCTTGCGACTCCAGCAAGCCACCACGCATCTGCTCAAGCAGTTCGATCGTCCGCGGCACCAAGCGCACACTGGCGCGATGTTGTCGCTCGGCCATCAGGGACGCCTTGCGACCTTCAAACACCTCGTGGATGGCGGTGCGTAAAGCACTGACGTCGCGCTCGGACGCCTCCGGGCCGGCACTGACGACCACAATGCGGCCCTCAGCTTCTGATGGCGTACAGCCGATAGTCTGCGCCAGCGTGGTGGCCGTCTTCTCGGCTACCGTCGCACGCTCAGAATCTGGCAACAGGTCGGCAAAGGTGAGCGCAATGAGAAAGCGATGCTGTAGGTGGCGGACGCCGGGCGAAGTGAGAAAGTCGGTGACGGTGCTCGTCAAGCCGCCCTTGCGGATATCCACACAAATCACAGCGGCATCTACGAAGGGCAGCTCGCCCAGTGTGACTTCCGTGTGTTCCTCAATGAGCGTCGCTAGCCCCGGCGTGTCGAGGAATACGAATCCCGCTGGAAACCCGTCGCGAGATGGGAGGTGTACAAGCGGGCGTCCCGGCGTGTGGCCGCGGGCGAGATCATCAAAATCGGGGCGGTTAATTGCGGTCTGCTCGCCCCCGTCATCCACGCGAAAATACGCCGGCTCTTCAAGGGAAGGCGTCGAAACCACCTGTCCGGCCCGCGCCGTGCAGGGCTCGACCTGCGCTGGCATGAGATCCTCCACGCCTACCAACTCGTTGATCAGCGTACTCTTGCCGCTACTGAAGTCCCCCAAAAAGCCGATCTGTACCGCGTCATCGCTCGTAAGGCTCTGGATATCGTCGGCCAAGAGTTCCAAGTCCCACCGCGAAGCGACCTCGCGCAGTGCCTCCAAGGCCGTTGAGTCCGGTTGTTCTGTCATCGTATTCCGTATTCTCCTGTTTGATCCACCAATGGGCATAAAAATGCGACGACCCAGCAGGGTGCCGGGCCATGCACACATCTCACAGGTTTTTTGGAGAAGTTCTGCCTATTTGCCGGGCTTCAGGGAGCTACCCTGTGCCGAATACAGGCTATTTTATTCGACAGATAACCCGACGGGCGCGGGTACCTGTTCAATGTGTGCGAGGGAAAAGATAAAGCGGTAATTTTCATTGTCAACAAAAGCCCCCACTCTCGCAAGCGGCCGGCCCGCAAAAAAACAGCTTCTTATTCTTTATTGACGTTAGGCATCTTTTGCCCTCAACTTCCCATCCCTGTACCCTTTCCGCTACACTCAACGCCTCTGATCCCTTCCGGCTTCTCTGAGCGGCCCCCTTGGCACAATTTTTGCAAGGTCAGAGTGTGCCCAGCCATCCGAACCAGAGAGCAGGGGCAGGGTAATTCTTAATTCGCAATTCCCAATTGCTCGCCATGGCCGAATTTGATATTGTTTCCAAGTATTTGGTGCATCACTATCCCGTTGATTTCGCCCGCTTTGCCCTCGGACGCGACGACATCGAGCGCGTCGAAGTGATAGACCCGGAGCAACTCACTGTGCAGGCGCGGCAGACCGATAGTTTGCTGCGGGTGCAGTTGAGCAACGAAGCGGTTCTCGTCCACACCGAGTTTCAAGCCGCCGATAGTACAAAGCCGCCGATGACGCGGCGGATGGTCGGCTATATCGGGCGCGCCGTTGAGCAATACGGCCTGCCGGTGATTTCTTGCGTCATCTACC
>RKRN01000059.1 GCA_007571365.1 Candidatus Latescibacterota bacterium
GTCTCGACGTGCGTCCTCGTCTTTTCAACTATATTTTCTATTTCATCTTCGGTCATCATACTGCCGTCTTCGTTTTGGGCGACGAACTTTCGGGCATGGATGTCTTCAGCAAACCTCATCTCTGTTTCCCTATAGCGTTCCTTATCAAACCCATCCCTCAGATAAAAGGCCGCCACCAAGCTATCGTTGCCCGATTCGGAAAACGCAATCAGATACTGGCGCAACCAGTCTCGCAAGCCGCGCTCTTGCTCCAAGTCGATGGCCGTTTCCAAGTTAATAGGTATGGCGTCAATCGCTTGGTCCAACTCCCCACCTTCTTGCACCTTGATCATCTCAAGGCCGTTTAGGTAGTCGTCAAACTCCTGTCTGTTTTCTTTTGTAAAGCCGCCATACCCTCCTTCTCGCGCTTGACTCGACGAGGATAGCGAACTTAGGCCGATAATAAGCGCACTGCAAAATAACATTAGCGTTTTCATAGCAAACCTCTCTGCATCTGCTGTTGTGGTGTTGTGGGCTTCTGTATTGTAGGACGGGTGTCGACAGAGAAAAGTTTTATAGAGAGAGCAAAAAATTAAAAATGGAGTAGATTGCGGAGGAAGAAATTGGGTAGTGCTCACAGCAGCTCCACCAGCCAGTCTGCTGCAAAAGAAAGCTGCAAACGGCGAGGGTGGACTATACCGACAGACTACAGGCGAGTTTTTTATTTTTTATCTGACGTTCCGCAGGAGGAACCGGGGGCGGGGGTGTACCTGCTGCGCGTGTCGAATCCGAGTTTCCGTCGTTCCCGCGCAAGAACGTCACCCCGTGCCACGACACGGGGCGGGAATCCAAGCATGGACGCATTCGGTCCGCCCGTGCCAAGGCGGACAACCATAGGCGGGCGAGACGCCCGCCCTCCCAGGCGGGATCGACCTTTTTCTGTGGAGTAGGCCGAATAACTCAACCGCTTCTTAAAGGTATAGCTGCGGAACATCCGTTACCGCGTTTCCCACACCGCCTTTTTGCGAAAGGCGTCGAGGTCCAAATCACCGCGAGCATAGGCGTCAATGGCGGATTTAGGGACCTGCAGAAGATGAGTCTGATCTGGATGGTATTTGACGATTTTGGGTTCAAAGCTCTGCCTCTGCACAAGATGGGTCGTTCGACCAGTGCGATATTCGATGATGATGTGCTCGTCGGGTTGGACTTGGCCGAGGGTCGCGCCGTAATCGGCAACGGCTTCGACGATGTTGGCTTTGACGTCTTCGAGTGGTAGAGGTCTGAAGTGGAATGCCGAATCGCTAATGAGAAACAGAGCACCTAACTCTGGCTGATACATCCCCAAAGTGCGTTGGCCACCAAGCAAGGAATGATGGTGATGATCTTGTCGCAAGCCTTGGTCAAGAATACTGGCCATAATGTCGATTTTCTTTGAGTCCTCGTACTCGGCAAAGGCGATGTGCTGACGAAAAGTAGCCGAATCCATACGTCCTTCGCGAAAGGCGTCAATGGCAGATTTCTTGGCAGTGGCGGAGATCAGAGAGACCGCAGCGGTGGTGTGGTGCTGCCGGGGAGTAAGACCGTGGATGCGAGCGATTATGGAACCATGGGAAGGCGCATCGGCCTCCGTAACGTCAGCGAATAAAGAATCTCCTACTACCACGGCTGCCCCCTTGACTTCGACTTTGCCCTCGGTGGGTACTTTTTCTAGGTGATTCCTCAATCTGGTTATCGCCGCGACTTGTTCGTCCGTGCCTAAAAAAGACACAGAATCTCCAAAGGTCAGGGCTAACTTTTCAAAATCGAAGCTAACTATGGGCATGATGGCTTCGATCTGCTTGGTAAGGTCGAAAGACGCGGAGTCTGCGCCGACCTTAAAGCCATCGGCGACTAGACTTTCTAGACTATGCTCTAGACTGCTTGCATTGCGCTGTAAGCAGACCGTAATCCGGTCGTCGGGGTCGAGCTGGCCGATGATGCCGGCGTAGTTGCTCAGAAATTCGGCGAGTAGGTCGTGGTTTTCTGCCAGCGATTTCTCGTACGATGAGCGATCGTCCGATTTCAACTCAAGAAACTTGACGCCCTTTTCATCCCATGAGAACGATATGCCAGGACGCCCCTGCTCGGGCCATGATCCTTTGGTAATAAAGAGCACCCCGTAGCCGTCGAGGTACAAACCACGAGCGGAGGAGTGGGCCGGCTCAGGCGCGTCGAGATATAAGCTGCCAAGCACCCCCTCCATGATGCGGATGTCGCGCTGCATGCGCCGGGGGTCCAGGTCAGCGAAGCTAGCCGTAGCCATGCAGCCAGCGACTAGGATGATGCGGTAGAGCGTGGTCATAGCAATTTCCTATGGGTTGGTATAGCGCACGGCTGGCAGCACTTCTAGCACGGGTGCTTCGTCGCGGCGCAAGTGGATGTAGAACTCGCGGTCGAACTGTTCAAACTGGCGGTTGATGAGCTGCAAGTCTTGGTAACGCTGGGCTTGCAGCTCGGTCAGCAAATGGCTGAGGACGCGCTGCTGATTTATTTCAGAAGCCTGCAAAAGCTGGTTTACTAACGCGAGGGTGCCCTCCTGGGCGGCGAGTACTTCCTCCCGCGTGGGGGGTTCGTCTGCCAGTGCCTCCCCCCACTTGAGGTCGAGTTCGCCAGCGCGATAGCTGAACTCAAACTCCGGCCACGCCAAAAAGAGAGCCAGCGCCGCCACCGCTACAGTGGCCAAACCCGCCACTAGCCGGAAACGCCGACGCGCTACAGCGGCCCAATCCGCCATCAGCCGAAAGCGCCGCCGCGGCACCTCGGCCTCGACAAACGTCAGGTTGAGGCGCGGAGTCTCGTCCGGCCAAGCCCGCAGCAACGCCTGCGTGCTGGCAAGCGCATTGAGTTCGCGGCGACACACCGCACAGGCGGCCACGTGTTCCTCAATGCGCTCCTGTTCATCTTCCGCGCATTCGCCGTAGAAAAAGGTGAGCAAGTTTTCTTTTTTGACGTTACAGTGCATCGTTGGCAATGTCCCACTGGTTAAAGGTTTTTCGCAGGGCCTTGAGGCCGTAATACAGGCGCGA
The DNA here is from genome assembly GCA_007571365.1 of Candidatus Latescibacterota bacterium. Lineage (GTDB taxonomy): Bacteria > Latescibacterota > UBA2968 > UBA8231 > UBA8231. The sequence goes on from RKRN01000059.1 coordinate 3,045, forward strand.
TTTGACCGTGTTGATCGGGGCGTTGAGCACTTCGGCGATTTCCCGAAACTTCAGCCCCTCGTATTCCTTGAGCACCACGACGACGCGCTGTTCTTCGGGCAGGGTCTGCAAGGCGCGGTTGAGCAAATCGCGCAAATCGTCTTGGTGGGTATCGGCAGCTTGACGCAGGGCCGGATGGGGAGTGCCGCTTGCTTCCTCGTACGCGTCGAGCGAAACGTGCTGCACTCGCTGGCGCAGGTGGTCGCGGCACAGATTGGCGGCGATCTGGTAGAGCCACGTAGCAAAGCGCTCGGGGTCGCGCAGCCGGTGCAACTGGCCATAGGCGCGGATAAAGCTCTGCTGACAGAGGTCGCGTGCGTCTTCGGAATCGCCGCTGTAGCGGAGCGCAAAGTGGTAGAGGCGGCCCTGCCAGCGCCAGACCAAGGTATTGAACGCTTGGTGCTGGCCAGCCCTAAAGCGCAGGATAAGATCGGCGTCGCTCATACCCTTTAAGACGGGGGACGAGCGCAAAAAGTTTTACGCGAGAAATTTTTTTTACTGATGTTACGCAGTAGCGTTCGAATCCGTCTGTCCTAGTACGTGGGCTTCGACAAGCTCAGCCCACCCGACACGGGGTGCCCGGAGCGTGTCAAAGGGCTGTGCCCGGAGCGTGTCGAAGGGCACGATGCAACCCCAGCGTAGCGTCTGTTACGCATCTGTGTGCGTTAGCTTGGGCTGCCTCGGCTTTTGACCCCTCCCCCGGCCCCTCCCCGACACGGGGAGGGGAGCTTTCGTTCCCCCTTCCTCGTAGGAAGGAGGCCAGGGGGTAGGTCTAACGCCAGATGCGGAACAGCAGTTATTAACTGGAATGAGGGACAGACACATAGGTCTGTCCCTACGATTCGATCGGCGCCGGGCACCCCTTCGACACGCTCAGGGCACACCGCAGGAAGCTGTGGGCTGAGCCTGTCGAAGCCCACCTACACGAGACTACGCCTCAGTGAGTCCGGCGGCTGCGTATCAAAGCGAGCATTGGCCGCCGCCCCACCAAGTACGGTCCTATCACAGGTCAATCCAGTAGCGCAGCTTCTCAATGCGCGGCGCGGGTTTGCGGCCCTCGGCGCGGAATGCTTGGCTGGGCATGGCCATCGCGCTTTCAAATTGGCCGCCGTTGTACTCGATGATCTTGCGCGAGCCCATGTTGTCCGAGTCGCAGGTGACCAGTACGCGGCGCATTCCCATCTCCTGCGACACCCCCAGCGTCAGGGCGAGGATGGCCTTGCCGTAGCCACGGCACCGCCGCGAGGGCCGGATGCTGTAGCCAATGTGCCCTCCGTAGGTGAGCAAATACGGGGTGCTGAGTTCGGGCCTGATGGAAGTTTGGCCGATGTACTCGCCGTCGTGGACGAGCCAGAGCACCCGGTCTGGGTACCGCACCTGCAAACCCGTTGTATCGGCGAGGGCCTTGAGATCGCGCACGAATCGCGGGAACTGGTCGGCGAGGGCATCGCTGTCGTAGCCGAGGGATCGGGCGTACGTCGAGTCGAAACGGCCTTCGGCCAAGAACTCGGCCGCGCCCTCTAGGAAGCTACCCCGGTACAGGACGGAGGGGGAGACGAGGGATTGCATGATCGGTTGAACCTTGGCGGTGGGGGCAAGGTAGGATGTGGCGGCTGGACCGTCAACTTGGCGAGATGTGCCAGACGTGTATCTTAACTCCATCGTACTATTCATCTCTCATAAGGAGAACTCAATGGAAGTTGCGGCACAAAAGACTGCTGATCTAGACTACAAGGTCGCCGACCTATCCCTGTCCGAATGGGGCCGGCAGGAAATCATTCTCGCCGAGCAAGAGATGCCCGGGCTGATGGCCTTGCGGCAAGAGTACGGAGCCGCCCAGCCGCTTGCGGGTGCGCGGATTGCCGGCTCCTTGCACGCGACGATTCAGACCGCCGTGCTCATCGAGACGCTCACCGCCCTGGGGGCGCAAGTGCGCTGGTGCTCGTGCAACATCTTCTCGACCCAAGACCACGCGGCCGCGGCCCTCGCCGCTACCGGCATCCCGGTCTTCGCCTGGAAGGGCGAAACCGAGGACGAGTACTGGTGGTGTACCGAGCAAACCCTGCGCTGGCCCGATGGCAATGGCCCCAACCTGATTCTCGACGACGGCGGCGATCTGACCAAGTGGATCCACGAAGAGCATCGAGAGCTTTTGCCGGGCCTTCGCGGCATCTCCGAGGAGACGACCACCGGCGTCCATCACCTCTATCAGATGCTCGCAGCCGGGACGCTCGCCGTGCCGGCGATCAACGTCAACGACAGCGTTACCAAGTCGAAATTCGACAACCTCTACGGCTGCCGCGAGTCGCTCGCCGACGGCATCAAGCGCGCCACCGACATCATGATCGCCGGCAAGGTCGTGGTAGTCGCTGGATACGGCGATGTGGGCAAAGGGTGCGCCGATGCCATGCGCGGCTTGGGGGCCCGGGTGATCGTCACCGAGATCGATCCGATCTGCGCGTTGCAGGCGGCCATGGAAGGGTACGAGGTCAAGAAGATGGACGACGCCAGCGCCGAGGGCGACATCTTCGTCACCGCCACCGGGTGCCGCGACATTATTCGCATGGACCAGATGGAGCGGATGAAAGACGGGGCCATCATCTGCAACATCGGCCACTTTGACGTCGAAATCCAAGTGGCCGAACTCGTGGGCTATCGCGGGATTGAGCGCGTTGAGGTCAAACCGCAAGTCGATAAGTTCACCTTTCCCGACGGACGCAGCATTATCCTGTTGGCCGAGGGCCGCTTAGTCAATCTCGGCTGCGCGACCGGGCATCCTTCCTTTGTCATGTCCAACTCGTTTACCAATCAGGTGCTAGCGCAGATTGAGTTGCACACCCGGCACGAACAGTATCCGGTCGGCGTGTACATGTTGCCCAAGCACCTCGACGAGAAAGTAGCACGGCTGCACCTGCAAAAGTTAGGCGTCGAAATCGACGAACTAGACGCCGATCAAGCCGCTTATTTGGGGATTCCAGCCGAAGGCCCCTACAAGCCGGAGCACTATCGCTACTAGCATCCGATGAACGTCGCCGTCCTGCTCTCCGGCGGGGTCGATAGCTCGTTGGCCCTGGCGCTGCTCCAGCGCGACAAGCGGCTCGCCCTCAAAGCCTACTACCTCAAGATCTGGCTAGAGGACGAGCTGTTTTCGCTCGGCGACTGCCCGTGGGAAACGGATTTGACCTACGCCCGCGCCACCTGCGAACAGCTCGGAGTACCGCTCAAAGTCGTGCCGCTGCAAGGCGAGTATCGGGAGCAGATCGTCGAGTACGCCTTGGCTGAGTTGCGCTTGGGGCGCACGCCCAGCCCAGACATCTGGTGCAACCAGCGCGTCAAATTCGGGGCCTTTTATCAGCGAGTGGCCAACGAGTGCGAGCAAATTGCCTCTGGGCACTACGCCCGCGTCGAGCCGGTCGCGGGCGGCTATCGGCTGCGGCGCGCGGCCGATCCGGTCAAGGACCAAACCTATTTCCTCTCCAACCTGAGCCAAGCGCAACTCGCTCGGCTCAGGTTGCCCATCGGCCACCTGCACAAGCACCAAGTGCGGGCACTCGCCGCGGAATTTGACCTGCCAGCTAAAGATCGCCCCGACAGCCAAGGCATCTGCTTCTTGGGCAAGATCAACTACCGGGATTTCGTCCGTTTCCACTTGGGAGAGTGCCGGGGCGACATCGTAGAGCAAGCGAGCGGGCAAAAAAAGGGCGAGCATCGCGGCTATTGGTTCTACACCATTGGCCAGCGACACGGCCTGCAACTCGGCGGCGGTCCTTGGTATGTGACCGCCAAAGATGTCGCCAACAACATCGTGTACATCGCCCACGGCAGCGCACCGACGCGCGCCGGACACCGCGAGCTGATCGCCGAACAAATCCATTGGATCGTCGGCGCACCGGAACGCGGCACACTCTGCGTCAAGCTCCGGCATGGGCCGAACTTAGTGCCCTGTCAGGTGCGGATGCTAGCGCCCGATCGCGCCCACGTTACCTTATCCGAACCCGATCCCGGCATTGCTCCGGGCCAGCACGCCGTGTTCTACGACGGTGAAATTTGCCGCGGCGGCGGCATCATTGCCTAGCGTAGCACTCCTAAAAACGTCCTCCCGCACTACGGCGCATTATTATTTTCTTGATGTGCGCCCGATAATGTTGTATCTCTCTGCATTATTCAGGGCAGCATCGAATGGTTTGGCTGTTTTTAGTCCGGCGGAACGACATATAGGCATATAATCGATTTTTTCCGAGACGATTTTTTCTCCATTGGCGGTGTGGTTTCTGCGACCGCGTTTACCTTCGGTGACCGTCGCGGGAGGTTGAGGGCGCTGGTCGTTACCAACTTACTCTTAGGAGGGAGAAATGGCAGTCAGGATTATCGTTGGCCTAATGGCCATTGTGGCCATCATTCAGGGTGTGGCAGGTGCCCCGCTCGGCGGAGGCATTCTGACACTCGCGCTAGTCGTTCTGGGCCTGATATACGGGGCGCTGGCGATCGACGCCGAGGACGCAACAGCCTACTTGGCGGTCACCATTGCGGTCGGTGCTGCCGCCAGTGCGAACGTGCTGGATCAAGACCTACTCGACATGCTTGGCGATCGCTTAGACGCCATCGTCGATCAGGTCAGCATCGCTTTATACGCCGGCGTCATAACCATCCTCGTCAGAAGAATGATCAACCGAATCAAGGGCTAGCAGTGACCGGTGGATGAGTGGCGGCAAGCGCAAGTCCGCCTCAAGGCCCGACAACCATGCACCATATGCGTTGCATCTGCGCGAGTAGATGCAACGCGCACGGTGTGACTTGGCGTATCTACCCGCTAGACGGCTCGACATCTCAGCCGACGATCATCCACGTCCTGCGCCATTTCAACCATCACTTTAAGGGCCTGTTGTGCGCTCGCTTCGCGTGCATTGGGAGCCTGTTTCAGCCCCCACGACGAGCCCATAATCTCGTCGCAGAAGGCACCGGCAAACATCCGCTCCTCGTTTTCCCCTAGCACATCGCTGAAAACCGCTACTGCCTCAAGTAAAATTTCCCGCTTCTCCGCCGCAGTCTCGCCAAACCCCATCGCGTTATTGATAAACCGGCCGACGTCCAGACACGAGGCCCCGATGACGCCCTTGGGATCAATCGCCATCCAGCCGCGGTCTGCGTCAGACAGAATGTTCCAGTGATGGAGGTCGCCGTGCAACAGTATCTGGGGTTCATCCGGCTCTAGCAGGATTTCCATCATGGACTCCACGCGCGGAATCTGTTCGATATAGCCCCGCGCTCGCGTCTGATCTTTGCAGCTTCTAGCGTCGGCGAACGCACTAAGCATCCAGTCCATAAAGTGCGGCAGAGTGTGGTGTGATGGCGGCGGGGTCGCGTGTAAATCCCGGAGGATACGCGCCGCAATCTCGCTTTGCTCGCGCACATTGTCGACAGAATCTAGCATCTTGCCCGGGCGCAGGCGCTTGAGCAGCATGGCGTTGAGTGCTTTATCGCAGTCGATGAGCCGGTTGATCCCACGGCCTTTGTAGATCGCCAACGCTTCCATCTCCGCGCTGAAATCGCCGTGCGGAACCCCCACCTTGAGCACGGCCTCTGCTCCAGTGCCCAGCTCGACATAGGCGATGTAGTTGACCTTAATCTCGGCGGTGGGGCAGCCAAGTGTCAGGCCCCACCTGTCGCAGCACCGGCTGAGAATGGCCGGCAATTCCGCAAGCCATGCTTGGCCTTTTTTGCCAAATTCTCGGGTTGCGTATCGCCGGAATCGCTCGGGGAAAGTTGTTTCACAAAGCACGCAACGCGCTACCTAAAAAACATCTCGCCGGTAAACGGCAAAGGCTTGTTTGGCCGTTCGTAGCGAATCTGTTGGGGCGTCTTTGCGAGCGCGGCAGCCCATTGGTCGCGCCAGTCTTCATAGGTGGTCTCCGCGGCCGGGTCGCGCCGGCTACGAGCGACGAGGCTGGGCCACTCTGGCCGCGGCGAAGGCTGGCCCGTCTGCTGGTAGCGCAGGTCCATGCTCCAACGCACGGCGTTGGTGTTGTTCGGGCCTGAGCCGTGGGGCGTCAGTTTATGTACGAACAGGACGTCCCCCTTCTGCATGGGCAGGCTAATCCGCTCGGTTTGCGGCAGGTCCTGCCCGTACCGCCAATAGACCATGCGCCGTTGATGCACCCGAGGCTGGACCTGCAAGCAGCCGTTCTCTTCGGTCGCCTCGACTAGGGGGATCCAAACGGTCACCTGTAGAATACCCTGCGCTTGCTGAGTGGTGAACACAGCATCCTGATGAAAGGCTACATCGGTCGCCGGCATCTTGGGCCGGACGTGCGACACCGCATTGCAGGTGATTTCTGGGCCGATGAAGGGCTCAATCAGATCGACGAGGTTTTGGTTGCGCAAAAACTCAAAGGTGCCGCGGCGGCGAGTCTCTCCGATGTCGGGGCAGCCATCGACTTCGGCGCACTCTTCGGCGAGGCAGGCCAAGCGGCGCGCAAAAGGCTCGTTTTCATAGCGGTTGGCGACCTTGCCCTGTGCGTGTAGATCGCGGGCGATTTCGTCGACGATGATCACGTGATCCGCAATGAGCGGCGCGAGATCGTCGTCAGTAAGCCCGCCTTTGATAAGGACGTATCCTTCTTGCTCAAAAAAGTCGAGTGCTTTCACAGTTGACCTCCCGTGGTGGGTCGCTTTGAATTTCTTGTAAATGGCTTGGCTTGTCTTTAGAATAAAAAGCCACATTTCCTCTCAAACAAAGACATGGCATGTTTGCGCTGATTTTTTTAACGCTGCTCGGCTCGATCTACGGCTATGCGGGCTGGCGGCTCATTCCCTATCTCCCGCCGCCCGCCCAAGTCAGTGCCGCACTGGCACTGGTGTTCCTCCTGTTGACGCCTTTGTTGCTCTTTCGCCTGCGCTCCCGTCCACAGCTAACTTGGCTGACGGATCCCCTCGCTTGGGTCGCCTATCTCGGCATGGGCTTTTTCACCGTCTGCTCAACGCTGCTATTGCTGCGCGATATCGGCGGACTGCTCTTGGGCCTAGTCTATCCTATCGACGCGGCACTCAACGCCAGCATCGACTTGGCGACCTTTGCCCTAGCCTTGGTTGCAGTGTGCTACGGCTACTACCAAGCGCGCCGCACGCCAGCGGTCCGCCGCGTCGATGTCCCTATCGCCAACCTCCCGCCCGCGCTGGTCGGATTGCGCATCGTCCAGATTAGCGATCTCCACATCGGCCCGACTATCAAGGCCCCTTTTGTGGAGCGGGTTGTCGCCCGCGTCGCCGAATTGCAACCCGACCTGATTGCTTTCACCGGCGACCTCGCCGACGGGACCGTTGAGCGACTCGCTCCCCACACAGCCGCTTTGGCCGAACTCACCGCACCGCTAGGGGTCTATTTTTGCACCGGCAACCACGAATACTATTCGGGCGTGGGGAGCTGGATTGAGCAGGCGCGCCGCCTCGGCTTCGACGTCCTGCTCAACGAGGGGCGCCAGATCGACTACGGCGGCGGGCGAATAGCCTTGGCCGGCGCGACCGACTTTAACGCCGGCGAGCTAGTCCCGGATCACGCCTCGGACCCGGCCAAGGCCCTAGCCGCGAGCGATGGAGCTGATGTGCGCCTCTTGCTCGCGCATCAGCCGCGCAGCATTGAGGCCGCCAGCCAAGCCGCTTGCCACCTGCAACTGTCGGGCCACACGCATGGTGGCCAGTTCGTGCCGTGGAAGTACGCCGTCCCTCTCCAACAGCCCTATGTCGCGGGCCTGCACAAATTTCGCGACACTTGGATTTACGTCCACCGCGGCACCGGCTACTGGGGGCCGCCGCTGCGGCTGGGTGCCCCTTCTGAAATCGCGCTCCTCACCCTGAATCGTCGCTGCCCTTGTTAATTTGCACACCTCACTAGGAGGCTCCAGATGACCACAGCCCCAGCCGCCACCCAACTCCACAAAGCACTGGCCCAAGAGCAGATCGACCAATTCCGTAGCCGCGGCTTTATCGCCGTCGGCAAGCTGCTCGACGACGGGCTCGTCGCCTTGCTGCGCGATGAATACGACCGCCTCTTTGCCGAGGCTTGCCAGACCGGGCGCTTCCGCAACCTGTCCATCAGCGACACGGACGACCTCGACGAAAAGAACAACGCCGACGAGCAGATGTTGCAGATCATGCAAATGTGCGAGCGCAGCATCCTCTTCCGCCAACTGCTCTACAACCCCCGCATCCTCGACATCGCCGAAGACCTCATCGGCCCGAATATCCAACTCTTCCACGACCAAGCCCTCTACAAACCCGCCCGCCACGGCGGCCCCGTCTTTTGGCACCAAGACAACGCCTACTGGAAATGTATGCCAGCCAACTTGGTTAGCTGCTGGATGACGCTCGACGACGTCGATGCGACCAATGGCGCCATGCACCTGCTACCTGAATCGCACCTAGCACCCGTCGGCCACGAGCGCTCGGCGCAAACCAATGCCTTGCTCGACTACGGCGACCAAGTCGATGCAACCCAAGCTGCCGTCATAGACCTGCCCGCCGGCGGCGCACTTTTCCACCACTGCCAAACCCTCCACTACACTCCACCCAACCAAACCGATCGCCCGCGCCGCGCCTTTGTCATCCACTTCATGCCCCCCGGTACGCGCTCGGCGCACACCGGACAATTCCTCGAAGTGTCTTTTGGCCGCCCCATGTTGCGGATGCGGGTCTGAGCACTAGTCACAGCCGCACGGTTTCGTTGACTAATACACAGGTGCGCCCGAAATTTAAGGACGGACGGAGCCACCTAGACCCCGCCTTGGAGACCGTGATGACTGTAATCCACACAGCCGACGACCTGATCCGCCTGCTGAACGAAAACGACGAGTTCCGCCAAGCCGTCCGCCGCCACGTCCTGAGCGACGAACTGATTCAGCTACCCGAGCGGCTCGCCAAATTTGAAACTCACGTCGAGAGCTTCATCGACGAGCAGCGGCAGTTCAACCAAGAGCAGCGGCAGTTCAACCAGCGCATGGAGAATTCTATCGGCGAAATACGCGACACCGTAGCCCAAAACACACAAGCCATCGGCGAACTGCGCGACCTCACAGCCCAGAATACAGAAGCCATCAACCGCTTAGAACATACCGTCAGTTGGCATACAGACGCCATCGGCGAACTGCGCGGCAACGTAGCCCGACAGGTAATCAGTGCCCGCTTTATAGAGATTGCCGACAGTATGGGCTTTGAGTGGAAGGGAATCCTAGTGCGGTCGGACCTCGGCCAAATGATTTTTCAGCCCAAGCACAAGGACATTCCTTCAAGCGACCGGCAGAGCTTTGTTCGCGCCGATCTGGTCATCGAAGCCACCGACTCAGAGGGTGCTATCCACTACATCGCGGTTGAGGCTTCCTACACTGCCGACCAACGCGATACGAGCCGTGCCCAGCGCAACGCCGCCCTGCTCACTCAGCTAACGGGGCACCCGGCCCACGCCGCCATTGCCAGCGTCCGCAACGTCCGCGAAATCCAGTCCCTAATCGACGACGGTGCTATGTACTGGTACGCTCTCGAACCCGACGACTTCACGCCTGAGTAGAATCTTGCTCACCGCACCACCGGCGGCATCTCTGAGCACGAGGTCGGCATAGGGCCTGCGTAGTAGGCCCGTCAGCAGCACTGGACGCGGCTCCTGCGGTGCGGTCCATGAGAGCAAGAAACCCACGCCATAAAACCTCCACGACCCTGTATTCCTGTACTAACGTTGGGACCAATAACGCTCGGGATGCGCCACAACCTCGGCCAGCAGGGTATCGACATAAGTGTCTATGGCAAAAAGCCGACACCGGGCTGCGCCGACGCGGCCCCGTGTCAATGGGCCAGTAGTGTCCCAATAGGCACCCAGCCGCGGACGATCCAAGGCGGGATAGGCGGCTTGGGGATCGGCGCGGCGGCGGTGATGCCAGTAGATCACTTCGACCAGATGGATATAGGTAGAAGTTTGGTAATCAACGCCTAGCATGAGAATTTTGCCGCCGCGTCGATAAGCGCGGAACATGGGCGAGTGGGTGCCGTAGGTCCGTCCCCAAGGGGCCAGATCCCAAGGCGACGTATGGCCCTCCTCGCTTCGGTGATCCGCGACAAAGTCTGCCGCCCCGCATCCTCGGGCCGCCACCGAGTGCGAGTAGTGGTCCGAGCGGTACGTGTCGGGTAAGCGGCGAAAGAATTCGCTCAGCCAGCCCACGGTCGAAGGTGTAGTCGCCCAGTCCCAGCGGCGCGCTCGTTCGCTCCGATCTATCAGGTGGAACGAGGGCATAAGAATAAGACCGTCGGGGCCGACCGCGGCTTGCAGGGCCTCAACCACAGTCTGCGCTCCGCCGCTGACAGGCCCCAGACTTTTGAACGAGGAATGGATAAATAGCATATCCCCGGCTTCGACGCCGAGGGCCGCTAAATGGCGTTGTAGGTCGGCTTGGGTATAGGCGTCCATCGCAGTCCAGACGTATCTCGGTCAACCCCAGTTCTCGAAATTGGCCAAACAGCCCTTGCCAGTTCACGAGCGGTCTTCTTCTAACACGAATTGGCGGTCGCCTTCCGAGTAGGCTACGATCATATCCGCGTCTTCGGGGCCGAGGCTCATTCCGTTGTGGAAAACGCCGGCTGGAATGGCGAGCGTATCACCCGCTTCCAACGTAAAAGACTGATCGCCCAAGCTGTGTTCTACGCGACCGGCGAGCACATAGAGAACTTCTTCGCAATTAGGGTGGGCGTGGCGCGGATTGGCGCGACCAGCTTTGAGGACGACGCGGCCCAAGGTGAGGCCCTCGACATGCGGACGGCCCGCCAACCAAGTCAGATGGCCCCACGATTCGGCTACGCGATTCTGGCGGCTTTCGGCGGCGCTGAGAAAAGGACGTGACATATTAGGCTCCGGTTAGAGGTGAGCTACGAGCAGAAAACGATCGTGCAAAGGTTTTATTTTTCCCACCGACATGGCAGTAGGTTAAGGCTCGGCCACTAAGGCATCAATCGTCGTGCCAAGCGCATGGGCGATCCGGGACAGCGTTGCCGCGGAACCCGGCTTGAGCCCGCGCTCGATTTCGGACAGGTAGCTTGCGGCGACTCCTGTTCTTTTGGATAGGTCGCGCAACGTAATGCCTAGATGGTTGCGGAATGCGGCCACGGGATTCCCGCCGCGCATGATGGCAAGTGCTGCGTCGTGGGGGATGCGACTGCCGTCGTCCGCATCGAGCGCACATTGCGAGCGATCAGGGCATCGTATGCCGCCCGAGGCAAGGTAATGATTCCGTTGTCAGCCATAGACTTCCCGCCTATGCCGAACTCTCAGTACCACCATGAGGGTGGTCTTGTGGTATTCAATACTGAAGATAACGCGATAGTCCCCAACTCTCATACGCTTGCGCATTGATACTCGACATTTTTTGACGGCCCTCTAGCCATTGGACATATTACCCGCCCATGAATCCCATAGCCCCCCAAGCGTTGTCGGCCCTGACCGCGCTCCTTGGCCCGCACCTGAGTGAAACATCTGAGGTACGCCGCGCCCACGCCGCCGACGCCTCCTACCACGCGCCGCAACCGCCGCCGGCCGTAGCCTTTCCGGCAAGCGTCGAAGAAGTAGCCCAAATCGCCCAGATCTGCACCGCCCACCAAGTGCCGATCGTGCCCTTTGGCACGGGTACGGCTGTCGAAGGTGGTATCGTCGCCGTGCGCGGCGGCCTATGCGTCGATCTCTCGCGCATGAACCGCATCCTCCGCGTCAGTGCCGCCGACATGGACGCCACAGTCGAAGCCGGCGTTACCCGCCAACAGCTCAACCAATATCTCCAAAGGCAAGATACCGGCCTGCACTTCCCGGTCGATCCCGGTGCCGATGCCGCCTTGGGCGGTATGGCTGCCACCCGCGCTTCGGGCAGCGCGGCGGTTGGCTATGGCACCATGCGCGACAATGTCTTGGGCCTCAAAGCCGTCTTCGCCGACGGCGCGATTGTCGAAGCGGGCGGACGAGCGCGCAAATCCTCGGCCGGCTACGACCTGACCGCCTTGCTGGTCGGCAGCGAAGGTACGCTAGCCCTTATCACCGAAGTAACTCTGCGCTTGGCCAAGCTGCCGGCGGCTATATCCGCAGCCGTCTGCCCCTTCGCCGATCTCGACGCCGCTGTCGCCGCGGCCATCGACGTCCTAAGCGCGGGGATTCCCGTCGCCCGGCTCGAATTGCTCGACGAAGTGCAAATGCAGGCCGGCAACCAATACGCGGGCCTCGACTACGAAGTGGCACCAACGCTCTTTTTTGAATTTCACGGCACGGACCAAGGCGTCGTCGAACAAGCGGAAACCGCCGGCGAGTACGCGACCCGCCGGGGCGGCGGTCCCTTCCGCTGGGCCACGGCCGCGGGTGAGCGCGACCGCTTGTGGCAGGCGCGCTACGATGCCTATTACGCCGCCCGGGCGCTCCGCCCCGGCTCGGTCGGCTATGTAACCGATGTCTGCGTACCGATCACGGCCCTCGCCCGCTGCATCCACCAAACGAGAGCCGCGCTGGCTGACCTCGACTTTCCCGCGCCGCTCTTCGGCCATGTCGGCGACGGCAACTTCCACGTCGTCTGCCTCATCGAGCCCGGCAACGCCGTAGAACTAGCGCAGGTACAGCGGCTGGGCGAGCAAATCGTCGAGTGGGCTCTCCAAGCCGGGGGAACTTGCACCGGCGAACACGGCATCGGCTTGGGCAAGATCGACGCGCTCGAAGCCGAGTGCGGCCCGGGCGTCGAGATCATGCGCCGCATCAAAAAAGCACTCGACCCCGACCACCTTATGAACCCCGGCAAAGTCCTGCGATTCTGAGATCACCATCCCCTTCAATGGAGAGATCGCCATGAAAATCACCAACGTCGAATTCTTCCACCTCAATCCGCGCCTCTGCGACCGCTACCAAGGCCACGAGGTCCGCTTCTCCGGTATCGACACCCAGACCGTCTTCCGCGTAACCCTCGACAACGGTGTCGTCGGCTACGGCGACGGGCGCGGCCACACCAGCCTCCCGGAGGAGCAAATCGCCCGGCTCATCGACCAATCGCCGTTTAACTACGTCGCGGGTGCGCTCAGCACCGGCCTGATGGGCGCGCTGTACGACGCTATGGGCAAGGCCATCGAAGAGCCGGCCTACAAGCTCATCGGCCAGAAAGTCCGCGACCGCGTACCCGTAGCGGCGTGGACCCGGCCGGCGGCCCCGGAGGACTTTGCCGGCGAAATCCAGCGCGCCGCTCAAGAGGGCTACACCATCTTTAAGATGCACTCGGCCGCCCACCACGACGTGATTGAGCAGACCCGCGCCGCCCAAGAAGTCGCGCCGACGGGCTTTAAGGTCCACTGGGACTTCAACCACAATCGGCCCGCTACGGCCGTGCTGCGCATTGTCGATGCGCTGGAAAAATTTCCGGTCGTCGGCTTTTTGGAAGACCCGCTCTATCCCTACGACATCGAGGGCTGGCGCTTGTTGCGTGCCAAGACCTCTCTGCCGCTCTTGATGCACGTGCCGCAGCTCGGGGGCGGCCCGGAGATTCAGCGGGATGTGGCCGACCTCTACATGATCGGCGAAATGGGCATTGGCCCCTCGATCCGCCGGGGCCTAGCAGCAGCGGCGGCCGGCCTATCAACCGTAGTTCAGCTCACCGGCGGCACCTTGTGCAAGGCTATGGCCATGCACTTGGGCGCGGTCATTCCCAATGTCTCGCATTCGACGAACTTAGACGATCAATACGCCGAAGATGTGACCGGCGGCCGCCTCGAAGTCAGCGAGGGTAGCACTCCGGTGCCCGAAGGGCCGGGGCTGGGCGTAGAGGTGGATGAGCAAATACTAGCTGAGCTAGCGGCCCGACCCAAGAGCGCACTGCCGCGCCACATCGGCGTCTTGTACCTGCCCGGCGGCACCACGTACTACACCCCCAGCATTCCGGCGGTCGATCGGCTGACCGGATTTGTCGAAGGCAATGTGCGCGGCGTGCGCAGCGAGGTCTGGAACGACGACGGGTCCGAAGAATTCGCCCGGATTTACCAACAGGTGCAAAAACAAGGCAAACTCAAGGCTTAGAGAGGATCACTTCATGCTCGACCAACTCGCCTATCTCCGCAGCGCCCAGACCGGGCGCGCCTCATCTTGGGACGAAACCGGCCGCAACAGCGACGCTTGGTGGATCGAACCCGGCGAGAGCGCAATCCTCGCCGATATCAAAGGCCCCGGCCGCATCACTCACCTCTGGTTAACCCAATCCAACCACTACCGCGAGTGCTTGCTCAAAATCACTTGGGACGACGCAGAGCACCCCAGCGTGGTGTGCCCTTTGGGCGATTTTTTCGGCCTCGGCCACGGCATCGTCAACTCCTATCAGTCCCTGCTCTTTTCGGCCTCGACGCGCAGCAACCATGTTTTTAATACCGGCTGCGCCCTCAACGCCTACGTGCCAATGCCCTTTCGCCAACGCGCCGTCGTCGAGCTCGTCAACGAAAGCAGCGAACGGCACCGCCAGTACTTCTACGTCGATTACGAAACCGGCGACCTGCCAAGTGAGGCCGGGTACTTCCACGCCGAGTTCCACCGCGAAAACCCCTTTGGCGGCTGGGGCCACGAAATCCGCGTCAACTCGCCGGAAGCCAACATAGTCAACAAGGAACAGACCGCTTGGGACAATAACTACGTCATCTTGGCGACCCAGGGCCGCGGCCACTACATCGGCTGCAACATCAGCGTCACTAACTTCCAAGGCACCTGGTTGGGCGAGGGCGACGACATGATCTGGGTCGATGGCTACAAGTGGCCCCCGGCAGCGCACGGCACCGGCAGCGGAGAGACGCTCAACCAAGCGTGGGGCACTCAGGACAACCCACATGGCCGCAGTGGATCC
>RKRN01000189.1 GCA_007571365.1 Candidatus Latescibacterota bacterium
TGAAGATGCTGATTAGGTTCATTTCCATATCTCCTTTTGTTACTATAAAGATACGAAAATAAAGGAGATATGTCAAGCCCAAAACGTCTTATTCCGATTAAAAAAAGCATTGCAGACGCGTCGTGAGTGGATGGAGACGCAAGCAATTTAGCTGAACCTTGGCCATTTTGTGCCAGTAAATCATTGAGCACATTGACTCGTGGAATGACAATTGCAAGCCGTTGAATCAGGGCGATTTACTGTATCAGCCGGTCGACTTGGGCTAGAATCTCATCGAGCGGCGGCCGGTCGGCGATGCTTTTCCCTACGTATCTCCATTCGATGTTGCCCTCGGGCGCGACGATGAAGGCGGCCGGCGTCGCGACGCCGTCGTGCAGCAGGTTGTACACTCCGTAGTCCTTGGCCACCGCGGCGTCTTTGTCTGCCAGAACGGGGAATTCAGCACCGGTGAGTTCTACCATTTTCAGCGCGTCCGCGGTGTCATCGGTGCTGATCGCCGCAAGCGACACGTTGCGCTTTAAAAACTCGGGATACATAGCTACCAACTCACCTAGTTGGCTCCTACAGATGCTTCAGAAGAATCCTCGATAAAACAGCAGTACCGTGGCCGCACGGTTGTCGAGCAGATCGGTTAGGGAGACAGAAGCCCCATCCGCCGCCGATAAGGCAAACGCCGGGGCGCGGCCATCCGCGGCGACCGCATTGGAGTTGCAGCCAGCGAGGGCGGCGAGAGTTGCGATTGCCAAGGTTAGAAGCACCACTCTAGTCATTTTCTTTCTTTTAGAATTGTCGTTTAGACGCGCACAGAGGGCCGAAAATTTCGTTTAAGTCAACGGCGAATCCGGCGAGCGTGGGTCCCCGGTGCGGTGTACGGACGCCTACATGCCGATCCATCAACTGCCCATAAAATCTAACCGCCTCTGCCCTACTCGGCGAGCCGCCCAATCGGCTCGCGCGGGCCGACCAAAATCATCCGGCCCCACGTGTTGTCGTCGTCGCCGTTGCCGTAGATCATAAAGTGCCCGCCGTACGCGCCGCCATCTGGGTCGGTGTGGACGATTTCCATGCCGTATTCGTCGCCCACTTGCGGCGGCTGCCAGCGGGGGTCGCTCTGGCCAAATGTCGGAGCCATCTCGACGCGGGCCTCCAAAATAAAATCGGCCGCGCTGCGGCCCCAAGGATCCATCTGCACCACGTAGTCGCAAGCCTCTTGGGGAATCGGCTCTTCCATATAGCTCTGGCCGGGTGCGCCGTGCCGCCACCAAGCGTTTTGCCGAGTGCGCTGCGGGTCGGCGACAAAGCAGAAGGCATTGTCGCCTTGGCCAAAGCGCTCGTTGGCCCGGTCGCGCGGGCCTTCCATAAACCAGCAAATCGCATCCTTGAAATACCAGCGTTTGTCCGCTGGATTGGGGTCGTCGAGGTCGTTGACATTGTCCCAGACCTCGGCCCCGAAGTAGAAGTTTTGCGCGTCCCAAGCAACGTAGTAGCGGGCGCGCAAGTCGTCTTCGAGGTGCGGCTCATCGCCGTGGTCGGTGAGGCGGTTGCGCGCACCGCGATCGAGGCGATAAAAGCTAGCCTCGCTGATGCGGCGCATGTCCCAAACGCCGTCGCTGTGGGCGCGGTCCTTCCACTCGGCCAGGTCGCCGTCGATGGTCGGGGCGGTCTCCAACAAGGGAACGTTGATGTTCATGTCCGCAGGCGCGGCCGAAGCCGCGAGCAAAATCGCGCACATTGCAAAAGGCAGCATGAATGTTCTCCTCAGCGGTAGTCTTCGGCTCGGTCCGCGGGTACAAAGCCCACCGTTTGGCGCGCATGTTCTAAATCGCGGTACCCCCATTTGTTGTCCGAGTTGACGAAGAAGGTATCGAAGGGCAAGTCAAGGGGGGCGGCAAGGCACTTTTCGATCATCTGCACGGCGTCGCGCTGGCTGCACCAGACGCAGAACTCGCGGGAGTGGGTCGGGCGGTTTTCCGGATTGACGCGGCCAAAGCGCAGACAAAAAACGGACAGGCCGTAGGCCGCCGCGTACTCGCGGCCCAACTCTTCGCCCCAGACCTTGCTGGCCGCGTACAGGCCCACCGGCCGCAGGGGCGATTGCGCGGTCAGCAGCGGCCACTCGCCGGGCACTTGGTCGTACTCGCCGGCCAAAAGCTCCTTGTATGGAGAAAGCGCAGCATAACCACCCATGACCGACCCGCTGCTGGCGAAGAGCACGCGCTGCACTCCGGCCTCGCAGGCGGCGGCGAAAACATGTCCGGTCCCCTGCAAGTTGACGCGGAAAATCGCCGCTAGATCGTTTTCAATCTGAGCGGCGAGATGGACGACCGCGTCGATCCCGGCAAAGGCCGGCCGGATGGCGGCGAGATCGGCGATGTCAGCTTGGCGACAGTCGATGTTTGGCAGCGAGCGGCGATTGAGGGCGCGCAGATTATAGCAGGTGCGCAGGCTGGCGACCGCGGCCGTGCCGATCAGACCGGTAGCACCGGTGATGAGGACGTTTTGCATAAGCCATATTGGGGTGAGGGTTGGCTCTCATTAGTAATTAATACGGCCCGCTGTGTCCAGCGGGCGCGGCCCGGATTGTGGGCCGTTAGTGCTTTGGCTACTATAAACCGGCGCGAAACGCACAGCTATTTTAAGCCCCATTGAGATGCCCCGGGGTCCTCCCCGCGCAAGCGGGGGCGGCCGGGCACAAGCAACGCCAAAACAGCTTTTGCGAAGCGTCATGCGCGGCCCTCTGCCCATTGTTCGTATGGACGCAAAAAGAATGCTCATTCTGCTCTTCGTCGGCCTAGTCGCCTGCGGCGGCGACGACCGACCGCGGCCCGGCGAGCCGACCCAGGTGGTGCTGTGGGAGTTCGGCGGCGTACCAGGCCTGCGCACTTGGGTGCAACAAGCCGTGGCCGACTTCAACGCCGCACACAGCGACATCCAAATCGAGCTGGAGTTCCGCGACTGGGCGACCCAACGCGAGAGCTTGATCAGCACCACCATCGTCGGCGATGGGCCGGATATTGTGCGGGTGCACCACAAGTACGCGGTGGAGTTCGGCGAGCTGGGGGGCCTGTACGCGCTGGAGAATTTCCCGGATTTCCCCCAAGTCAAGGAGCGCATCCTCGACAATGTCTGGGAGCTAGTCGAATACGACGGCCAGCACTACGGTCTGCCGGTGACCATGCTGCCCTTCGTGCTGGCGGTCAACACCGATATTATGGGGCGGCTGGGACTGGCAGTGCCCAAGACTTGGGACGAGATGTTGGCACTCGGCCCCAAATTCGCCGGCACCGGGATCGAGCCTTTTACCATGCCCGGGGGCGTCAATCTAGATACGGCCTATCGCTTCTTGCCGCTCCTGTACAAAGCGGGCGGCCGCGTCTTTAACGAGGATTGGTCGGCCGCGGCCTTTAACGGCCCAGCCGGGCAGGCGGCGCTGGAGTTTTTAGTAAAAATGAAAAGCAAGGGCTATTTACCGGCTGGCAGCGCGGCCTATCGCTTCGACGAAAACGCCGCGCACTGGTCGACCGGCAAGGCCGCGCTGTCGATTGAGGGGCCGTGGTGGCAGGACATCGTCCACGGCAACTACGACTTCGATCTGGACAATTTGGCCCTAGCGCAAGTGCCCGGCCCGGCCGAGCCCCTAGAACCGCATCCACCGCGGACGTTGCTCGACGTAATTATGATTGCCATAACCGGCTACACCAAGGTGCCCAACGAAGCTTGGGAGGTGGTCAAGGCGCTGGATTTGGACCATCCGGTCTGGCGCAACCCCAACCCGACCATGGGCGGCATTCCCACGCTAAAGGCCGCTTATGCCGCCGGCGTCCAGTCCGATTACATCGACCTAGATCAGCTCGCCACAGCCGGGGCCAATGGGCTGGGCTGGCCAGGTCATCCGGCGATCACCCAAGTCCAGCGGCACATTGCCGACGCGGTCAATATGGCGCTGACGGGCTCGTTAAGCCCCAAGGAGGCCCTAGACTTTGCCGCCGCAGAAGTAAACGAGGTGTTGCGTGATTACTAGCGGCGCACGGCGCAAAAACCTGACGCCGTACTATTTCTTGCTGCCGGCCATGCTGGTCTTGGCGGTCGTCATTCTCTACCCGGTGTTCAGCAACCTGATCATGAGCTTGTACAAGGTGAAGCTCTTTCGCGGCGCCGGCGACGAGTTCATCGGCCTGACCCACTACGCCAAGCTCTTCGGCAGCCGCACCTTCGTCAACAGCATTTGGAGCTCGGTGCGCTTTACGCTCTACTCCCTGCCGGTGGCCTTCGTCCTAGGCTTGGGCATGGCGCTGATCTTCAACGAGATCAAGAAATATCGGCCCGTCTTTACCGGCTTTCTGCTCATCCCTTGGGCCATCGCCCCGGTCGTAACCGGCTATATGTGGCGCTGGCTGTTCCACGACAGCTTCGGCCTCGTCAATCACACGCTCTTGAGCCTCGGCTTCATCGACGCCAATGTCCCTTGGCTGGCGCAGCCAGACGCGGCTATGGGCGCGGTGGTGGTGGCCAATGTCTGGCGCTTTATGCCCTACATCACCATCATGCTGCTGGCGGGTCTGCAGGGCGTGTCGGCCGAGCTATACGAGGCCGCGCACGTCGATGGTGCCAATGTGTTCGGGCGCTTCTTCCACGTTACTTTGCCGCAGCTCAAACACGTGATCGGGGTGGTCTTCCTCTTCGCCACCATCTGGATGGTCAACGACTTCGCGCTGATCTTCATAATGACCGAAGGCGGCCCAGCCAAGGCCACGCAGGTGGTGCCGATTACGGTCTATCGCATCGCCTTTGAACACCTGCGGCTCGGCAAGGGCGCGGCCGCGGCCCTGATCTTGTTGCTCTTTTTGCTCGCGCTGAGCATCGTCTTCATCCGCGTACTCTTCCGCGAGGAGCGGCGGGAAAGCAATGAGCTGTAAGAAGCCCAGTGGCTGCGCTATGTTCTGTAAAAACACCGAGGCTCTATAAGCGAAGGACAACCTCTCAACGCCCTACCTCGAGGGCATCGACTGCAAAGATACGAGTTGATGAGGGTACTCGGGGTCGGCGGCTGACAGTGGGTGGTGATAGGCGCGGTGGCTCTGTTGGTTGTGGGTGGTCTTGTGATCCAAAAACAGCGGCAAGACCTTATATAACCAATGGTGCTAGTGGGTTGACCGTGGTCAAGGTACTTTCTACGCTGAGGTTTCCACATCCCTTCAACGTAGGAGTGTCCCATGACCACGGCCGAG
>RKRN01000267.1 GCA_007571365.1 Candidatus Latescibacterota bacterium
CGACATCCTGCTCCCAAAGCAGGTGCGCTGACCGGACTGCGCCACACCCCGACTCACTGCAAAAAATAGAGATAGCTTTAGACGATGGCAATAACGGCTCAAGGGCGGTGAGCGTTGATGGCGTCGCGCAGGGTTAGGGTCGCCTGCCGCGCTGCAGCCGCAAAATCGCTGTCTTGGGAGGCGTAGAGGATACCGCGCGAGGAGTTGATGAGGATACCCGCGCCGTGGGCGTCGCAGCCGTTTTTGACCGCTAGCTCTATAGAGCCACCTTGGGCGCCGACGCCGGGTATCAGCAAGGGCATATCCGGGGCTAGGCAGCGGAGGCGGGCCAGGGGCGCAGATTGGGTCGCGCCAGCGACTAGGCCGATGTTGTTGGCGGCGTTCCACTCGTGGGCCTTGGCAGTGACGCGCTCGTACAGAGGCCGGTCGCCCATGTGCTGTTTTTCAAAATCGTCGGCACCGGGATTGGAAGTCAGGCAGACGAGAAAGGTAGTGCGGTCTTGGTACGTGGTGAAGGGCGCTACGCAATCTGCGCCCATATAGGGCACTACGGTGAGCGCGTCTGCGCCCAAGAGGGCGTAGAAGGTGCGGGCGTATTGGGCGGCCACATTGCCTATGTCGCCGACCTTGGCGTCGATGAGCACCGGGATGTCTGCGGGGATGTGGTTGAGAGTGCGCTTGAGGATGGCAAAGCCGCTCGCCCCGAGGGCGTTGTAGAAAGCAAAGTTGGGCTTGTAGCAACAGACGAGATCGCAGGTGGCGTCGATGATTTGCTGATTGAAGTAAAGGACCGGATCGGCTTTGGCGCGGACGCTGGCGGGCAACTGCGCCGGATCGGTATCTAGCCCGACGCAGACCAGCGAGTCATTCCTGTAGATCGCTTGGTTCCATTTCTCCGTAAAACTCAAACTCATTTTCTAGTCCTTCTAAGATGAAAGTATCCGTATAGGTAGAATCGAAATAGGCGTCGTCGAAGGCCGCTGGTGCGGGGCCGAGGAGGAAGATCACCCGGCCTTGGCGCAAGAAATCGCCGACCTCGTCGGCTTGCAGCACTTGGACGGCAGCGAAGTCGTCGAGGACGGCGTCGCCCGAGTAGCGGCCGGCCGTACCTGTGGCCCTGACTACTAAAGGGTTGGCCGCTGCGCCGCCGAGCCGTTCACTGGTGTCGGCGCGGGCGATGTCGGCGGCGTAGCCGACAACTCCGTAGTCGGTGGCGAGGCTGCGGTCGACGGTGGCCGCGCCGTGAATCACGTGCCCCGCCGCGCTGAGTACTCTCGGTGCTATGCTCGGTTGCAACTCGAGGCCGCGGACGTCGACGAGTAGGCCGGTATAGGGCGCCGCGGGTACGAAAGACACGAGTTCGTCTGCTGCGAGTGAATCGGCAGTAGCGGGCGTCGTTAGAGAATCCGGGGCGTCTGCTGCGAGTGAATCGGCAGTAGCCGATACGGCGAGGGAGTCGAAGGGGGCTGGTGGCGCGAGTGAACCGGCGGTCGTTGGCACTACGGGGAAGTCGTCGAAGTGACTTAGGTCGTATGATCTGGGCTCTATCGGCTCAACTTGGGGCAGGACCGCCGCCGCGAAATCCCCTAGCAGAAGCAGCCGCACGGCAATGCGATAGCGCCCTTGGTCCGCGCTTTGCGAGCCAAGGGCCACGCGGACCAGCTCTTGCAAGGTGCTATCGAGGCCGGTGCCTTGCAGTTGGGTATCGGCGTTGAGACGCACTTGGCCGATGAGTTGGCGCATGTTGCGGAACGCTGCGTCGCGGGCATTGCGCAACCCGTGCAGCCGTTGCTGCACGGGATCGGTGATGGCCGCGGGCGCGGTGCCGTCGCCATAGGCAAAGAGCGCGTATTGCGTCCAATCGATATAGCCTTCGGCTAGCTGTGCAACCAGCGGCTCGATCGCATAGTGTTGGGGCTGTTGGGCGGGCAGCCGCCCGGCAATCAACACCAGCGCGGCGATCACAGGGAACATATAGCTAGCGCTCCAAAAACAGAAAAATCACCCGGAGCCGCCAAGCCCCGGGTGTGGGAGAAGTGAGTCTATAAGCCGAGTTCTGTCCACGCACCTCAAGTGCGCTGTGCGGGCATTCATCTGGGGCGACGGTTGCCCGGTCGCCTCGGTGCAGCTTACCCGGGAATCTAGCGAGGCGGACCACCTCTTTTCCCCTATTTAGCCTTGCTCCGGATGAGGTTTACCCTGCCACCTGCGTCGCCGCAGGTGCGGTGAGCTCTTACCTCGCCTTTTCAACCTTACCCAGCAAGCTGGGCGGTGTGTTTTCTGTGGCACTGTCTGTGGGGTCGCCCCCCCTGGGCGTTACCCAGCATCCCGTCCTGTGGAGCTCGGACTTTCCTCACTAGCAGTCCACTGAGGACTGCTAGCGCGCCCGCCCGACTTACTTCTCCCAAAATCAAACCGACGGCTCGGCCCAGACCATAATGGTGCCGCAACTCTCACAGTAGATGACGCGGTCGCCGACGCGTACCTCGTTGAGTATTTGGGCAGGCATTTGGTAGTAACAAGCACCGCAAGCCTCTTTGTGTACGGCTGCGATGCGAATGCCGCGCCGCCCCCTCTTGCGCTTGTAGATCTGCAGCAATTGGGCGTCGATGTTCTCGGCGAACACCTCCCGACTCTTTTTGACTTCGTCGATTTGCTCCTGCATGGTGCCGAGCAAGCCATCGAGCTCGTCAATACGCTCTTGCTCGACCACGCGGATTTCTTCAAAAGCCTCTTGCTCTTCGGCGATTTGCTCTTGAATTCGCTCTTGGCTCTCAAGGGCTTTGAGCAATTGCGTCTCGTGCTCGGCAATGGTCTTTTTGCAAATCTCGATTTCGAGCTGGAGTGAATCGTATTCTTTGTTGGTGGTTACTACGGAAAAGCGCTCCTCGCGCTCGCGCAGGGTGGCTTTGCTGCTTTCGATCTCGCGTTCGCAGTGCCGCTGCTGCTTGGCGAACTCTGCGCTTTGGGCTTCTAGATCGGACAAAACGGACCGCGCTTGTTCTATCTTGCTGCGCCGCAGGTCAATTTCAGCGGGATATTTTTCTTTGGCCTCTTCGAGCGAGAAGAGTTTTTTATCGACTTCTTGGAGCTTCAACAGTTGCAACAAACCTTCTTTCATGCGGCCTCTCGTTTCCTATAGCACCGACCAAAGAAAAAGAGTGCATCAAAGATGCACTCTAATGGCTCGTATGAGCTTCTACTGGTGAACAAACACTCTGAAGTGAATCCAGTATGTCGCGTCATGAGTAGCTTGGGGCTATCGGTTGCGGTAAATGAATCTCATTTAATTACGGATATTTGGATACGATGGTCAAGAGAGCAGCACCCGTGCCGCTTGGGCGACGTGCCCGGAGGTCAAGCCGTATTTTTGCAGCAGATCTTCGTTGGGCGCGGATTCGCCGAATACATCGCGCAGGCCGACGCGCCGCATGGGCGTGGGACGCCGCTCGCCTAGCACTTCAGCGACCGCACCGCCCAAGCCGCCGACGATGGTGTGGTCTTCGGCCGTTACTACGCAGCCTGTTTGCGCGGCTGCGGCGACAATGGCATCGGCGTCGAGTGGCTTGAGGGTTGGTACATGTAGGACGAGTGCCGAGATCCCTTCGCCCGCCAATTCGTCGGCCGCGGCGAGGCAGCGCGGGGTTTGGGCCCCCGTAGATACGAGGGCGATGTCCGTGCCCTCGCGCACGACAAGGGCGCGGCCTAGCTCGAACTCGTATTCGGCCGGAAAGATGACGGGTTCCGGATCGCGCGTCATGCGCACGTACACAGGGCCGGGCAAGTCGTTAGCCACCAGCATACAGGCGCGGACTTCTACCGCGTCGGCTGGGGCCAAAACGGTCATATTCGGCATGGCGCGCATGACGGAGATGTCGGCGACTTCTTGATGGGTTTTGCCGGTTTTGCCGGTCAACAGGCCCGAGTAGGCTCCGCAGAGCTTGACCGGTAGGTTGGGCTGGGCGACGACGACGCGGAGCTGGTCGAGGTCGCGGTTGACGATGAAGCAGGCGAAGCTGCTCAGCCACGGCACGAGGCCGCAGGTGGCCATGCCAGCGGCGACGCCCATCATATTTTGTTCGGCAATGCCCATTTCGAGAAAGCGGTCGGGCCGCTCGCGGGAGACTTTGTCGGCCTTGGTCGAGTTGGCTAAGTCGCCGTCGAGCACGTACACGCGCCGGTCGCGGTCAATGAGTTCGATGAGTGCGTCGCCGAAGGCGTCGCGCTGGGCTAGCATCTGGCCGGTGGTAGACAGGTTCACAGGGCGGCCTCCTGCGCGGCGAGTTCGTCTTGCGCTTGTGTGAGGTCTTGGTCGGTCACGGGCTTGGAGTGCCAGTTGAAGTCGTTTTCCATGTAGGAGATTCCTTTGCCTTTGACTGTGCTGGCGACGATGATGGTGGGTTGGCCGCGGTGGGCCTTGGCTGCGGCAAAAGCCGAGAAAATGGCGGAGAAGTCGTGGCCGTCGGTCTCGATGGCGTTCCAGCCAAAGGCACGCCAGCGGCTGAGTGGATTTTCCTGTGCGGCCAAGCGGTCGAGTGCGCCGTAGCCCTTTTCGGTCGCCCAGCCGTATTGCTGGAGGCCGTTCCAGTCGAGAATGGCGGTGAGATTGTCGAGGCCGTAGCGCGCCGCGACAAAGGCCGCCTCCCAAATCTGCCCCTCTTGCGAGTCGCCATCGCCGATCAGCACCCAAGTGCGAAAGCCCTGCCCCTTCAAGCGGGCGGCGAGGGCCATGCCGAGGCCGGGTGACAGGCCCTGGCCCAGCGAGCCGGTGGACATGTCGAGGCCCGGGAGGACGCTCATGTCCGGGTGCCCCTGTAGGCGGGAGTCAATGGCGTCAAAGGTGGCGAGTTCCTCAATGGGCAGAAAGCCGCGCAGAGCCAAGGCCGCGTAGAGGCCGATCGAAGAGTGCCCCTTGGACAGGATGAAGCGGTCGCGGTCTGGGTCGCGGGGTCGGTCTGGGTCGATGTTCAGCTCGGCGAAGTACAGGGCGATGAGCAACTCGGCCGCGGACATCGGGCCGCCCAAGTGGCCAGCTCCAGCGTGGTGTACCGACTCGACGACGAGGCGGCGCAATTGGATGGCATAGCGCTTTAGCTCGGCGTGGTACTCGCGCGTCAGGCTCATAAGTTCTCCTTTTTGCGGTTCGTTGTTGGTTGTCTATGAGTCTGAGACCTATAATCTACGCCCGAAAAAATTTCTTGACAGTTGCTTTCTTTGAATTCCCCCATTCCTGTATCCCTTCCGCTACACTCCATTCCCCTCCGTCCCGTCCATCCCTCTTAAGCCGACGCCTTGGCATGATTCTTGCTAATGCTGTTGCGGATACCGCTGCGCCTGCCCCACAACCGAAGGAACTGCATGGCCGAATTTGACGCTGTTTCCAAGCATCTGGTCCAAACCTACCCGGCTGACTTCGCCCGCTTCGCCCTCCGACGAGACGACCTCGACGACGTCGAGGTGCTCGATACGGAACAACCTACCTCCCACCGCATCGACAGCCTCCTCCGCGTCCACCTCGATGGCCAGTACGTCCTAGTCCACCACGAATTTCAGACGACGGATAGTAAGCCGCCGATGCCACTGCGGATGGCCGGCTACATAGGCCGCCTAATTGAGCACTACGGTTTGCCCGTGTACGCCCATGTCATCTACTTGCGCCCCAGCGCCGGCCGACGCGATCCAGGCTACTACATGCAAGAGCACCCCGAGTGTCCGATCATTATCCGCTATAAGGTGAGCCGACTAAGCCAAATCGCCGGTCGAGCCATCCTCGCTCGGGGCCCTGTGGGTTTGCTGCCGTTCGCGCCATTGATGCAGCCGCCGGCCGGACAGAGCCAACAATCATGGCTGGCTCAGTGCGTAGCTAAGGCTGCATCGCTGCCGCTGGATCAACCCGTCAAGGCCAACCTCCTTACGGGACTGGCGATTTTGGGCGGGTTGGTGTATAATCCGCAGACGATAGAGACCACCATTGCCAAGGAGCATCTCATGGACCTGATGCGCGAATCCTCGTTTGCCCAATACCTCGCCGAAATGTTCCGGGAGGAAGCTCAGGAACAAGGCAGGAAAGAAGGCATTGAGCAAGGCATTGAGCAGGGAGGCCGAGAGTTTCTCCTCGACGTACTAGCCCTGCGCTTTCCGGCCGACCAGGTGCGCCCGTTGGCCGCCCGCATTGAAGCGATTGCTGACGTGCCCCGGCTCAAGCGGTTGCATCGCGCCGCCATACAGGCCCCTAATCTCGAAGCCTTTAGGAGCCTACTAGACGAACGGCCCTAACCCAAATAGCCCCAGCAGGCGGCGGTTTGACGGTCGCCGCTTGACCCTGCCTCCCACTTCCACCTTCCCAACCCAACGCACCGACCCATGGCCTCCTCAGCCGCCGCGGCGTTAGTCCAGCCACGGCGGCACCACGCCAAAGGTCCGGCCACACTCCGCTAGACGCTCGATGTCTTCTAAGCCAATGGGAATGCCGTCGCGTGCGTACGCGGCCTCATTGCGGTGTTCGGGCGTACCGGATAGAGTCACTTCGTCGTACCCGCGCAGCGGGATCATCTGCTCGCTTGCCAAGCGCACCAACTCATCGACGCCGTGGCGCACCTGCGGAGCGGGCGCGAACAGGCCCAAGTTGAGGACGAGGATTAAGCTGCCCATGCGCGCCGCCGGCCATTGCGCGGCGATCGTGCGGGCGCGGGTGCCGCCTTGGCCGACAAAAGCCCCCCCGAGTAGGGTGGCGATTGCGGTGTAGCCCATGGACTTGAAGAAAGCTGCGGGAATCAGCTCTTCAATGGCTTCGATCGCCGCGCCGCGCTGGTAGTCGGCGAGGATACAGGTGGCCACGTCGAGCACCACCGGCGGCCCTTCTCGTCCGGGCAGGCCAAAGCACAAAGGCGGGTTGCCGTAGTGGGCGGCGCGCTTGCCGTCGTTGCTGGGGTAGTACTGGGGATAGGCCGCTTGCACTGAGAAGCCGACGCAGTTTTCCGCCATAGCGCGGCGCACGTAATGCCCGGCTGAGCCGTAGTGCCCAATGTGGCAGGCCGCGCCAACGGCGAGGCCCTTTTCCTGGGCCTTGGCGATGGCGCGTTCGGTGGCCAGCATGGTCGGCGCGTACCCGAGGCTGCCATCGCCATCGACAAAGACGTGCGTGTCGCTTTCGCGCAAGACGCGAATGTCTGGGGCGGGATTGGCTTTTTTGTCGCGGAGCGTGCAGCAATACCCGTACAGGGCACGAGTGCCGTGCGAGCGCACGCCGCGCAAGTCCGAATTGGTCAGCAGATCGGCCAACTGGGCGGCATGTGCGACAGACAGGCCAGCGGCGCGGAGGCAGGCCGTGCCAAAGAATCTGAGATCCGCGGCGGCGAGGCGTTTGAATTCTTTAGGCGGGCGATTCATTGAAAAGCTCCTGTGGGCATTGAGGATGGTCAGCAGTCTATGTGGTTAGTCTCCCGACCGCCGGGGATTGGGACTGGCGCCTAATCGGATCGATTCTCACGGCGTTTGTTGCAGGGTGTTGAGAAGTTGCTCGGTCTTAGTGCGCAGCGCCTCAGCGTCTGCACTCAGTGCTAGGCTGCGGTGCAACGCCTGTTCGGCGGCCGTGCGTTCGCCCTTGCTGAACAGGCCCAAGCCGAGGAGATACCAGCCCTCGGCGTCGTCTGGGTGCGCCGCAACCGCTCGGCGGCTATAGGCAACGGCCTCGTCGTAGCGTCTGAGCTGGCCGGCGATGTGGCCGGCGTTGAGCAAGGCGGGAAAATACGCTGGGTCTTGGTTGAGGGCGATCTGTAAGTAGCGCAGCGCAGCTTCGGGCTGTTGTAGCTTCAGCAGGTCGCTGGCGAGGCGGTTGAGCAGGTCGAGGTCGCCGGGGCGCAGGGCGACGGCCCGGTCAAATTTGTTTTCGGCTTGGGGAAAGTACCCGTGCCGGACGAAGAACAGGCCGAGGTTGTAGTGATGAGCAGCTTCTTCGGGCGCGTTGAGAATGGCGGCTCGCAGCCGCTTGACCTCCTTGCCGCTGAGTGTTTGTAGATGCGTAAAACTTCTGAGGGCTTGCTGCGCCAAGGTGTCGCGGCCGGCCTTGCGGGCGAGGGTGGCGAGGCGATAGAAGGCGTCGGCAAAGCCGATGTCGAGCAAGGTGGCACGCTGAAAGGCTTCCAAGGCATCGTCCGGTCGGCTCTCGGCCGCAAGGCTTTGGCCGAGATAGTAGTAGAGCGTGGCGTCGTTGGGAAACAGGCGCAGGGCTTCGAGTAATTCGCGGGTGGCTTCGGCGTAGCGGCCCGTGGCCAAGTACAGCTCGCCCAAGCGCCGGCGCACCGGCGAGTTGTCGGGATTGAGCTGGACGGCGCGCTGGAGGTAGGGGTCGGCGCGATCGTATTGACCCAGCTTAGTGTAAATCCCGCCGAGATTGACAAAGCCCATGGCGTAATCGGGTTTGAGGCGGACCGTCGTTTCGAGGGATTCTATGGCCAGTGCGTAGCGGCCCTGCGCCGCATGGGACGAGGCCAGCACATTGTGGAGGTCCGCGTTGGTCGAGTCGAGGGCTAACCCGGCGCGGGCGGCGGCCGCCGCTTCTGTAAAACGGGTCGCCGCAAAGTGAGCGCGGGCGCGGGCGAGGTGATCGACTGAATTTGGTGCTGGTGCTGGCTCAGAGGCACAGGCGGCGAGCGCGAAGGCCGCGCAGAGCAATTGCCCCACCATCTCAGGGCTGCTCGGCAAAGTGGTGGAAGCGGTCGATGGCCAGATCCGCGTACACTTGCTGCGTGCCGCTGGGCCAGCGGATTTCGAGGGTATCGACGCGGGTGCGCGTCCCCAAGCCGAGGGTCGGCGACAAGCTGTTGGACGATCCAAACCCCGGACCGCTGCTGATTTCCACGACCCCGAGCAGGTCTTGGGCGCGCAAGCGCAATTGTGCGCCGATGGCTTGCGAGCCTAAATCCACGCCGAGAAAGTGATTGTGATGGCCCTCGTTGCGGTACAGGCTGTTGGCCCACAAGTCGCCGGGGTAGTGACCGCCGACCGCGGTGTAGAGATCGAGATCGCCATCGAGATCGTAGTCGGCAAAACCCACGCCGTGCCCCTTGCCCGGGTTGCCGACGCCGGCGGCGGCCGTGATGTCGGCAAAGCGGCCGCCGCGATTGTGAAACAGCGTATTGGGTTCAAAGCGCGCCATTATGGGGCCGCCGTTGGTCAGGTAGATGTCAATTAGGCCATCGTAGTCCACGTCGCCATAGCCGGCGCCCATCGAGCCAAAGGAGCGGGCCAACCCCTGCTGGGGGGCGACATCGCGGAAGGTCGTTCCGTCGTTGCGATACAGATAGGCGCGGGTCGGGCGCAAGGCCAGCCCCGTGACCTGCGACTGCACGATGTCTTCGTAGAAGTTCATGGCCGAGACAAACAGGTCGAGATCGCCATCGCCGTCGCTGTCGATGAAAAATCCCACGTAGCTGCCCTCGCCCGGTTTGGCGACGCCGACCTCATTGGTGACGTCGCGGAAAGTCGTCCCGTCGTTGCGGTAGAGGTGGTTGGGGGCGGCTACGTCAATGGCATAGAGGTCGCTGTCGCCGTCGCCGTCGTAATCGCCGCAAGTAACGCCGAGGGTTTTGCCGCGATAGGCCACACCGGCCGGCGCACCGCGGTCGGCAAAAGTGCCGTCGCCTTGGTTGTGGTACAGGCGGTTGGGTAGCCCGCTGCCGGTGATGCCCGAGGCCACGTACAGGTCGGGCAGGCCGTCGTTGTCGTAGTCGGTCCAGACGGCCATGAAGCTGTCGTCAGTACCGGCGACTCCGGCTTGGGGCGCGACATCGCGAAAGGTTCCATCGCCCTGATTGCGGTAGAGCGAATTGGGCGCGAGACCCTCCCAAGCCTCGCGGGTGGTAAAGAGGTCTGGCAGG
Organism: Candidatus Latescibacterota bacterium; assembly: GCA_007571365.1. GTDB lineage: Bacteria > Latescibacterota > UBA2968 > UBA8231 > UBA8231. The sequence goes on from RKRN01000267.1 coordinate 9,879, forward strand.
CCGTCGCCATCGTAATCGGCGGCAATGGCTGCCCAGCCGCCGCGCCGGTCGGCGAGGTCGGCGGCGGCAGAGACGTCGGCAAAGCGGCCGGCGCTATCGTTGCGATAGAGTGCGTGCGGGGCTTGGATGCCGGCGGCGAAAAGGTCTGGGTCGCCGTCGTTGTCGTAGTCGAGCCACGCCACGCCACGCCCCCGATCGCGCTTGCCGACGCCGGCGGCGGCGGCCACATCGGCAAAGCGCACCGGCGAGGCCTCGGCTAGCGGCGCCAAGCCGATCTGATGGGCCGGTTCGAGGTCGCCTGGGTAGATGCCATAGGCCTCGATATAAGCCAATCGCAGATTCCACTGGCGCACCGTGCGCTGGGGCGACGCCGGCGGCAGCACGTCAATGGCGTGCTTGTACGCGGCGACGGCCGCGGGATATTGGCGCAAGTGGTGGCGGGCCGCGCCCAGCAGGAAGGATAGATACACGTCGTCCGGCCGCTCGGCGAGCAAGCTATCGAGGCGGGCGGCTGCACCGGCAAAATCGCCCAAGCGCAACAGTGAGGCGGCCTTGCCCGAGCGGGCGCGGTAGTGCTTGGGATCGATGGCGAGGATGGCTTCGTACTGGGCGAGGGCTCCAGCGGCGTCGGGTTGTTCTTGCGTCATCAGCAGGTCGGCATAAGCCATGCAGGCGACCGCGTTGCCGGGGAAGGCCACTACTAAGGAGTCGAAAAGCGCCCGCGCCTCGGCTTGACGTCCGAGTTTACTCAGAGTTTGGGCCAACTGCAATCGGGGTTCGATGCGTTCGGGCGCGAGCCTCTGCGCCCGCGCGAGCGGAGATAAAGCGGGTTGGTAGCGCCGCTGCCGCAAGTAGATTTCCCCCAGCGCGAGCGCGGCCTCGTAGTGCAAGGTGTCGCGCTGGACGAGCACTTCGAGCACGTAGGCGGCCGAGTCCAACCGGCCGACCGCGAGGTGTTGGCGGGCCTGTTCGTAGCGCTGGGCGCTCTGTGCGGGCCGGGGCGGCTCGGAGGCGCACCCCAACAAGGCGGCGAGCGCAAGACCTAGGCGCGTTGGCGTCTTTGGCAGTGGATACATTTTGTGCTGCATTAGTGTACAAACTGAAGGGAGAGTTGGCGAGTGGCAGCGGCGCAAAGCGGTTGATTCGCGGCGTGTTGTGCCCTATACTTTGGCCGAATGAAGACTCTGCGGAGGTACGTGCGATGAAACAATGGACATGGTTGGCCCTAGCGGGTTTGTTGCTCACCCTGAGTTGCGGTTCGGAGGAAGCCGTTCAACCGACGCCTGATTACGCCGATGCTTGGGTCGGCGAATACGAGGGCACTGGGGATTTTGCGCTATCCAATGGGGTCAGCGGGGAAGACCGCCCCGTTACAATAAGCATTGTGCGGGTCTCGCCTAAGCAAGTTACCGTGACTGCCAAGTTGGTTTACGGCGAGGGTCGCAACGATTTCATCCAGGCCATCAACATCCTTCAGCCCGACGATCCCGAGCAGATCACCTTGGAAGTGCGCTACCTCAATGCTAAGACGGTCTATGCCTTCACCCAAGACGGAGACGCGATCACCGGCTCCATCGCGACGAGTTCGCTGCGGCTGGGAGGAACTTGGGGCCAAGATCAGATCATGACCGAGATAGAGGTCGTCCAGCAGTAGTTATGGGATTTGTGGGAGCCGCGAGCCAGTGCCGCGCCGTCGCTTATTTTATCTAGGAGCAGCCGCGCTGGCGATTGCCCTTGGTTTGGGCGGCTCGTATTGGTATTTGCAGTACCGAACAAACGCCGCGCAAAAAGCCGTTGCGCAAGGCGACCGCTTGCTCGCCAAGGGCCAAGTGGACGAAGCGGCTGGCTATTACCAGCAGGCCATCGAACTGAATCCAGACCTCGCCCAAGCCCACAGCAATCTAGGCGCGACGCACGCGGCACTAGAGCGCTTTGCCGAGGCAGTCCCCCACTTTGCACAAGCGCTAACGCTGGCCCCCGATCACTTTGAAGCGCGAATTGGCCTCGCCCTTTCGCTCGGCGAGTTGGGCCAGTTTTTAGCAGCCGAGGATAGCTATAAGAAGGCGCTCGCGTTGCGGCCCGACTTTGGGGCGATCTACTACAGTCTCGGCTATCTCTACCATCAGCAGGGCCTCTACGCCGAAGCCGCCGCTCAGTACGCGGAAGCCGTGCGCTTGATTCCGACCTTCCTGCAAGCCCGGGCCAATTTGGGGCGGGTCTATCACTTGCAGCACCGCCCGGGCGAAGCCATTGCCGAGTACCAGCGCACCCTCGCTGATCACCCAGACGAAGGGCAGGTGTACGCGCACTTGGGCCAGAGCTACATGGCCTTGAGCCAATACGCAGAAGCGCGGGCGGCTTATCGGCGAGCCGTGGATCTCGGCTTCGAGACGGCCAACGCGTTTTACGACCTTGGCGTTATTAGCGAGCAGGAAGGCAAGCTCGAAGCGGCGCGGAGTTACTTTCACCAAGCCCTGCTCAAAAATGCGGCCCACGCCGACGCCTACCACCGCTTGGGCGCGGTGACGGCCAAGTTGGGGCAGGAGCAACAGGCCGCTACCTACTACTTGGAGGCCATAAAACGCGACCCCGGCCACGCAGGTGCTCACTACAGCTTGGCTCAACTCTACCTCAAGCAGGGCCGCAACGACGAAGGCCGCGAGCTCATGCAGACCTTTGCCAAGCTCAAGGAATACGAGGGGCGGCTCGCCAGCCTCAAGCGGGCCGTAGAACGGGCACCGCGCACCCCGGAGGCTGCTTACAACTTGGGGTTGCTCCACCTAGAATTTGGTTACGTCAACAAGGCCGCCGCAGTCTTTGAGCAGCTCCTCAAACTCCATCCCGAATTTTCCGCCGCGCAGGAGCGCCTCGCCGAAATCGAGCGGGTGCGGGCAGAGCACAGCGCGGGTTGAGCATTACCTGACGTTGTGCATTTGGCCTGAAGATGGCGTTGCTTGTGCCCGGCCGCCGGTGGATTCCCGCCCCGTGTCGGGGCACCCAGTGACGTTCTTGCGCGGGAAGGACCCCATGGCAGCTCGGCCACTGACTAGGCCATGCGTAACATCCGTCATTAAAAAGGATTTGCGCCTAATTCGAGGAGGGCGTGTCCCTGCCCTTGGCGAACGACTAAGAGCTTGTTGGCGGGCACGTTGGCAATCGCGTAGGTGCTGCCGTTGGGATAGGTGATTTCGACGCGGTCACTGAGCTGCGCCGGGCCCAAACCGAAGTGAACGCGCAAGTCGCTGTGCGAAAGGTAGCTGCCAGCGCCGTTGACCGTGCGCCACTGGCGCTTGTCGGCCGCTTGCAGGCCGATGCGAGTGCCAACCCCAGCGCGATTGTCCTCGCGGCCAAAGACCTGCACCACCAGATAGTTGCCCGCATTCCCCCCATCGTTGCGCAACAAAGTCGGCGCGTCGTTGAGCTCGACGACAAAGAGGTCGATGTCGCCGTCGCTGTCGTAGTCGCCAAAGCTAGTGCCGCGGCTAACTTTCGCTAGTTCAAGGCCGGCCGCCGCGGGTGCGAAGCGGCCGCTGCCGGCGTTGCGGAAGAGTTGGTTGGGTTGGCGGTAGGTGGCGCCGGTTGCGGCTTGGTCGACCTGCGGATAGACGTGGCCGTTGGCGATGAAGAGGTCGAGGCGACCGTCGTTGTCGTAGTCGAAAAAGCGCGTTCCCCAACCCAACATCTCTACCGTGGCCGCAGCGAGGCCAGCCGTGGTCGTAACGTCGGAGAAACGCACGCCGCTCTCGTTGCGGTAGAGCGTATTGGTCTCGGTAAAAAAGTGGGTCACGTACAGGTCGTCGTCGCCGTCGTTGTCGTAGTCGCCAAAGTCCACGCCCATGCCAGCTTCGACGTCGCCGTCGCCGTTGTACCCCACCCCGGCGATGAGGGCCACGTCTTGGAAAGTGCCGTCGCCTTGGTTTTGGAAGAGCACGTTGGGGGTCTCGTCGTTGGCGACAAAGAGGTCGCTATCGCCATCGGAATCGTAATCGGCCGGGACCACGCCCAAGCCATAATAGCGGTTGGCGGCGGCCACGCCGGACGCTTGGGTAACGTCGGTAAACGCACCGTCGCCCTCGTTGCGGTAGAGCACATCCGGTGCGCCGACTAAGCCTTTGGGGCCGCAATAGACGCGGAGGCCGCTGAAAAAGGTGCAGAGCTTGGGTTTGGCCGGGCGGTGCTCGGCGTCGAAGACGACGTAGTTGGCCACGTAGAGATCGAGGTCGCCGTCGCGGTCGTAGTCGAAAAAGGCCGCGCTGGCACTGTATTGATCGCCGCCAACGCCCGCTTCGTGAGTTGCATCGGCAAAGTGGTCGCCGCGATTGCGGTAGAGCACGTTGGCGCCGTAGTTGGTCACGTAGAGGTCTGGGCGGTCGTCGTTGTCGATGTCGCCTACGGCGACGCCACCGCCCCAGCCGGCGTCGCCGACTTTGGCTTCTTGAGTGATTGCTACAAAAGTGCCGTCGCCGCGATTGCGGTAGAGCGCATTGCCCGGCCCCGAGCGGTCGCGGTACGTGGCAAAGGTGGCCCCGTTGACTATGTAGAGGTCGAGGTCGCCGTCGGAGTCGTGGTCAAAAAAGGCCGCGCCGCTGCCGTGGGACTCTAGGATGTAATGCTTTTCTGGCCCGCCAAATACATTGCGGTAGGTGATGCCAGCGGCGGCCGTTTGATCGCTAAATTGGGGTTGGGCGCACAGGGGAAGGGCGCATAGCAGGGCGGCGCAAAACAGCGGCAAGGTGTGCAAATTAGGGGGCGACCGCGTAATTCAGGCCCGTGAGGAGTTGCAGGGCCTCTTTGGCGGCCTCGTGGTCGGGACCTTCGCGCTCGGCGAACAGGTGCTCTAGTGGGACCACAGCCGTGGTGTCGCCGATGCGGCCAAGGGTGCGGGCACTCTCCACGCGGACCCAGATATTGTCGTCGGCTAAGGCGAGGCACAGGGCGGCGAGGGCGCGATGCGTACGGTGATGCCCCAATAGCTGGGCAGCAATGTAGCGCACGGTGTCGTCGCGGTCGCGCAGGGCGGCGAGGGCCGCCGCTTCGGCCGCCGGCGTCCACAGAAATTGCAGGGCGGCGAGGGCTTGCCGACGCACTGAGGGAACGGTGTCCGCCAAGGCGCGCACCAGAGAGGGCACAGCGGTGGTGTCGCGGAGATTGCCCAAGCTCCAAGCGGCCGCGCCGCGCACCTCGGCGACCGAGTCGGCGGCGAGGACGCTGGCCAAGGCCGCGTGGAGGCCGGGGTTGTCGAGCTGGCCGAGGGCACGCACAGCCTGTTCGCGGACATAGCGGTTGTCGTCGCTGAGGAGTTCTTTGAGGAAGGGGGTAGCGCGTGGGTCGCCGATTTGGCCGAGGATTTGGACGGCGATGTAGCGCAGGCTATCGCGGCCAGTGGTTGCGCAGCTTATCAAAGGCTCGACGGCCACGCCGCCTAGTTGCACCAAGGCGTAGCTGGCGTCGAGGCGGACTTGGCGACGCGGATCGGCTAGTTGGTTGATGTAGTACTCGGCTTGGTGTGCAGCGCAGCTAAATAGGCCGACGCAAATACTGGCTAGGACGAGCTTGGACATGGGCGGTATAGCGGCAGATGCTCTTGTCTTTCGGTTCGTGGTGGATGCCGCTACCACTGGGGTGGCCAATGGTAGGAATTGAGGATACTTCCATCGTACCATGTTCAAACCGCCATGTCAAGCAGTGCCAGTGCTAAATAAATACCGGGGCATCGACACCATTTTCTACGAACAGCTTCGCAACGTGCATCGAGGATGCCTTCTGCGCGGCTTTGATCGCGTTCAAGTTGCGGATGTTCGATCACAACGACCTCCTCGCCGGTCGTTTGCGGGAAATGACCCGGTCTTGGGCTTGGAGGCCGTCCCCGCGTTTTTTGACCTTCCTGTCGAGTTTGTGCAGCCGGGCGATGGCCGTGATGGAATCTAGCTCAACCACTTCTATTTGCCCCACTTTCTGCTGCGCTGGCCTAGGCCGCCACACCTCAAACCGCATGCGTGCTGTCAGCCCGTGCCGAGCACCGATGTTGAGTTGGACGTGGGGTTTGCCGTTTTGTGCGGGCAGGAGGGCGGCGATGCGGCCTTCTAACGGCAAATTCGCGTCTAAGTCGGGTGCTAGGTTGTTGGCCAGCCCTTGTAAGAGCCCGCGAGCAACGGCGAGGTCACTGCTGGGTTTGGAGATAAACCAACGCTCGGCGACGTTCAGGGCGCGTTCGGTGGCGGGATCGGCCATTTGCAAGCGGAGCAGGTCGGCTAAGAAAGCCCGCGTCAAACTAGGATGGGATGCGCTTGGGTACTTCCAAGCATTATAAAGGTATAGCTGTTGGTCGTGAGGTATCACGGCCGAGGAGTCGCGCAGGGCCGACCAGAGGATTTTGTCGCGCTGCAAATCGGTCAGCTTGACTTCGAGTTGGCCGACGATGGCCGGCAGTGAAATCACTTCATAGGTACGGTCTTCGCTCGGCCTGCCGTCGTCGAACAGCCCCAAATTTTGGTAGTGGATGACCTTGTTGTGGTATGTTTTGTAGGCTTTGTTGAGGGCGAAGTGGGCGACGAAATCGACCGGGTTGCGGGCCGCGCCGACGCGCTGCCAGCGCACGGTGCGAAAGCGGCCCAAGGCCGTGAAAATTCCGGCGATCGCTTGGTCTATGTCCCGCACCAAGCGAGGGTGTTGATCGGCGAGGTGGACAGGCAGGCTCTCTTGCTCGACGAGATCGGTAAAGACGAGGCCGATGGTGTAGATGTGCGGCTGAGCATTGGTTGGCTGGCCCCCGAATAGGGCGGTGGCCAATCCAAGGAGCAAGAGGCGTTTCACGAAAGAGAATACGCGGGCGTAGTGGAGAAGCTGTATATCACTGGCTTTGACGAAATCGCAGGTGGGATGCCGGGCGGGGTGTGGGGTATGTGAGCGGTGGTGATAAAAGCAGGTGTCGGGAGTTGGAAACCGGACACCTGCTTTGCAGTTGGCTTGGAAGTGCAGGGCCTAGTTGACCATCTGCATGAGGCGTTGGGTAATGGACCCTTCCTGCGTCAGGGCGTAGATGATGATGTTGACCGCTCGGCCCGAATCCTCGCAGTAGTAATGACGTGGGTGTGGTACGTTGGCTTTGCACGGGAATGGATTTCCCTACTCAACGGCTGTTGGCTTCCGCACGTAGTTTCAGCCCTAAAGCGGTCACCACCTTTAGAATGGTATCGAAACTCGGCGTCCGTTTTCCAGACAAATCCTTGTACAATATCTCCCTAGACAGACCGGCATCCTTCGCGAGTTGAGACATGCCTTTGGCGCGGGCAATATCGCCTAGTGCTTTGGCGATAAAGGCCGTATCGCTATCCGCTTCTTCAAAGCAAGCTACCAAGTAGGCTGCCATCTCCTCGGGCGTTCGTAGATGCTCGGCAACATCGTAGCGCGTCGTTTTGGTCTTGGCCATTGTCTTCTCCTACAGACTTCGTTTGAGACGGAGGGCTGTCTCGATGTCGCGGTTTTGTGTGCGCTTGTCGCCACCTGCAAGGAGGATAATAACCTCGCGCCCGCGTTTGGTATAGTACACCCGATAGCCGGGGCCATAGTTAATCCGCAACTCTGATACCCCCTCTCCAACCGACTTCACATCTCCAGGATTACCCATCGCGAGGCGCTCAATCCGGGCCTGAATGTGTGCCCGGGCTTGCAGGTCGCGCAGATTGTCGATCCATTTCGAGAACACCTCGGTCTTGCGGATCTCATTTGAGATCGGCTGGCCCCAAACTGGGTGTTCATGTAACGAATTGTCCGACATCATATTACAGAGACAAACCGCCCGCTACGAATAAGCCGCTCCACTGTGCGGCCATCTTACGCGATTTCCACTGAGCACCTTTGCTGCTAAGTCTATTAACCGGGGATGTTGCTTGGCGCGGTGGACGGGCAGCGTCCCCGGAGCAACGAGGTCGGTTGATAAAAGCAGGTGTCGGGAGTTGGAAACCGGACACCTGCTTTGAAGTTGGTTTGGAAGTGCAGAGCCTAGTTGACCATCTGCATGAGGCGTTGGGTAATGGACCCTTCCTGCGT
>RKRN01000247.1 GCA_007571365.1 Candidatus Latescibacterota bacterium
GCCGACCAGCCGCGGTATCGGACCGATTTCGGGAAAGGGTTCAAGGCGGACCTGCGGAGAGAACCGGCCCCCCGCATTAAACGCACACAGCCAACCAGCCTGCCCCGAATTCGTCCACGGCTGCCAGTTTTCCCACACGGCGGCCAAGTCTAAGTCGCCGTCGCCATCCACATCGCCCAACTCGGCACCGGGCCGACCGCGCGGGCCGCTGGCCAAGCCATGCAGGTCTAAAGGATAGAAAACCGGCCGGGCAAAAAGCGTCCCTACCGGCTGCGGTGCTTGCTCGCTCGGTAACGCGATAGCAGCATCGGGCCGTTCCGCATGGCTCAACTCAATCCAGTCCACTTCTACGGCTACTGGGATTTCTTCCGGCCCCTCCACATCCTTCGCGTAGTTGAACAAGGGCAGCCGCAGGCGTATTTCGCGCAATTCCCCTGCCCAAACGCGCCGATAGACCTTCTTCCCGCTTACGTAGGTCTTCGACGCCACACTGTCGATGGTCACCTCCTGCCAATCCGCGGTGTAGGTATGGCGTTGGCTCTTTAAGAAGGTAATGTGATCAATCCCGGTTCGCGGCTGTGCATTGATGAAAAATCCTCGGTGGGCTTGATTCTCCGCATTCTTCCACAGCAGCGTAATCTGACTCTCTAGCGGCTTTGGATGCAGGATGCGCAGACGGACGCGGACGCGGTTGAACAGGGCCGAGTCGAAGCCCAGCGGCGGGGAGATCAACTCGACTATGGGCTCGATTCCCGCCGCAAAATCCCGAGGCGCAACGCGCCATACGCCGCCGACTGTCTCCGCCTGCAGCGGGACTCTAATCACCGCGCCCGAAGCCTCACTCTCCCAAGCCACCCAACCTTGGGCGTCGCCATCCTGTTTAAAATCCCAAGTGACGGCACACAGAGGCACCGCGTACAGCAGCGATAGAGCGACAAGTTTTACGGCTGATGCGGAAGAAATAACCATAGAGCGATTCTCCACCGAATAGGGCAAAAATGCACCAACTCCGTTAATAAGAGCTACCAGCCATCATTTTCTGTAGGTCCTCTACTTGCTCGGTCCGTCCCAAGTGCCGGAACATTTCCTGCGCCTGTCTCCAGTTCAACATGGCGTCATAGCCCTTGCCCCACGCCGCATACATCGCACCCAAGCCCATCTGCACAAAAGCACAAGCCTCATCGTTGCCGAGGTTCTTTTGGCCGGCTAGACTTCTGCGATACATCGGCTCGGCGCACTCAAACAAACCCTCAGCGCAATACAGTTCCCCCAAAATCTCAGCCTGCCAAGCTATGCCCGACATATTCTCTGTTTCCTCGAACAACAAGAGTGCTTGATGCGCCATGTCTTTCGCTTTTTGCGGCTCTTGGCACTGCTGATAGATCAGGCCCAGATAGCCGGCTGCGCTCGCTTGGTTGCGCTTGTTGCCCAAATGCTCCTGCACGGCCAAGGCTTTGCGATACATAGTTTCAGCCTCGGCAAGCCGCTCGGTCTGGAAGTAGATTTGTCCCAAAGTGTAGTATTCAAGGCCCAACCCTTCGAGGCGACCGCGTGGTTCGTCTAGGGCCAGTGCTTGGTGCAACAAGTCCTCGGCGTGGGCTAGGTCGCCGCGCACCATGTACACGCGGGCGAGGCTTTGGTACTGGTTGGCCATACCGGCGTGGTCATTTAGGGCTTGGTATGTATTCAGGGACTCCTCTATGTACTCTGAGGCGCGGTCGAACTGGTCTTGGGCGAAAAACAGATTGCCCATATTGCCGTAGTCCAACGCCCGGCCGGCGCGGTCGGCTAACTCTTCGCGCAGGTGCAAGGCGTAGCCGTACAGACGCTCGGCATCGTCAAAATCACCCTGTATCTGCGCTAGGAAACCCAAGTTGCTATAATTGTCCGCCAAGCGCCCCCGATCGCCGTGCATCTTGTTGATCTCGTAGGAATCCATAATCCGTTCCCACGCCTGCTTGACGTTGCCCCGCACTTCACACACCAGCCCCCAACCGCTATAGGCATCAGCTTCTAGCGGGCCATGGCCCAACTTGGCGGCCAACTCGCGGGCCAGCCGATAGGCGGCCTCGGCCTGTTCGAGCTGACCGGTTTTCTTGTACAAGTGCCCCAATTGCAGATGGGCCGCGGCCATTTTCTGTTTATCGCCGCTTGCTTCTGCTTGGGCTAGTTCGGCGAGAACGTTCTCTTCTTGGCGGCTCATGGGATATGCGCTCCGCTCGATGCGGCCCATGTCGGATGATGGTCCAGCACGGTCCGCAACGCATGTAGGCGGCTAGCCGGCCAATCCGCGTAGGCATGGTGAAAGGCACTCAGGTCGGTCAACAACGTCTCTTCGGGCAGGAGCGAATCCGGCCAGATGCTGGCGTACCAGAAGTGGAACAGCAGCAGCTTGGGATCGCTGTATTTCCGCTCCATGTACTGCATGGCTCGCTGAGGAGCCAGCGTTTCTTGGTACGCCTTGAGCGGGTCGGAAAAGTCGTGGTAGTGATAGAGGTGATAGGCTTTGGCCTCCGGGACCAAACGGGGCTGGCACCCGTGTTGTTGCAGCCGATAGGCCAAATCCCACCCTTCGCTAAAGGCCATGTCAGGGTCAAAACCGCCCACTTCTAAAAAAGCCTCCCGCAAAACCGCGCCATTGTTCGGGAAAAAGCCCAACCAACCAATCGGGGAATCGGGATGCTGGACAAAGAGTTCCGCGATCTGTTCCTGTAGGATTTCGAGTTCGGGAAAAGGATACCAGCCAAGCACGGCACGGGCTTCGATGCGGTCAAAGGCGTTGAGAATCATCTCCTCGGTCAAGATTATCTCTTGGCGATGGACTTGGAGGTACTTGCGCATTATGCTCGGCGTCTTGTCGGCCATGGGAATACCCCGTTGAGGGTCTTGCAGGTACTCCAAATCGGGCAGGCTGTATTCGGCACCGCACAGCAGGGACGCCCGCCCGCCCGTCTCTATTCCTTCTATATGACGCTGGAGCCATTGGGGATGCGGCAGGGAGTCGCCATCCAAGAAGGCGACAAATTCCCCCCTTGCGGCCTCCACCCCCCGATTGCGTGCCATACAACGACCCTCGTTGGGCCACAGGCAAACGATCTTTAGGTCCATCTGCTGCCCCACTTCGTCGAGCATCGCGGCGGTCCCATCGCTACAGCCATCGTCCACTACAACGACTTCAAAGCACTCCACCGGCATAGTCTGACCGCGCAGTCCGGCTAACACCAGCCGCAGCCGTTCCTGTTGGTTGTGCGTGGCTATGACGACCGAAATATCCATCTCAGATACACTCAAAGACGAGCCGGCACTCATATTGCAAGTCCTCCGGTACGTAGGATTGCGGCCCGGCTGCGGTCTCGCGCCAAGCCAATAATTGCGGTAGAGCCTTGACCGAATTGGAACACACCACGCGGTGGCAATCCAACTGGCCAAAATAAAAATCGCCATAGCGACCCCCGACTGCGGCAATATGACGGCGCAGCATAGCGTCGGCGACATTGTCCTCGGTCATGGCCTGCGGGCCAACGACGATGCCGTGGAACTCCACCGGCAGCCAACCGCACTCCGGCGCAAACACTTCCGCCCACGTGTGCCCGAAGATCAGGTCTTGATAGGTCGCCAGTTCAAAACGACCCACGTCGGTGGGATACACGGCTAGTGCCCCAGTAACTTCCCGCGCTGCAATGCCCTGCAAGCGGCACAAAGCGATAAACGCATTGGACAGGGTTATGCAGTGGCCGCCGCGGTCATTTAACACCGCGTGAACGCTCGAAGCCAAGTCCTGCGCTAGCTCTTTGGTCTTTTTGAAACGCTTGGTCTGCGCCAATTGGGTATAGATACGCCGCGCTTTTTCTAAAGGGTCATCTACCCTGTCTAGATCTAATGCGGCAAGGAAGTTTTTGACCGCCGCTACTTGGGCTAGTTCGGAGTCAATGTCCCGGTAGCGGCGGTCTGCGCCCGCAGACCGCGCGGCCGGCCCCGTAGGCTCTATGCGGCTCTGCACGGTCAACTCGCAGGTATAGGAAAAATCCAACGGGGTAGGATCGGATTCTTCCACCTTGACGGGATAGCCATAAAAAAAACCGGCCGGCGGAGCGAAACAGGTTCGCAGATCGTCGGGTGTACAGGCGCACAACTCGATATCCCCCTGATGAGCATTCGGTATGGGATAGGGGAGGAAGAGCCGAGCGTTGAGGTCCGGCGGCAGCGAGGATGGATAGATCCGATAGGTATAGGTCAGGCGATAACGCTGCCGTGGCCGACGCGGCACGAGATGACCATTGGCCTGGGAGAAAAAATCGCGGCGTTTGGCCTCCAAGGCGCGATAGTCGCTTTCAAAAAACGCCGGCTCGTGATCGTACAGCCAGTTCCAAGAATCCGCCCGGTCAAAAGTGATGGTACTACCCTGTCGGACATGCGGCAGACCGCGACGCAGGTTGCGCTGCAGCAAGGTGCGGATGGCCGCGCTGTCGAGGTCGGCCGGGGTGCTCAGGCTGAGGTGGTGGATAAATTCGGGTTCGGGCATCTGGTAGGCCGCCTCTATTTGATGCAGAGAACGCTTATCTGCAAAAAAGGCGTCAATTATATCTGCTGCGGCCTCATTCCCATCCCACGCCCGGATGTGCGCGGCAAAGGACCGGCAGCGCCCGGCAAACTCGGCGCGGCGGGCTAAGAGGTCGTCTATGGCCGCCAACAGGGGATCCACGCTGAGAAACTCGTCCCAGTTGAGCTTGCATCCCAAGCCCAGATCGCGCACGCGATTGAGATGGTACTCTTGGTCCAAGTGCTCGGGCGCACCGACCACCGGCACGCCTTGGCGCAAGGCGTGGTAGATAGAACCAATGCCGCCTAGCCCTACGAAAAGGGCCGCCCGCGCCAACACCCACGCCGCCGGCACAAAGTCGACGACGCGGATGTTGGGAGCTTCTACCGGTCCTGACCAACGACCGGATGTGGTCACCAAGACGCGATAGGGCTTATTGGCCATGCCGGGCAGCACCGCGTCGAGAAAGCCGGGATAGGCCCCGGTGCTGCCGCAGTTGAAATAGACCAGCGGCAACGAATCGTCCCAATCGTCCAACACCGCGACCGGACGGAGTGGCGGCGACTCGATTAGCGGCCCGACATAGTAATAGTGCGATGGCGTGTCTTCGCCCGGCGGATGAAACTGCGGCACGTCGGCCACCAAGTAGAAGGTGTGG
>RKRN01000338.1 GCA_007571365.1 Candidatus Latescibacterota bacterium
CGTCGGGATTATATATCCAATCAAACTTTGCATTGTTTATAAATCTATAGGAGGGATCCCACTTAATAAGTGGGCGATCGGACTCCATTTCAAAGACGTACATGATCGCAATCCCTCCTTCGCGGCTCCAAATCACATAGGTGTGGCCTTTTTTGAGAATCGCTTCAGATAGTCTGTCTGTCGGAGAGTCAACCATCCCAGTACCAAGAGAATCGGGGCGCAAGTCGGGAGGTATCCCTTCAGGAATTAGACGACCAAAATCAATCGCCCCGAGATCGGCTATGCCGGTCTCGGAGATAAGAAGAGGAGGACCCATTTTCATCATGGGGAAGGCAACCTCTTCAAATTGGGTCAGCACTAGATCAAAGTTTGGATTATCAACAGCATCTGGAGCCAATTCTTTTCCTTCGCTAAAGTCAAATCCTCCCTGTCTTCGTATCTGGCCCACTTGGCCTAGCCCTGTGGACTCGAAATGGTGCTCGTGATATAATTAATGGACGCACTTGTTCATAGACGATCTCTTTCCCAGCAATCGTCGCCGAGATCGGCGTAAGTTCATTCCTAAATTGGGGGATCGGACCCAAGGTGTATGCGTCGAGATAAGTCATCCCTACCCCATATCCCTGTAGAAATGTACTTATGCCTCTACATAAAACGTTCCGAAAGTCACCTTCACCTTTACTAGAATACATAAAATTAAAAGTGACTTTGGGAAGTTGATACTGAGAATAAGAGCGATTAAAGCCAACCTGTGCCGTGTTAGATCCAGATACCAAAGCGCGGGTGCGCCATCTGGCCCGTTTACCTCCGCAAACAGCCAAAAAATGAAAGCCAAGAAATGCGCTGGAGCAAGACATTTGCGCGGCAGACGCGCTCCTGCCGAACTTGCCAAGCCGGGCGAAACCTCAGATTTTAGACGCCCATCCACCAAACCGATTGAGGAATTATGAGCCTGAATGCGCCCGCAACGCACGAGGAAATCGCCGCTCTCTACAAAAGCCCTATACTCGACCTCATATATCGCGCCGCGACCGTCCACCGCACACATCACGATCCGCGGCAAGTACAAGTTTGCACCCTGCTGTCGATCAAAACCGGCGGCTGCCCTGAAAATTGTAGCTATTGCTCGCAGTCGGCCCACTTCGATACGGGCCTTGAACGCCAAGACCTGCTGTCGCTAGAGGCGGTGCGCGCCGCGGCCGAGCGCGCCGCCGCCGCTGGCAGTACGCGCTTCTGCATGGGTGCGGCTTGGCGCCAAGTCCGCGATGGCGCGGAATTCGATCGCGTGTTGGACATGGTGCGCACGGTCGCTGCCACCGGCATGGAAGTCTGCTGCACGTTGGGCATGCTCACCGCCGACCAAGCCCGCCAGTTGCGAAAAGCCGGCCTCCACGCGTATAACCACAACTTGGACACCGGGGAAAACTATTACTCCGAAATCGTCTCCACCCGCACCTATCGCGACCGCCTCAAAACCCTAGACCACGTCGGCCGCGCCGGGATTTCGGTCTGCTGCGGCGGCATCTTGGGCATGGGCGAAAGCGACGAAGACCGCATCGACCTGCTCTGTGCGCTCTTGCAACTACCAACACCACCAGAATCCATACCAGTCAACGCCTTAGTACCCATAGCCGGAACGCCGCTGGGTGACCGCGAAAAGGTGACTGTTTGGGAGCTGGTCCGCATGATCGCCTGCGCCCGCATTCTCTTTCCCACGGCGATGGTGCGCCTCTCGGCTGGCCGCGACCAACTCTCGGCCGCCGAACAAGCTCTGTGCTTTTTGGCCGGGGCCAATTCCATCTTCTCGGGCGATCGCCTGTTGACTACGCCCCACCCCGGCACCGACGCCGACCAAGCCCTCTTCAACCTGCTCAACCTAGAAGCGCGACCGCCGCAAGGGGCTTCAGAGCGCGTCGAGCAGTTCGAAGAAGCAGTCGTAGATCGCGGCTAGCTGAGGCCGCTCAATGCAGTAGGGCGGCAGCACGTACACGCTACTGCCCAGTGGCCGCAGCAGAAAACCCCGCGCCAAAAATCGCTCCCTTAGCAGCGGCCCTATCGCGTGCAGATATCCTTCCTCGCCCTCGGCTATTACGTCCGCAGCCACGATCGTACCGCATATCCGCACCCGCTTGAGTTGTGGGTGCCGGCACAGGCGCATCATTTCCTCGCGCTGCCAAGTCGCTAGGCGGCGGAAAGGCTTGCCAGCGAGCAGATCCAGCGAGGCCAGCGCGGCCGCGCAGCCCAAGGGATTGGCCGTATAGGAGTGCCCGTGATAGAAGGCTTTAGCGGGATCGTCGTGGTAGAAGGCCGAGAAAACTCGCTCGCTACAAACGGTGACCGCCAGCGGCAAAAAACCGCCGGTCAGCCCCTTGGCCAAGCATATAATATCGGGCTGGGTCGCGGCTTTTTCGCAGGCGAAAAGTGCCCCGGTGCGCCCAAATCCGGTCAGCACCTCGTCGTAGATGGCCAACACATCCCATTGGCGCAAAAGTGCCTGCACGGCCGCGAGAAAGTGCGGGCGGCACATCCGCATGCCCCCAGCACCCTGCACCAGCGGTTCCAGTATCATGGCCGCGTACTGGCCGGGATGGCGTACCAACAACTCTTCCAGCCTTGCGAGTGCCCGTGCCTCTTTGGTCCCTACCGCTCCATCGCCTTGCCAAGTGGCCGGAAAGGGCACGGCGTCCGCCGGAAAGAGCAAGTCGGCAAAAGGGTGCGTAAAAAGCGAGCGTTCTCCCACCGACATCGCCCCGAGCGTGTCGCCGTGATAGGCCCCGGCAAAACGCAGAAAGCGCGTGCGGTCTCGCTCGCCTTGGTTGTGCCAAAACTGATAGGCCAGCTTGAGGGCCACCTCTACGGCCGTTGAGCCATCGTCCGAGTAGAAGACCCATGCTAGCGGCGCGGGCAAAGCCGCTACTAGCCGCCGGGCCAGCTCTTCGGCGGGGCGATGGGTAAACCCGGCTGCTACCACCTGTTCCAACTCTTTGGCTTGCGCGGCCACCGCCGCCGCGATTTCGGGCTGGCCGTGGCCGTGTAAGGTCACCCACCAACTCGAAATACAGTCGAGGATTTGCCGGCCATCCTCCAACTCTAGCACGGCTCCGCGGCCAGCGCGCACCTGCTGCACCGGCAGTGCCGCCTTCATCTGGGTAAAAGGCGACCACACATGGGAAACAACGCGCTCAGTCATGGCGGCCAAAATAGCGCACAAAGAGCGTCCGAACCTTGGCGGGCGACAGCTCTACGCGGCGGTCAATTGCAGCCAGCACCGGCACCGCTCCGTAGTGGGCGATAGCTTGGCAGTTGGCTGGGTTGGGGGGGCCGTTGACTACTATGCCCAAGAGCGGGCAACCGCGGCGGCGCAATTGGTCCAGCGTCAGTAGCGTGTGATTGATAGTGCCCAGCTCGCTGCGCGCCACCACCAGCACCGGCAGCCCCAAAGCGGCCATCAGATCGACCATCAGGTGCCGGTCGTTGAGCGGTACCATAACTCCGCCCGCCCCTTCGACGATCAAGCGTTTCTGTTTGGGCAATACAAAGCGGCTCATCTCAATCTGCACACCCTCACGCCGGGCCGCCTCGTGCGGCGATAGCGGAGCACGCAAGCGATAGGTCTCCGGTAGAACGCGCTCGGCCGGCAGGCCAGTGACGCGCCTCAGCCAATCGGCGTCTGCATCGGCTCCGCTTTGCACGGGCTTCCAATAAGCAGCCTCCAGCCCCCTAGCCAGCAGAGCCGCGACATAGGACTTACCAACGCCCGTATCCGTGCCGGTGACAAACAAACGTGGAGGAAGTTCAGCCGCCACAACCCCCCTCTTTCTCGACGACTAGATAATGAATAGCGCACGTAACCTCCACGCCGTTGGGGCAGTCGCGATCCCAGCCGCGCAAGAGTCGGCGCACTTGCGCGGGGCCGAGGGCATTCAGTCGCGCCGACGTGTGGGCCCCCGTGCGCTTGAGGTGGCGCAAAAAGGCGTGCGCGGTTGGGAAGCGCAGCACGAGCACCTGTTCCCATTGGCGCACGGCAACCGGCTCGGCGGCGAATGCGCGAGCGACAGCCGCTAAGCCGGGCAAGGCATTGGCACTACCGGGGATGCCTTGGCGCGCACATTGACGGTGCCATTCGGCGTATGAACCCACCCCCGGATAAGAGCAGAGCAACCGCCCACCGGGTTTGAGCGCGGCCAGTAGCTGCTGTAGCCCAGGGCGCAGATCGGCGAACCAGTGAACCACAAAGCTGGCGCAGATCAAGGCGTAGTGCCCCTCGCTTGCTAGCTGTTCCCCGTCCAAGACTCGATAGTGGAGGTTTGGATGGGCAACCTCAGTGGCCATTTTTTGTCGACAATGCGCGACCATGGCCGGCGCAAGGTCGGTCAGCTCCAAGCGTCGCTGCGGGAAGAGCGCAGCCAAGGACGCGCTCAAAAAGCCCGTGCCGCAACCTATTTCGAGCACTGGGCCTTCCACTAGATTTTTGGCGCACTCGGCCGCACATTCAGCCAAAGTAGCGGCCCCAGCGCGCTGCTCGGCGGCGTGACGGTCGTACGTCGCGGCACTGCGGGAGAAATTTTTGCCGACGCGCGTTTTGAAGTTTGCTTCTGTCATGGCCGTGATCAGTCGTTAGTGATTCATAACTGACGTTACGCCGTTTGATCCAGCAAGGCCCGTTTGCGGCCCTAGTGCCGCCCTGGATTCCCGCCCCGTGTCGGGGCACGGGGGGTAATGACGCCCGAGGGGCCGGAAGCGTCAGACCCAGGTTAAGAGTGCGTAACATCAGTTCATAAAATACATCGCTCGGTTGTTTCGCGGAGTCAGTGGCGTCGTCGGCCACTACACCCGATTTGCCAAGCCCATTCGATTCGTTCCCAACACGCACGGACATGCGTCAGGGGCAGGGCGTGGCCCGCCTCCGCCACGATGGCAAGCGCGCTGTTGGGCAGCAACTTGTGCAATTCCTCGGCCCGCTCTACGGGCACCACGTGGTCGCGGCGGCCGTGCAAGATGAGCACCTGTGCGGCGGCCGGTATCGCGCTTAGCTCCAGCACGCTGTCTTGCAACCGTTGCAAATCGCGCCGCAAGCCAGCGGCGTCAAGGGCAGCGGGCCAGCTTCTGTCCGGTACTGCGCCACAACGAGCGTAAAAATCGGCCAGCAAGGCCGCTGGCTCGCGCTCCAAGCGCACCAGCATCTGCTCTACCGTGCGGCGCGAGCGCCGGGCTTGACGGGCACTCGCAGCGTGAAAGCTGCGAAAGCCGCTGATGATCACGATCAACTCCGCCGCCCATAGCTGCGGTGCCAACCAGTGCAAGCCTAAGGAGTGCGCCAAGACGATGCGCGGCCGAGCTGTCACCACCACGGCTGGGCCGAAATACCCTCGATCTGGACAGTGTAGCGCAAATCCGGCGGGCAAGACCTCGCGCCAGCGATCCCAGCACCAAGCACCAAAGCCCCACCCGTGTTGGGCGACCACGTCAACGACGGCCATCGCGCCACTTCTGTAGCAATTCAATGAGCCTATCGAGATCGCTCCGCTGATGCCGGGCACTGAGCACCAAGCGAATCCGCGCCTGGCCCGGCTCAACCGCGGGCGGACGAATGGCCACTGCGAGGACGCCGTTTTCTTCTAGATAGGCGTTCAGAGCGAGCGCGTCGCTCTCCGCGCTCACCATCAGCGGTACGATCTGCGCGGTCGCCGCGCCCGTGTCCCAGCCTTGGGCACTGAGTGCGCCGCGCAAATAGTCGGCGTGAGCCAGCAACGCGCGGCGTTGGGCGTCCATTTGCGGCACCAGCTCCAGGGCTGCGTCCACCGCGCCCAAGACAGCCGGCGGCAGCGCAGTGGAATAGATAAACCCCGGACAGCAGTTGACCAAGTACTCCCACAGCTTCTCGCCGCAGGCCACGTACGCCCCAAAAGACCCAAGCGCCTTGCCAAACGTGCCGACACATACGTCCACATCCTTGCCGCATGTCAGTCCCATTCCCTGCGCACCCAAAACGCCCGTGGCGTGCGCTTCGTCAATGACTAGCAGCGCGTCGAATTCCCCGGCCAACTCGACGAGCGCATCGATGTCGCTGACATCGCCGTCCATGCTAAACACCGATTCGGAGACGATCACGCGGCGCGAGTGCGCCGTTCCCGCGCTTTCCACTAGCAGGGCGCGCAGGTGATCCAAGTCGCCGTGGCGGTAGCGCCGCATCCGGCAGCGCCCCAAGATCGCCCCTTGGACCAAGCTGTTGTGGCAGAGCCGGTCGAGCAGGATCAGGGTGCGCCGATCGACCAGCGTCGGCAGCAGCGAAACATTGGCCTGATATCCAGAATTGAACACCAGTGCCCGCTCGGCCTGCTTGAGCCTAGCCAAGGTCTGCTCTACTTGGGCAAAGCCCGGCTGCGAGCCACAAATCAAGCGCGCGGCCGTGGCACCGGCCCCGTAGCGCTCGACGAATTCAATAGCCCGCGCCTGCAACAGCGGATGCGACGCCAAGCCGAGGTAGTCGTTGGAGCTAAAATTGACCAACTCGCGGCCTTGAGCGCGTACGCGTACGCCGCCGCACGGCTCCCAAGTCCGCAATGATCGCAGTTGCCCGGCCTGTTGCCGCCGCGCCAATTCGGCGTCGATAAAATCGAATTTTGCCTGCATAAAAGTGAAGCTGTGCCAAATGATGCGCCTAAGCAAGACAGGCTTGCCGCACTAGATGCGCCGCTCTATACTATCGCCTGTAAACTTGTTCCGCGGCTGCCATGGCGACGACTAACAAAATTACCGTTTCTTCGCTCCAGTCCAAAAAGGAGCGGGGTCAGAAGATCTGCATGTTGACGGCCTACGATTATCCTACGGCCGCGCTGCAAGACGAAGCCGGGCTCGACGTGATCTTGGTCGGCGATTCGGTGGGCACCAACGTTTTGGGCTACCGCGGCTCGCAACAAGTGACCATGGACGACATGCTCCACCACCTGCGGGCGGTGCGCCGGGCGGTGCGCCGGGCCTTTCTCCTCGCCGACTTGCCCTTTATGTCCTTTCAGCCATCAGTTGCGACCGCCGTCAAAAACGCCGGGTGCTTGGTGCAGGAGGGCGGGGCCGAAGGCGTCAAGTTAGAGGGCGGCCGGCCGGTCTTGCCGCAGCTAAAAGCCATTGTCGACGCCGGCATTCCGGTCGTCGGCCACCTCGGCTTCACCCCACAGTCCCAAGCCCGCGAATTCTACCTGTTCAGCGACCGGCGCGGCACCGTGCCCAAATTTCACGGCAAGGGGCCGAAGGGGGCCAAGACTCTGCTCGAAGAAGCTCTGCGCGTAGAAGAGGCGGGCGCGTTTGCCTTAGTCCTCGAACTAGTCACCGAAGAGGCCGCTCAAGCGGTGGCCGAGCGGCTCAAAATTCCGGTCATCGGCATCGGTGCCGGCCGCTATTGCGACGGCCAAGTGCTGATTGTCCACGACCTCGTCGGCCTCACCGAGAAAGACCTGATGCTGACCAAAACCTACGGCCAAACGCGCCAAAATTGGATCGAAATGTTCAGAGCTTATCGCCGGGAAGTCGAAGAGGGTGCCTTTCCCACCGCCCAAAACGCGGCCCATATGACCCCGGAAAAACGAGCCCAACTAGCCAAGTTGCTCAACTAATCAAGGAGGGGATCGCCGATCCTTCGAGAGGAGATTTTTTCATGCGCTTACTCTACGCCGCCGCCCTGATTTTGTGGACGACCGCCCCCGCTCGGGCCCAAGCCGCCGAATCAAGCTGGATCCAGCAGTTAGACAGCTATTTCGGCCAAATCGTCGCCGCGATGGCCGCTGTCCTCTTTGCCGATCTAGGCACAAAAATTCCCCTCATCATCTGGGTGCTCGTATTAGGCGGCGTCTATTATTCCTTTTATTTCGGCTGGATTTCCCTGCGCGGCTTCCGCCATGCTATCGACGTCATAAGGGGCCGCTACGACGACCCCAACGACCCAGGCGAAATCACCCATTTCCAAGCCCTCACCAGTGCCCTGTCGGCTACCATCGGTCTCGGTAACATCGCTGGCGTGGCTATTGCCGTCAGTTTGGGCGGACCGGGCGCGGTCTTTTGGATGCTCCTGACCGCCTTGTTTGGCATGTCCTCCAAGCTAGCCTCCTGCACACTCGCGGTCATGTACCGCAAAATCCACCCCGATGGCCGCATCGCTGGTGGGCCGATGTACTATCTAGAACATGGGCTTGGTGCCAAAGGGCTTAAGCGATTGGGGCGCATATTGGCCATTCTGTTTGCCCTCTTCACCATCGGCGGCTCCCTCGGTGGCGGCAACATGTTCCAGTCTAATCAGACAGTCGAGATACTTAGCACCGTATCCCCGGCTGTGGAGAACTACAATTGGGCCTTCGGCCTCCTCTTCGCCTTGTTAGTCTCCTTGGTCATCATCGGCGGCATCAAACGCATCGGGCGCGTCACCTCGCGCATCGTGCCCGTCATGTGCCTACTCTACGTGTCTGCTTCCTTAGTCATCATCCTGTCGCACCTCGCCGACGTGCCCGCCATGATCGCAACCATTTTCCGCGAGGCGTTCTCGCCACAGGCCCTGTACGGCGGCTTTTTGGGCGTACTCATCACCGGCGTTAAACGAGCGGCTTTTTCCAACGAGGCCGGTCTCGGCTCGGCGGCCTTTGCCCACGCCGCGGCCCGCACCAATGAGCCTGCTCGCGAGGGCATGGTCGCCATGATTGGCCCATTCATCGACACGATCGTGATATGCTTGATGACCGCTTTGGTCTGCATGATTACCGGGGTGTACACGGATCCGCAGTTCCAAGCTAGCGAAGGCTTTGTTGTGGGAGCCAAAATGACCGCGGCAGCCTTTGATTCATTCCTGCCTGGTGCTCGCTATGTGCTCGCCATTGGCGTCATGCTCTTTGCTTATTCAACCATGATTTCGTGGTCGTACTACGGCGAGCGAGCGTGGGAGTATCTCTTTGGCCGGGGCTCCATTTTGGCGTATCGCATCATCTTCGTCTGCTGCGTCTTCTTCGGCTCGGTCCTCACGCTCAAAAACGTGCTCGACTTTACCGACATGATCATCTTGAGCATGGCCTTTCCCAATATCATCGGCGGCGTCATCCTCAGCCCGCAGATCAAGGCGTGCCTACAAGACTACTGGGGTCGGCTGCAACGCGGCGAGATGAAGCGGTATAAGTGATCTAGTGGTCAGTGGTTAGTGCCCGCACTTCCGCAATAGGATCGAAGAAGGGGCACTAATCACTATAGCAAAAAAGTGGCGAGTGGTACTCATGCACTCGCCACTTTTGCTTTTTAGTCGCCGCGCTCGGCATCCAACCAATCGCGGTCGGCGGCCAAGTAAATCTCCTCGACCTCCAAGTCGGCAAAGGCCACAGACCAGCGCTGCCAATCCGCCCGCTCCTCCTGCTCCTGCACCCGCAGCCGCACCACAAAGGCAAAGCGATTGAGCGCGAACGTCAGCGTGGTAACTTTGCCTCCCCGCAGCTCGACCTCCACTTGTTGGGTCTGCCCGCCATAGCTCAACTCGACCCAGTGCTTGCCAGCGGGCAGGTTGTGGAAAAGCAACCCCTGATAGCCGCGCTTGAGCAATTCGAGCGAGTAACGGCCGTTCAAGCGCACCGCGATATCCTCGGTGATCTCACTGCCGATGGGGGCCAACACCAAGGCCAGCCAAGCGTCTAGATCGTCGAATAGCAACTCGTCGGCAGCGGCGGTAGTGATGGCTAAGGGGGCCTCTTGTACCATGGCCACGGGCCTTTGTTCCGGCATCCAAGTCGGCGCCGGAAGTTGGGGTGTGATGCCGCTTTTGCGCGTCAGCGCATACACCAAGATATTGGTCCCCGCCATCAGCGCGTAGGTCGAAATCCCGGTGGCTTCGCCTTCGAGATTGAAGCTGGCCCGCCACTTCCCCTCAAACCCCAAGTCGCTTAACACAGCGACCAACTCGCCATCTAACTCAACGCCCCACAACCCCTCTGATGGATGCAACGGCTCGGCTTCCTGCTCGGATGCGGCCGATAAAACCGTTGCTTGCTCTGCCTGCAAGGCCAAAAGATCATTTCGATTGTTGGTGGGGTAATACCAAGAGCGGTTGCCCTCCACGTATAGGCTGCTCGACCGTTCCTCGCCGGGGAAGCCACCGCCGAATTCGTAAAAGGAGTGATATAACGGATGCGAGGTCGGTATGCGCGCCAAGCTCGCCTCGGCCCCCAAAATCTCGCGCAACTGGCCGATCATTTCGCGCAAGTAGCGATTGGTGCCATCAATAAACAGGAAGCCGCCCTCGCGCAGATAGCGGCCCAAAAGCACCTTCTCCTCCGCACTGAATTTAGTGAGGA
Organism: Candidatus Latescibacterota bacterium; assembly: GCA_007571365.1. Lineage (GTDB taxonomy): Bacteria > Latescibacterota > UBA2968 > UBA8231 > UBA8231. Next base: position 10,317 of record RKRN01000338.1, read on the forward strand.
GATTGGGGTCGTAGGCAGACAAAGTATCTTCAAAGAAGAAGTGGATGGGATCTTTGAGCAGTTGCTCGGATACGAAATACTGGTAGGTCTTGTCCCGCACCCGCGCCAACAGGTGAGTATGGTCGCGCAAGTAGCGGCTCAGGGCGTCGAGCCCACCCCGCCCCGAACCGGCCCCATAGACGCGCAGCTGGGTAAAGTTGACATAGCCAGACAAGTCGCGCCGCGTAGCCCGACTGGGAATGATGGCGGCGTGATCCTTATTGGCCCGAGCCATGTCCTCTATCCGCAACAGATCCATCGAGGCAACACCCATACTATCGGCCAAACCCAACGACGCGGGCGAGATCATCTTTTCGCGCTCCAAAATGGGCGTATCTTCCTTCGCGCCGACAGCCAGCTCGCTCAACGCCAAGGGTGCTGTCGGGGAATCTATATCCGGCGGGGTCGCCTCGCTTTCTAGATTGGGGTCGCGGACGGCCACGGCCGGCTGGTCGGCCCGCAGATACTCCATCTCCACTTTTAACGCCTCTACATCCAAGCGAGGCAGGGGAGTCGGGCGGGGCGGCTTAAACTGCGGCGGGATGCGGGCCAAGCGCACGCGAAAGGCCTCTGCGTCCAGCTCGTCGCGCCACAGGTGATCTCCTAGGTAAATCGCAGTGAGATGCAAAAGCAGCGACACTAGCAAACAGATATAAGCGGTTCTGTGTCTAGACACCGGGGGCCTCTCTTTCTGCGCTGCCCATCAGCGCGGGTGACAGCACCTAAGATAGAGGACTTGAACGATGCGAGATTTAGATCGTCTTGTGAATACTATGCTGCATCCAGCTACGGACTGTCGTATGAATGATATAGGATGCTGCTATACTATATAAATGATTGTAACAAAACGGTTTTTTGCTAAGAAAACACGTGCTTGTTATCTTTTTTTTTGAATCGAAACGGGTGGTATCGGTTTGTCAAAACTCTCTCCCCTTGCTACTAGGGGAGCGGATTGAAACAAGGAATTATTTTAGCCATGAGCAACGCCCAAGAAATACAAGCCGAAATAAGCGAGTGGCTCGAATCCCTCGACTACGTGCTGGCTCATAGGACGCCCACGCAGGTCCTCAATCTGCTGCAGCAGCTCCAAACCCGCGCCGCAGAAGCCGGCGTCGGTACGCCCTTCAGCGTTAATACGCCCTACATTAACACCATTTTCCGCGACCAGCAGCCGCCCTATCCAGGCAGCCGCGAGATTGAGCGGCGAATCAAAAGCATCGTGCGCTGGAACGCCATGGCCATGGTCGTGCGCGCCAATCGCGACAACTCCAACCTCGGCGGCCACATCTCGACCTACGCCTCTTCAGCTACCCTCTACGAGGTCGGCTACAACCACTTTTTTCGCGCCCCTAGCAACGGCCATGCCGGCGACCAGATATACTTTCAAGGGCACGCTTCCCCCGGCATGTACGCCCGCGCCTTCGTCGAAGGGCGTCTCAACGAACACCAGCTCGAAAACTTCCGCCGCGAATTGCAAGAAGGCGGTGGCCTCTCCTCCTATCCGCACCCTTGGCTGATGCCGGACTTTTGGCAGTTCCCAACCGTGTCTATGGGCCTGGGGCCCATCCTTTCGATCTATCAGGCGCGCTTCAATCGCTACCTCGAAAACCGCGGCCTCAAGCCCGCTGACGACAGCAAGGTGTGGGCCTTTTTGGGCGACGGCGAGTGCGACGAGCCTGAGAGCTTGGGCGCACTCACCCTCGCGGCGCGCGAACAGCTCAACAACCTCATCTGGGTCGTCAACTGCAACCTCCAGCGCCTCGACGGCCCGGTGCGCGGCAATGGGAAAATAATACAAGAGCTCGAAGCGGTCTTCCGCGGTGCTGGATGGAACGTCATCAAGGTGATCTGGGGCGACGACTGGGATCCGCTCTTGGAACAGGATGTCGAAGGCCGCTTGGCCCAGCGCATGAATGAGGTCGTCGATGGTCAATACCAGAAGTACTCGGTATCCGACGGCAGCTACATCCGCCACGATTTCTTTGGCACCGACGCGAAACTAGCCGCGATGGTCGAGGACTACTCAGACGAACAACTGCAGAAAATGCGGCGCGGCGGCCACGATCCAGAAAAGGTCTATGCCGCCTACCAGCAAGCCATCGCCCACAAGAGCGCACCCACCGTCATCCTCGCCAAGACCATCAAGGGCTACGGCATGGGCGAGGCCGGCGAGGGCAAGAACATCACCCATCAGCAAAAAAAGCTCAACGAGGACGAAATACGCCTTTTTCGCACCCGCTTTGGCATTCCCATCTCGGACGACGAGGTTGCAGAGACGCCTTTTTACCGGCCCCCGGACGACAGCCCAGAAATCCAGTACATCCGCCAGCGGCGCGAAAGCCTCGGCGGTTATGTACCCCAGCGGCAGATAACGGCCCCACCGCTGACCATGCCGCCGGAAACGCTGTGGGAAGAATTCAAAAAAAGCTCGGGGCGGCGTGCGTTTGCCACGACAATGGCCTTCGTCGCGGTCATGCGCAAACTCATGCAAGACAAGCAAATCGGCAAGTTAATCACCCCCATCGTCCCCGACGAATCGCGCACTTTCGGCATGGAGCCGCTCTTCCGTCAGTTCGGGATATATTCGAGCCTAGGCCAGCTATACGAGCCGGTTGACAAAGACGTCATCACCTACTACAAAGAGGCCAAAGACGGCCAGATACTCGAAGAGGGCATCACCGAGGCTGGCTCTATGTCCTCTTTTATTGCGGCCGGCTCGGCCTATGCCACCCACGGCATCAACACCATTCCCTTCTTCATCTACTACTCCATGTTTGGAATGCAGCGGATCGGCGATTTGGTCTGGCTAGCCGGCGACATGCGGGTCAAGGGCTTCATGGTCGGCGGCACGGCCGGGCGCACCACGCTCAACGGCGAGGGGCTGCAACACGAAGACGGGCACAGCCATCTGTTGGCCTATCCAGTGCCCAACCTCGAAGCCTACGATCCGGCCTTTGGCTACGAAATAGCCGTTATCATCCGCGAAGGCATCCGCCGCATGTACGTCGAGCAGGAGGACGTGTTCTACTACCTGACGGTCGAAAACGACATTTATTCGATGCCGGAGATGCCCGACGGCGTCGAAGAAGGCATTCTCAAGGGCATGTACAAGTTCAAGCCCGCGGCCAACAAGCGCGCCCGGCTCAAAGCCCACCTCTTCGGCAGTGGCGCAATCATCAACAGCGCCCTCAAAGCACAGAGCATTCTCGCAGAAAAGTATCAAGTCAGCGCCGACGTCTGGAGCATCACCAGCTACAAGGCCCTGTACCGCGACGCGCTTGATGCCGAGCGTTGGAACCGCATGCACCCCAGTGCCAAACCCCGTCTCAGCTACATCGAACAATGCCTAGCCAAAGAGCGCGGCGTGTACGTCATGGCCTCGGACTACGTCAAAGCCCTCCCGGAATCCATTGCCCGCTGGTTTCCCAACCCGCCGGTCTCCCTCGGCACCGATGGCTTCGGCCGCAGCGAGACCCGCGAGGCCCTGCGCGATCACTTTGAGGTTGATTACCGCTTCATCGCCTTGGGAGCCTTGAGCGCACTGGCGCGCGAGGGACAAATCGAAATCGACGCCGTCGTCCAAGCCATGCAAGACCTAGCGATTGATCCGGCAAAACCCAATCCCGTTTACCTGTGAGCTTAGACCACACTATGCCCGTACAATTTGCCCTGCCCGACTTGGGAGAAAACATTGAAAGTGGCGATGTAATCCGCATCCTCGTCGCTATCGGCGACCGCCTCGCCGAAGACCAGACCGTCATCGAGCTCGAAACCGACAAGGCCGTCATTGAGGTGCCCTCTTCCATAAACGGCACCGTTAGCAAAATTTTCGTCCAACAAGGCGACACCATCGCCGTCGGGCAGCCCATCCTCGAAGTTGAGGCGGCCGCAACTAAATTCCCAGTTGCCGAGGAAGCACCCCCAGTGCCCGTACCAGCAGAGAAACCAGCCCCGGCCCCGCTCGTTGAAGAAGTGCCGCCCAAACCAGCCCCTACCCTTACATCTACAGACAGCCCGGTCCCAGCCGCGCCAGCGACGCGCCGCCTAGCCCGCGAGATCGGCGTTGATATCGCACAGGTCCAAGGCACCGGACCGGGCGGCCGGATCTCAAGCGACGACGTCAAGGCGCACTCAAAAAAGCAGCACACCGCTCGGGCTGCCGCCCCGACCACGTCGTTGCCCGACTTCGGCCAGTGGGGTGCTATCGAGCGTCAGCCCATGACCAAGGTGCGCGAGATAACTGCCGAGCGCCTCGCGCAGGCTTGGGCCACCATTCCGCAAGTCACCCAATTCGACAAGGCCGACATCACCCGCTTGGAAAAATGGCGCACAGCATACGGCCCAAAGGCCGAAGCAGCCGGCGGCAAGCTGACGCCAACCGCGATTCTCATCAAAGTGCTCGGCATGGCCCTCAAGGTTTTCCCGCAGTTCAACGCCAGCATCGACATGGCCCAACGGGAAGTCGTGTACAAACGCTACTTCCACATCGGCATTGCCGTCGATACCCCCCACGGCCTGCTGGTGCCGGTGGTGCGCGATGTGGATCAAAAGAACATTATTGAGCTAGCAGTTGAGTTGAACGAGTTGGCGCAAAAGACGCGCGAGCGCAAAATCGGGCCGGCCGACATGCAGGGCGGGTCCATGACCATCAGCAATGTCGGCACCATGGGCGGCACCGCCTTTACGCCCATTGTCAACCCGCCCGAAGTGGCGATCCTCGGCGTGGCGCGCTCGCAAGTCGAACCCACTTATATCGATGGCCAGCTCCAGCCGCGCACCTTCCTCCCCCTGTCGCTATCCTACGATCACCGCCTGATCGACGGCGCCGACGGCGCGCGCTTTCTCCGCTGGGTCTGCACGGCCTTGGCAGACCCCTTTATCGCGCTCTTGGAAGGCTGAGGCGGCTATGGACAAAGCCCAGCTAGCGGTCATCGGCGGCGGCCCAGGCGGCTACGTGGCCGCCTTTAAGGCCGCGGACTTGGGGTTGGATGTCGCCCTGATCGATCCCGAAGCTCATCCAGGCGGCGTCTGCCTCTACCGCGGCTGTATCCCTTCCAAGGCCCTCCTGCATCTTTCCAAGCTGCTCTACGAAGCCAAGGAAGCCGAGCACTGGGGCATTCAATTTGCCGCGCCTGCGATCGATCTCGACAAGCTGCGGGCTTGGAAGGACGAAGTCGTCGCCAAGATGACGCAGGGTCTGGGCCAGCTCGTCCGGGCGCGCAAGCTGACCTACGTGCAGGGGCGTGCCCGTTTCCTCGGCCCCCACACCCTGCAAATCGACCGAGCCGACGGCCGCCAAGGCACCTTGCAATTTGGGCACGCCATCCTCGCCACCGGGTCGCGCCCAGCCGTGCCGGCCCTCTTCGCTCAGCCGAGCGACCGCATCATGGATTCGACCGCGGCCGTCGCCCTGCGAGACATCCCCGCCTCTATGCTCGTCGTCGGCGGCGGCATCATCGGCATGGAATTGGGGCAGGTCTATGCCGCATTGGGGACCCAAGTTTCGGTCGTCGAAATGCTCCCCGGGCTCATTCCCCCGGCCGACCGCGACTTGGTCAAACCGCTGCACAACAAGGCCGCCGACCGCTTTGACGAAATCATGCTCAGCACCCAAGTGACCGCGCTGGCAGAAAGCGACGATGGCCTAGAAGTACAACTGCAGCCCAGCGATGGCCAGCACTTTGCCAAGACCTACGCCAAAATCCTGCTCGCCGTAGGGCGGGTTCCCAACAGCCAAGACTTGGGCTTGGAACACACGGCCGTCGGCCTCGACGAGCGTGGCTACGTCCAAGTCGACGACCAGTTACGCACGGCCGAATCTTCGATTTTCGCTATTGGCGACCTCGTAGGCGCGGCCCTCGCTCACACGGCTGCTCACCAAGGCAGCTTAGCCGCCGAAGTCGTAGCCGGCCACGACAAACAGGTATTCGCGCCCCATGCCATTCCCAACGTCGTCTATACCGACCCGGAGATCGCTTGGTGTGGCCTCACCGAGGAAGAAGCCAAACAGCAGGGCCGTGCGGTTGCCGTGGCCCGCTTTCCTTGGTCGGCTTCTGGCCGCGCCGCAACTCAAGGCGCAAGCGACGGCCTCACCAAGCTGCTCATCAACCCCCAGACCGACCGCATCTTAGGCGTGGGTATTGCCGGCAGCGGTGCCGGCGAGCTAATCGCCGAGGGCGTCTTGGCGGTGGAAATGGCCGCCCTGGCAGCCGATGTCCAGCTTTCGATCCACCCCCATCCCACGCTCTCCGAAACCCTCATGGAAGCGGCCGAAAGCCACTACGGCCAGAGCGCACATCTCTACGCCCCCAAACGCCGCTGAAGCACGACCGCCAGCGTCCTAAGGTGTGCCTCCGCCCGCACCGCTAGCGGCCACTCGCTAGGTGTTTCGCTGATCAAGGCGTGTTCGGTGTGGTGCGCGTATAAGTAGGGTGCTAATCCAGCCTCACCCCACTCTGGGTCGATGAGGAAGACGCCTGCGGCAATCACTTTGTCATTTTCGCCGGCCTCGCCGTCAATGGGCATCACCATACGCACTTGCTCGACAATGGCCGGCCCTAGCCACTGTTCGTCGCGCTTGGCCTCATAGCAGTAAAACCCCGCTGCCTCCCAGTCCTCGTGCAAGTCCAATGCGCAATCAAAGTGCCGACCGCTTAGCAATGCCTTGAGTTGGGCTACGAGCGGGACCGCATCGCCGCCGAACTCCCGATTGCAATCCAAGCCGGTTTCGTTCTCGCGGGTATTGTTGACATAGCCATGCGGGTTGAGGCAGGGCAAAATCAAAAACCGACAACGCTGGGCCAGCCGCGGACTCAGCCCTTCGGCAAAGCGCAGCGCAGCTTCTGGGCCAGCCGGCTCGTCTCCATGCAGCCCAGCCGTCAGCAAAACTCGAGCCTCAGTACCGCTGCCTAATTCTAGGGCGTACACCGGATACCCACCGCACTCGACTACTAGCTGTGTTGGCCCCACCGCTTGTAGCCGCCGAACTAGACTCGCATAATCGCGTTTGTTCACTTCGCTCTCCTTGGGGACGTTATCGCCCCTTTCCCGCCAAGGCGCTGCGGGCGTGGACGCCGGCATTTCTAGGACTAGGCCTTAGAATACTAACTGACGTTACGCAGTTTTTGTCATGCCTGCGAAAGCAGGCATCTAGCAAGGCCCGTTTGCGGCCCTAGCACCAACTGGATTCCCGCTTGCGCGGGAATGACGACCGAGGGGCCGGAAGCGTCAGACCCAGGTTTAAGAGGGCGTAACATCAGATACTAAGAAGCTATTGAGTTAAAAGCGAAAAGCGGCCTCTAGCCGTTCGGGCTGCGGCCTTTGGGTGGCGCGGGCGTCGGGTCTGGCCCGCAGGCGGGCGAGTTCCGTAGCGTACTCCGCATAGCTCAACAGCTTCTAAAAAGTCAAAACAGAAGGTAGGCGAGCAGGTTGCTGTTGCCTCACAAGCACGAATGCGAGCGTTGATGCGGTACGCGCTGGCCGTTGCCCTGTGCATTTCTGTTGCCCGTTGAGCTACTACTATTGTATTTTTAAGAGAAGGACGCGCCGCTAGTG
>RKRN01000313.1 GCA_007571365.1 Candidatus Latescibacterota bacterium
CCAAGCCGCCTCAGCTCCGCGCACTCGCCACCGCATGGCCGCGTCCATCGCGCCTAAGTCGTCCAACCGCTGCTGCAAATAGGTCTCGTCCTCTTCACCTAAGTCCTCGTCAGCCCACGCCGGGCCAACCAACGACACTACCAATAGATGCCACATAGTCCTTCCTCCTTTATCTGGACTCTTGCAACGATTGTGCCAAGAGGCGCGACCAGTGGCGGGGGTAGTAGCCAGTGTATCCTTTATTCCCTATGCTGTTTCCTTTAGGTTACAGTCCCAAACAAGCTGTCGCCGACGCACCATTCCCAAGATGCGGCCTAAAAACCCGTCGAATCGCCGCGAACTGCGGACGAGCGGCCGGCGCATCTGTCCTTCCGGCGAAGGCCGGGTGCAGCGGGCGCGACATCCACACAACTTCTAAGCCAGAAAAACAACATGAGATTCTCAATCGCCGCCTTGTTCCTCCTATTGATTTTCGCCTGCGAGGCTCCCCACTCCCCACCGCCCTCTGCGCCCGCCAGCGGCAAGGCAACAAGCCATTGGCGAGGGCTAGCAATCCGCCCCGAAAGCAGATGCGCTCCCTACAACCGCCGCGACTATCGCTACCCGCAGTCGGTTGAACGCGCCATCATCAAAGAACTCGGCGGCCTATATAGCCCTTACACCGGAAACCACTTTTCTAGTGCGCGAGAGACGGACATCGAGCACATCGTCGCGCTTTCTGAGGCCCACGACAGCGGCCTGTGCGCGGCCTCTGATGCTATCCGCCGCGCCTTCGCGGCCGACCTGCTCAACCTAACCTTGGCCAGCCCGCAAGTGAACCGCTGCGATCGAGGCGGCAAGTGCGCCCAAGACGCGGCCGAGTGGCTGCCGCCGCACAACCAGTGCTGGTTTGCCGGCCGCGTCGTCGCGGTGCGCCGCAAGTACCAACTCACCATCGACCGCCGCGAGGCCGACGCCTTAGAGCGCGTGTTGGCGACCTGCAATTCCACCGCCATGATCGGACCGACCGACCTCGTCGCCCAAACCGCGCCGCTCGAACAGCCGGCCGGCGACCCGCTCGCGCTGTGGGACGACAACCGCAACGGGCGCATCACGTGCGAGGAAGCCCGCCGCCACGGCATCGCACCGGTGGAGCGCACTCATCCGGCTTATCCGTTCATGCGCGACGGCGATGGCGACGGCGTGGTCTGCGAATGAGTGCACCCCTTACAAGGAGCTAAACATGAAACTCGCCACCTGCAACGAATACTTCACCGACTGGCCCATTGAAGAGGTCTTTGACTACGCGGCCGACCTCGGATACGACGCCGTGGAAATCGCCCCCTTCACCCTCGCGGACAGCGTCGCAGACATCTCCGCGTCGCGCCGCGCCCAAATCCGCGCGGCGGCCGAGCGCGCCGGGGTGGAAATAGCCGGCCTGCACTGGCTCTTGGCCAGCCCCGCTGGGCTATACATCACCCATCCCGACCCAGCCATTTACCAGCGCACCAGCACCTATTTCAAGGAGTTGGTCCAATTTTGCGGCGACCTCGGCGGCCAAGTGATGATCATCGGCTCGCCCATGCAGCGCAACGTGCAAGAAGGGTGGGATTATCAAGCGTGCTGGAACCGCATGCGCGGGGCGTTTGAAGACAGCTTGGAATTGGCCGCGCAGCACGGCGTCTATCTCTGCATCGAGTCGCTGAGCAAGGAGCAAACCAACATCATCTCCACCTGTGCCCAAGCGCGCAAAATGGTCGCCGAGATCGACCACCCGCACTTCCAGACCATGGTTGATGTGTGCTCCGGCTCGACCGAGGAAATTCCCGTGGCCCAGCTTTTGCGCGACTCCGGAGCGCACCTCTACCACGTCCACGTCAACGACGCCAACAAGCGCGGCCCCGGCTTTGGCCACACCGACTTCGCCAGCGTCATACGGACGCTCAAGGAGCTAGACTATCAGCGCTACGTCTCAGTAGAAGTGTTCGATTTTAGCCCAGACCCGCGCACCATTGCCGCCGGCAGTTTGCACTACCTCAAGGGCCTTGCCGCCGCCTTGTGTTGACAGTAGCATCCTTTTTGCGAACTTTCGGGCTTTCACCAAGACAAGAAAGGATTTGTCGTGCCCAACTACACTTTCAACCACGTCCACCACGAAGCCGTCGATGTCCACGCCGCGGTTGAGTGGTACAAAAAGCTCTTCGGCGCCACCAGCGATCCGCCCTTTGAGCGCGGCGGCGCGACTTGGGTGCCGGTCCACATCGGGGCCGTGCAAATCACCGTCACGGATCGCGAGTTTGCCCCGATGGAATTGGGGCGCTACCAAGGCTACGACCACATCGCCCTCGTCTCCGACGACTTCGACCAAACCCTCGCCGACATCGCCGCGCACGGCGTCGAGATTTGGCTGGGGCCAGTGACGCTCGACGACGGCAATCGCATCGTCTTCATCAACGGCCCAGACCACGTCAAAATCGAGCTGATGGAGCAGCGCTGAGTGGAAGTCCGCCCCTTTGGTTTGTGGCCGAGCGCACTCGCGCCCGACGATCTCGCCGCCGCCACCCGCTTGTCCGACCTCGCTTGGGATGCCGATGGCCGCACCCTCGTCTGGCTCGAAGGGCGGGGGCCGCAGGGCGTCTTAGTCTGCCAAGGTCCCAACGCCGCGCCACGCGACCTCAACGCGGCCCTCTCAGTGCGCGCCAAAGTCGGCTACGGCGGCGGCGATTTCGCCGTCCAGCGCGGCCATGCGTACTTTGCCGAACAGTCCGGCCGCCTCTATCGGCAGGCACTCGCCAGCGGGCCAGCTAAGCCCATTACCCCGGCCTTTGGCTATGCGGCCGCGCCAACTCCTTCTCCTGCGGGCCGCCATCTGGTCTATGTCCATCACTACGAGAATAGCGACTGCCTCGCCATAGTCGATGCCGCGGGCAGCGGTTGGCCGCAACGCCTCGTCGCGGGAGCCGACTTTTACATGCAGCCGGCTTGGCATCCCAGCGGCGACCGCCTCGCATGGATCGAATGGGACCATCCGCAAATGCCCTGGGACGGCACTCGCCTGATGCTGGGGCAGGTAGTGCGCCGCCGCCGCGGCCTACCCCAGTTGCGCCGCAGCGAACTGATTGCCGGCGACTTTGACACGGCCGTGGCCCAGCCCGTATTCTCGCCCGATGGCCGCTCGCTCCTGTACACATCCGATCAGCGCGGGTACTCGCAGCTTTGGTGCCGCGATTTGGCCAGCGGTGCAACGCGCTGCCTCAGCGAGGCCCCGTACGACGTGGCTGGCCCGGCTTGGGTCCAAGGCCGGCGGGCGTTTTCGCTGGCCGCCGATAGCCGCACCTTGTATTTCGTCCGCAGCGAAAACAGCCAGCGCACCGCGTACCGCCTCGACCTCCACAGCGGTGCGCTCGACCCGATCCCAGCCCTAGCCAGCTATACCCACGTCGAACAAATCATCGCTGCGCCGCGTGGCAAGGGCCTCGCTTGTATCGCCTCAGCCAGTGCAGTACCGGCCCGCGTCGTCGCTGGCACCGCCGAGCAAATGCCGGTGAAGGCGCGTGCGACCACCGAGTTGCTAACCGCAGACGACCTTTCCACGCCGCAGCCCGTTTCTTGGCAAGCCGAAGACGCCACCCGTATCTTCGGCCTCTATTACCCGCCGGCCAGTAGCCGCTTTTGCGGCCGGGGGCGGCCGCCGCTGATCGTGGCCGTCCACGGTGGCCCCACCGGCCAAATCGAGACCAGCTTTGAAGGCAGCCACCAATACTTTGCCACGCGCGGTTGGGCCGTCCTCGACGTGGATTACCGCGGCAGCACCGGCCACGGGCGTTCCTACATGACCGCCTTGCGCACCCAGTGGGGTCTCCTCGACGCGGCAGATGCCATCGGCGGCACCCAACATCTTGTCGACAACGGGCTAGCCGACCCGGAGCGCCTCGTCATCACGGGTGGTAGTGCCGGTGGCTACACGGTCTTGCGGGCACTCACTACGCGGCCCGGCTTTTTCCGCGCTGGCATCTGCCTCTACGGCGTGGCCAACCTCTTCACCCTCGCCGCAGACACCCACAAATTTGAGTCCCGCTACCTCGATTCCATGATCGGCCCGCTGCCCGAAGCGGCTGCGGTCTATCGCGAGCGCTCGCCGGTCTATGCCGCCGACCAGTTGCGCGATCCACTCGCCCTCTTTCAGGGGACCGACGACCAAGTCGTACCCCCGGCCCAAGCCGAGGAGATTGTGGCCTCGCTGCGCCGCCGCAACATACCGCACGTCTATCACCTATACGAAGGCGAAGGGCACGGCTGGCGCAAACCCGAGACCGTGCGAGCCTTCTACCAAGCCTGCGAAGCCTTCCTCCGCCAACACGTCCTTTTTGCTTAAAGCTTGAATTCGCCACCCAAAATGCCCCAAAGTGCAAATAAAACGCACGAGACCTCTCTGCTTTTATTAAGCGATTTAAAAAAATATGCGCCGGGACTTACTGTGGAGGGGCCAGAACAAAACGCGGCAGAAGTCGCTCTTATATCGCGCTTGCTATTCGTGCAGTTCTTACAAGAAAATGGACATTGGAAAACAAAGAGAGGAAACTATCTTCAGCATGCCGCGCAAACGGTGCTTGCAAAGGGACAGGACCTCTATGAGGACTTCGTCAAAGTATTATTCACCCAAGTTCTCGCCGTTCCTGTCAATTGTAGAAGGCCGGCGATTAGCGAGCATCCACTTTTTCACGGGATTCCCTATTTAGATAAAGCAGTGTTTGCACGGCCTTTGACAGAAACGACGACAGTTAATAGCGAGCGGTTATATCAGCTCATCTGTGGCGTTTTTCCCAAATACAATTGGAATCTTTCCACTACGGATAAAACATCTGCTGAAAACCATTTGCCCAGCATCGAGCCATGGGTGTTGGGTTATCTATACGAACGCGGCATCAATCGCCAGGAGACCGGAACGTATTTTACTCCTGATGATCTTTGTTATACCATCGCCCGTCACGCTATTGAAAACTGGTTGCTAAATAAATACAAAAGAGAATTTAAGGCTGTCGATGTGCTCTTGTGGGCTTTCTCATGTGCTGATAGTGCGGCTCGCCAGAGTTATGCCAATCGCCATCCCACTGTCCTCTCTTGGATTGAGCACTCACTAAAAACCGTAAGGATAATTGACCCGGCAGTAGGGGCTGGGGCCTTTCTAGTAGCAGCCGCAAACATCCTCATGGACTTTTTTCAGTTTACCTCCCTAGCACATACAAACAATAGTTCTAAAGCATCCGCCATAAGAGGAATATTCGCACGCAATATCTATGGGATAGATATTGCGCCTCAAGCCCTTGACTTAGCCAGATTGCGTCTATGGCTATTAGAGCGCACGTTGCTAAGCCCATCGGCGTCCAACCATGCCTTGACACCTCTGAACAACCTAAAAGCAGGCAATGCTCTCGTTCCCCTTTCCTCGTCCAGTCCCAGCTATCAACTCTCCATATTTGATAATGCATCTATTGCTCCTCAGCAAACGGACGTACCGTCTTTTCTCAGCCGACTTGATGGCTTTGATATTTCTTTGGGAAATCCGCCATTCGTCCCGCTAAGTCAGCAAAATAGTATTCGCGACAAACGCGAATTTATCGAGCATTGGAACGCCGCTAATCCTAGCTACCCACTTAAATCTACCGCGGATTTGAGCACGTTTTTCATATTGCGTGGTATTGAGATTCTCAATCGCGAGGGGAGTCTATCGTATATAACATCTCGTAATTTCTTCGACACCAAATATGGAAAATCTATCCGACAGTACTTGACCAATGAGGTCGACTTGCGCCATGTATTCACCCTGCACACCCACCCCTTTACCCAATCGGGTATGAAGGCAAAAGCAAATACCGTCATATTGACTTTAAACCGAAGCAAACCTGATGGCGATAACCTTCTATTTAATCACCTTGCTGACTGGCAGCAACCTTTGAACATAACTGAGGGCCGCCCGGTAAAACGACGCGAGCTCGCACTTTCCGCTAACTGGACCGAGACATTTTTCTTTCAAACGCAAATCCGTAAAGAATTGATTGCCCTTTGCTCGACTACACTGTCGAGATACGCTCGTGCTAAAATGGGTGTAAAAACAGGATGGAATACCTTTTTTCTTTTACGAGAAGATCGCGAACCATTTCTGAATTTTTTCGCAAACATTTCATCTAAGCACTTAGTGCCCGTAATAAAAAACTCGCGCGACCTTCGTGGCTTCGTCATTCCTCAACACACGCCCTTTAGATTGCTAAACTTATACAAGCGGGTTGACAAAAGCGAACCCATCTTCAAATACATTCAGGAATGCGGCAATAAAGCCGAACACTTGGCCAATCGCATGTCCATTAAAGGCCACTGTCCAGAATGGTATACACTCTCACTGTCTGATCCTCCAATCATTGCTGTTCAATGTATCGTCGATACAACCATTGGGGTCTTTTGGAATAAATTCAGAATTTATGCAATTGATCAATTCCAAGTCATAGAATCTTCTGGGGACCGCGATCTCGATATTCTTCTCTTTTTATTTCTCTCTAGTAGGATCGCCCATCTATTGCTAGAGGGTAGCGGACTTCATCGTGCGCGATTTGACGGTAGCTTTATGTTGAAAATCCAAGTTAGTCACCTTAACAATTTACCATGTCCTGATTTTGCTTTATTTCCCGCAAACATAAGAGAAGCATTATTAAACATTATGGAGCCTATTTTGGCTGTTCAAAACCGAAAAGACGAAAAAGCCTATCATCTCATTGACCAACTCGATGAGCTATTTTTGAGAGGACTTGGATACAGAGACGATAAACTTCGCGTTTGCCAAAAGAAAATCAAGGCTGCTTTGAATGAGGCAATCATGTTCCGGTGGACGAAAGCTCGTCCAGTATGAAGTGATAGAGAAGGTAATGGCGGTTTCATTAAAAAAGTTGGGCAAGTTTATTTTTAGACACTTACGCTCTAGTCATACAGAAATTCCATTAGAAAAATTAGAAAATTTGATTCGCGAATACTTGCTTGCAAAACGTACCATCTATACAGAAAATCCCCAAGAACGACAGGGAAATAGTAAGCTATGGGAAAAAGACTTAGCAGGATTTTTCATCGAACAGGGCTTTGATTTTACTCGAAACGATTCTGAAAGTCCTGACTTTGAACATCCCTTGAATTTTGACTTAAAGACGATTCGCAGCGACCGCTCAACCCTAACCTTCACGGTTGCGCCACTGACTGAAAGGCAAGCAAAAACGGGGAAATTGCCCTATCGAATAGTTGTCTTGATCTGGGAGTATAATTCTACTGGTCGCTACGGAGAAGCGGTGAATGCTATTGTAATACCTAAAAAAGCACGTACCGTCCTAACAAACTGGAGTTATAAGGGCATTCAAGTAAAATCGGGGATTTCCAATGAATTAATAAAGAAAAAAGGCTTGCTATCGCGCTCTTGACAATATCGAACCTATTAACGTGACCAACCTACTCGCTCAAAGGAGCATCTCTTGCGCTACGAAACCGTTATCGGCATGGAAGTCCACGTCGAGTTGCAAACCGCCGCCAAGATGTTTTGCGCCTGCGCGGCCGATCACTTTCAGGTGGCGGCCAATGCCCACATCTGCCCGGTGTGTACCGGCCAGCCCGGTGCCTTGCCCGTGATCAACGGCCGCGCCGTCGAGCTGACGGTTATGACCGGCATGGCTCTCCACTGCCAAATCAAGCCCAGCAGCGTTTTTGCGCGCAAAAACTACGTCTATCCCGACCTGCCCAAGGGCTACCAGATCTCGCAATACGAGCAGCCCCTGTGCGAGAGCGGCTGGGTCGAGATCGACGGCGAGCGCGGCCCCAAGCAAATCGGCGTCGTCCGCGTCCACCTCGAAGAAGACACTGGCAAGCTCCAGCACGTCGGCCGCGCCAGCCTAATAGACTACAACCGCGCCGGCGTACCACTGATGGAAATCGTCACCGATTCCTCGTTGCGCTCGGCCGCTGAGAGCTATGCGTACCTGACCCAGATCCGCCAGATCGTCCGCTATCTCGGCGCGTCGTCCGGCGACATGGAAAAAGGAGCCATGCGCTGCGAGGCCAACATCTCGATCCGCCCGGCCGGCAACCGCCAATTGGGCACCAAGGTCGAGGTCAAAAACCTCAATTCCTTTCGTGCCGTGCGCAGTGCCATCGCCTACGAAGCCGAGCGCCAGCAGCGCATCGTCGAAGCCGGTGGGCACGTCCAGCAAGAGACCATGGGCTGGGACGAACGCGCCAACATCACCCGTCCGCAGCGCAGCAAAGAGACCTCGGACGACTACCGCTACTTCCCGGAGCCAGACCTGCTCGTCGCGGAGTTAGACGACGAGTGGATCGCCCGAGTCCGCGCCCGCTTGCCCGAGTTGCCAGTCGCCAAAGCCACCCGCTTTGCCGATTCCTACGGACTCAATCCCCAAGAGATCGCCGCCTTGGTCGAAGACCAAGCCGTGGCCGCGTATTTCGAGGAGGCCGCCCAAGTACAAGGCGCAGATCCTAAGCAGGTCGGCAACTGGATCACCGGGGAAGTTTTTCGCCGCCTCAATGCCGAGGGCCGATCGATTGAGGACATCGCAGTCCGGCCGGCCGCGCTCGTCGAGTTGCTCGCCTTAGTCCAAAAGGGCGCGATCAACCAAAACGCGGCCCGCGAAGTCTTTGGCCAACTGTGGGAACAGGGTGGCTCGCCCGCCGAGATCGTCGCCGCACGCGGCCTCGGGCAAATCTCCGACAGCGGGGCACTCGACCAAGCCGTGGCCGCGGTGATCGCCGCCCATCCCGACGCCGTCGAAAAAATCAAAGGCGGCCACCACAACACCGTGCAATTTCTAATGGGTCAAGTGATGCGAGCGACGCGGGGGAAGGCCAACCCGCAACTCGTGCAGGCACTGCTGCGCCAGCAGTTGGAGATATAAGCTCAACGCCTCGGCCGCTACAACCCGAGGTCGCCAACTCTCGGCAACGGCAGGGCCGTCATCTCTGGCCCGAGCGGGTACTCCAAATCGCCGGGATAGATCACCCACAGGTGCTCAAGCCTTAAGTCTTCCGTGACGATGTGCATGGATTTTGTCGTGCGCGGGGCGTCGGTGCATTTGAATTCGAATCCGTAGCGTTTGCCAGCGTGGGTGATGAGCAGGTCGAGTTCGGCCCCGCGATGTGTTCCCCAAAAATACGCCGAGTGCTCGCCCCAACGCATCAGCACCTGTTCCAGCGCAAAGCCTTCCCAAGAAGCCCCATATTTAGGGTGCGACCGGAGTTGGGCCATCGTCCCAATGCGGAGCAAGGTGTGCAGCAGGCCCGTATCGCGGATGTACACTTTGGGGGCTTTCCGCTGGCGTTTGCCGATATTTTCAAACCACGGCGGCAGTACGCGCACCACATAGGTCCCCGACAAGATATCCAGATAGCGCCGCGCAGTCTTCTCGTTGGCGCCCAGTGCTCGCGCCAGTTCGGAACTGTTCCAAGTCTGGCCGTGGTAGTGACTCAGCATAGTCCAGAAGCGACGCAACGTTTCTGCGGGGATGTTAATCCCCAATTGCGGGATGTCTCTTTCGAGAAACGTGTCCACGAAGGCCTCCCGCCACCGCGTACTGGCGCGGTCTGAAGCAGCCAGATAGGAACGCGGGAAGCCGCCCCGCAGCCAGAGCAAGTCGCGGTTTTCCACCCCGATTTCGGCGAGAATAAATCCCGCAACGGAAACAGACAGCACCCGTCCGGCCAAGGTTTCGGAAACGCCTTTTACTAAGTCCGGCGATGCGCTGCCGAGCAAGAGGAAACGAGCCGAGTTTTCCGGGCGGTCTACCAGCGGTCGCAAGACGGAAAATAGTTCGGGCAGCCTTTGTACTTCATCTAGCACGACGATCCCGTCTAGTGTGCCCAAGGTCTGTTCGGGGGTAGAAAGAGCTGTGCGGTCTGGTGCTCGGTCGAGGTCGAAGTAGTGTACGGGCTGGCGCCGAGAGGCCATTAGACGGGCGAGGGTCGTTTTCCCCGTCTGGCGTGCTCCCAGCAAAGCGGTAATGGGAGCTTCGTCGAGGCACTCTTCGATCTGGCTGAGCAGATGAGGCCGCTGGATCCACGTCTTAGATTGTCGCATATTCGGAATATATATCCGAATATGCGACAAAGCAATCTGGTCAGATAGACGGGCCAATAAGGTGCTATTGACAAACGCGAAAGGTACGAGAGGCCGCTCGACAGTCGGCCCAGAGACATCGGCGAGCATTTGACCAAGTCGGTGCGGGCCGTCGTGCGGCATAACCCCTCACTGTCGGGCGTCATCGACTTTGTCGATTTCGCCTCCGAGCGCAATGGTGAGCGCGACATCAACCCGGCCAAGCTCGCCGCAGTCACCGAGACCTTTTCCGCCCCCCGCTACCGGCTCGGCCTCGCCGACGTGCAACCCGACTTTCTCGGCCGCGCCTACGAGTATCTGCTGCACAAGTTCGCCGAAGGTTCCGGCCAGAGCGCCGGTGAGTTCTTTACCCCCACTGAGGTCGGCTTCCTCATGGCGCACATCATGCGCCCGCGGCCCGGTGAGCGTTGCCACGACTACGCCTGTGGCTCGGCTGGTCTGCTCGTCAAGCTCCAACTCGTCGCCCGCGAACTCGACCCCACCAGCCGCGTGCCGCTCAAGCTGTGCGGGCAGGAACTACAAGCCGAAAGCTACGCTGTCGCCCGCATGAATGGTATCATATCGACGTTTCGGCCATTTCGCGGGACGAACTCAGGATCGTCTCTGAGGCAAAATACTTGGCAAACGACGCTCCGAGTCGGGCACGCAAAATCGTCGAGGCTGGCGATACGATCTTCGCGACGGTCCGCCCCACGCTACGGCGAATTGCACAGATTCCAGTGTCTTTAGACGGCGAAATTGTCTCTACGGCTTTTTGCGTCCTGCGTCCTAACCGTCAAATAATTGACGCAGATTTTCTCTATTTCGCTACACAGCTTGAGGACGTAATGGAAGGCATCGCCGCTATGGAGACCGGAGCGAGTTACCCGGCAGTGCGGGATGCCGATGTTCTTGATCGAGTAGTTCCACTGCCGCCCTTACCTGAGCAACGGGAAATTGCCGCTGTTCTCAATACCATACGCGCTGCATTGCTTCATCAAGTCCAATGTGAAGTGAACGCGACTGCCCTCAAACGTGCCGCGATGCGAACTCTCTTCACACGCGGCCTGCGGGACGAGACGCAGAAGGAAACCGAGATTGGGCCGGTGCCGGAGAGTTGGGAAGTGTCCGTACTTGGCCAAGAAATCGAATTAGCTTACGGCGCCACCACTGTCCAGTTCCCCATGGTCCGCCACGCGGCCGAGATCGGCTGGACGCCCCTTCCCTCACAAGACGCCCTGTAAAAGCGCGGCGGCGAAGCCGGGATGCTATTCCGCGACGAACTTGCAGGAGCACTCAGGCGATTCAATCCCTACATGACAGACGATTCCAGCCACGCCGTCATTGAGCGGCTTGAAGCACTCCCGCCGACGATTGAAGGCAACCGCGAGATGCTCGCTTGTCTGCGCGGGGAGCGGCAGTGGTACGACGAGGCCGAACAACGATCCCGCCCCGTCCAGCTCGTCGATTTCGCTGAGCCTAGCAACAACACCTTCCACGTCACTTGGGAGTGGAAGCTCAAGCCACCAGCGCACAAAGGCAACCGCGCGGACGTGATGTTCGTCGTCAACGGCGTACCAGGCGCCATCGTCGAGCATAAGAACCCCAAAGACGCCGACGCTATTGAGCGAGGCGTCACCCAGTTGCGACGCTACGAAAAGGAGACGCCGGAACTGATGGGAGCGGCGCAGCTTTTCAACGTCACACACCTCCTCGACTATTGGTATGGCGTCACTTGGAACACGACGCGACGCGCCATGGCGCGGTGGAAGGAGCAGCCAGCGGAAAGTTGGAGTTGGCACAGCGAGCGGAAATGCTTCTCGCCCGCTTTCCCAATGCGGCTGTCAACGCCGATGAGCAACGCCGGCTGCGCACGGCCCTCTACGTTCCGCTGCTGCGACTGCACAAGGACGAACGGAGCCGCGTCGTAAAGTGCATCCTCGGCATTTTGGGCGTAAGCACCGATGCGGACGTCTGACCAACGGCACGAGATCATGCGCAAGCGCGTCGCATCTTGGGCGCGGCGGCTAAACGTCCAGCCCCGGCAGGTGCGCGTGCAGCGCATGACGCGCAAGTGGGGCTCGTGTTCGACCACAGGTATCATCACCCTTGCCGCTGACCTCGCCGATCAGGACTCAGGCTTCCAAGACTTCGTCATTGTCCACGAGTTGCTGCACCTGCGCATACCCAACCACGGCAAGCTCTTCAAAGCCCTGCTGGCGGCGCATGTACCCACTACTCAGCGCACTAGCACCAAACGCCCCACTGCGACAAACGCATCCGCCGTCAAGCGATAGAAGTACATCCCCGAGGCCACCGCCCGCCCGCCTTGATCGCGCCCGTCCCAGACGAACCGATAGCGGCCGGCCGCTAACGACCCGTCCACGAGCCGGCGCACCGGCCGGCCTAGCGCGTCGTAGAGCACCAGCGCGACCAAGGCCTCCTGCGGCAAGTCAAACGACAGCGCGACCTCGGCATTGCCGGGGTTGGGATAGGCCGGATACAGCGCAAAGTCAGCCGGCAGTGCCACCGCCTTGGACGTGCGGAACGGCACCCACGCTACCGCGCCCTCGATCTGCGCGGCAATAGCTGTGCTATCGGCTGCGCTCCAGTAGTTGTCTTGGGCGTTCAACTCCTCGGCACTCAAATTCTCAATGGCCGTAGTATTGTTGGCAAAAGTGTTGCCGCGAATCGCCGTCGGCACCTGTGGCCCTTCGACCTGGATGGCCACGGTATTGTCTGCAAAGCGGTTGCCGACGATGTGCGGGGCTGAATCCACGGATTGAATGGCCGGCGTCCCGCGGACAAACTCGCTGCCGCGAATATCCAGCGACTCCACGCCCGTCAACGCCAAACTCCGCCCCCCGACAAACGAGCCCCGCTCAATCGCCCCTCTCGTCCCTGGTCCCAAGCGCAGACCCGCAGCAATATGCGCCCTAAACGTCGAGTTCCAGATCTCCACCAGCGACCCGGCGATTTCGGCACCAGCGCGCAAATTGCGCTCCACCAGCACCTGTGCAAGGGCCAAGCGTGCGGCGCGCCCGGCGCGCAGGCCATCGCCTTGGTTGGCGACGAGGCGACTGTTGTGCAATTCCACCGTGCCCTGCCACTGTGCCAAATCCATGCCGTGCCCGGTGTTTTGCTCAATCTGCGACTCCCACATCTCAATGCGCTGGCCGCGCCCCCCGATGGCCCGCACCCCAGCCCGCGGGTCGTCCGGATTGAGGCGGCCATTGTCAATTACAGCGACGCGGATGGCCTCTAAAGATGCGTTGTTGAGCAGGATCCCCTCTTGGCCGTTGCCCTCGATAGTGACGTTCCGCAATGCGAGTTGCCCACTACCGGCCACGAGCACGGCTGGACCGGCAATGGTGGAAAATTCGCTCCGATCTACCTGTGTTTGACCATTGAGCCTCAGCGACAGGCCGTTGCCGCCGCTTTCGCGCACCGCAGAGTCGGCAATGCGCAGGATCGTCTTTTCGTCGATCTCGCCACTAAAGGCAAAACCCGTGCGCGTTAGCTCGGCGTGCTGCACCGCAACTTGGGCCCCCGGCAGCACGCGAATGCCGTACCACAAACCGTCGTTGTCCGGGCCGGGATCAGTAGTTAGCTGGGCCCGCTGGCCGGCCATTCCCTCAATCGTCAAGGCCCCTTCCACGATCAGTTCGGCAAAGTCCGCGGAGACGCCGCGGCGGCTCAAGTCTGCGCGGGCAAAAGACACACTGCTCGGGCCGATATGCAGCGCGGATCCGACCGGCACCACCAAATCCGCGTACACGGCCTGCTCATCCAGCCACTGCGTCCGCCCCGGCGGCAGGCGGAAACTGACGACTCCGCGATGGGCGTGCTCAATGGCGATGGCCGCTGGATCGACCGCTTGGCCGTCGAGCAGGTAAATGCCCGACCAATCCAACGGACCGGTGTGCGCCGCACTCGATGCAAACGATGCGCCCTCGCCGATCTTGAGCTCGCCATAGACGAGCAACTCGCTGCGGTCTGGATCAAACCCCGTGCTCTGCGCGTCGCCGCGGGCAAAGCGGATCTCCGCACCAGCGTCAATGGTCAGCGTGGCACCCGGCATCACGACCACATCCCCGTCCAAATCCACCCGACCCGTCCACATCGCATCGCCGGCTATCTGGCCGGTGCGTTGCTGCCGCACCACATCGACGACCATCGTCGCACCTTGTGGACGGATGTTGTCTATAGCCACGCCCAACGGCAGGTTCCGCCCAAAGCCCGTGTGCCCGCTGAAAGCCGGATTTGTGTCCCAAGCAAAGCGGCGGAAGCGAACCCCGTCAAAAGGGTCGGTCGCGTCGCCTTTGTTGCCCTGGTGGGCTGAAGAATACGCTGTGTCCCGCGCCCAAAAGTCGAGATGGTCCAAGCCTGCCACCACATCGGGGTCGCCGTTGGGCGCAAAAAGCCCGTCGGCACAGACCAAATCGACCTGTTTGTGGCGCTCTTCGTCGTTGTCGGCCTGCTCATCTACGTGCCAGATGAGTAGGCCGTCTTGCGGGATATTGCGGTTGTAGTACGAGCCGTCAGCGCGCCGGTATTCCAGCAGGAAGTACTCGTCTTGGGTCAGGGGAATTTTGTATGCCTTGCGGTCGCTGAAGATTTCCCCTATCTCCAGCCCGGCGATGCTCCCTTCCACCTCCACTACTTCAACCCAACCAAGCGTGGCTAGCGACCACGCCGAAAAGGCATTGGGACCATCTTCTACCCCCCAACCAAGCGTTCCCCAGCCCATGATCCCCCAATTGCCAATGCCCGCAGAATCCGCGGCCGGGTCCAACTCGGCCACGGTCAACGCCGTCTGATCAAAGAGATCGGGCAACCCCAACACGTGCGCGAACTCGTGGCACATTGTCGAGGCCGTGATGCTGAAGGTGTGGCCCCGCTGCGTGGTGCCGCCGAAACCCGTGAAGCGACTCCGCACCCGCACAAAGCCGCCGCCGGCCGCCGGATCGCCGCTAATGTAATCGGCGTCTAGTCCCAGACTGGCGATGCCAGTGGCCGCGCCAATGAAGAAACCGCGCGGTGTGGTATGCAGGTTGATAAAGACGATATCGACATATCCGTCGTCGTCCCCTGAGTTGGGCACCCCATCGGGGCCGTCGTTGTCAAAGTGCCCAAAATCGGCGTCCGCATCGGCGGCGGCGAGAATTTCCAGATTGAAGCGGCCAAATTGGCCCCTAGCTCCTATAGCGTCGGCTAGGTAGGCATCGGCGGCCGCGAGCGAGCGATAGCGCCGAGGCAGCACCTGACCATCGACGCGAATCCGCCCGCCCGACATTTCGCGGTAGAAGTGGGCAAAACTGCCGGGCAACTCAGCGTCGAAAAGGTCGTTTGCCCAAGGGGGTGCGGTGGCAGGGGCCCCCTCGTCTTGGAACTGCGCGAAGATAACCAACGCACTCAGGTGCGGCGGCGGCACAACCGGCTGCGCCGCCGACTCCAATGCCGCGCAGGCAAACTGGGCCGCTGGGGCTTGGGATGGAAGGAGCAGCAGAAAAAGGAACAATCGCTGCAGCATGAAGTGTTCACATCGCCCGATCAAACTGTGTGTTGCTTGGTACCCAGTGCGCCGGCATCATGCGCTTTTCAGGGGCCAAGTGGAGAACGCTGATTCCGACCCCTTGATTCCTTACTTACGACCATCGGCTAAGCTCTCGATGCGCATCAGTGCGTTACAAACTCTCCCAAACTGACCGACTAACCTCGGCCTGCTGCAAAATCTTGTTCAAAAGTCCACGTCCAATGTCACCGCGATGAGGGTTGGGCAACACAAGACGTGTTGTTCCTCTGACCATATAATGGTGATTGCCTCCAGGATACGGGCCCTCAAATCCCAATTGCTTCAAATGTCGAATAAGATTGCGGCGACTAATCGGCCCAAATCTGGGCATCACACCGACTCCGGGACGCTATCCAAGCGCAATCCATCCACCTCTGGAAGCGGGTGATCCATTCTCAACCCAAGGATGATCCAGCCTTCAAGCACAGATTGCAATTCTTCGCGGCACTGTTCTAAGGTATCCGCATTTGCATACACACCTTGAAATCCGGCGATTTCTCCATAAAACGTTTGATCGTCGAGAATCTCGTATGTAGCGTGCCGCATCGCCGATTGAATATAGGTCGTTAGCATAGAATGCCACTTTCAAGGTTCATTCCATAGAGACATGATGTTCTGCTGTGTCCCTTGAATGAGAATATTCATCTTTTGTATGGAAAAACGCGCCAGTGCCGGCTAGCGTCATACATCAAAACTTATCGATCGGCATCTGCCGACATTCGCAGATGAAGGCTTCGGCTTCGCGGCCATAGGTGAGAAAGGGATCGTCGAGGCTGAGAAACTTATCGTCGCCCACACAGATGGAGTCCCAATCAATTTGGTAGCGCGTCTTCTGGTCGGTCAGCACCCTCATCACGCGGGAGCGGGCACTAGCGCGGGTATCGACCGGGGGATGCGTGATGGCTTGGTTGATCTGTTCGTCGCTGACGACTCGCTTGACCATCCCGCGTTCGTACAGATCAAAATAGAGGCTCCGCGCCACATTGAGATTGTGGTATTCCAAATCCAAACTTTGAATCCAAGTATCCTGCCAGTCCAACCCCTCTTCCCGCATGAAGTACTCCAATAGCCACTTCTTAGCCACCCAATCGACGCGATCAACCAAGCACCCGGGATCGTGCTCTAAGGCGTCGATGACAAAACGCCACTCGTCCAACACCCAATCGCCTTCTTCGTCCCAGCCGCGCAAATGGCGCTCGGCCAAGTCGAGATAAATGCGCTGAATCTCCGTCGCTGTGGTGTAGCGACCGTCCTCTAACTGCACTTCCCAGCGATAGGTCATGTCGCGCGAAATGTCGCGGATAGCTTCCACCGGATCGAGGAGCTTGATGTCGTCGCAGATTACGCGCTCTTGCTCTTCCAAAAGCTGCAACACCAAGGCCGTGGTCCCCACCTTTAGGGCCGTGGCGTACTCCATCATATTGGAGTCGCCCACCAGCAGGTGCAAGCGGCGGTACAGCCCCCAGTCGGCCAGCGGCTCGTCGCGTGTGTTGATGATCGCCCGGCTAAACTGAATCCACTGGTAGATCTCAGTGACGATGTGGTCGGCCCGCTGCGACAATTGGAATTCGACGCCTTCGTCCTCGGCATTGCCGTACTCAAAAATATCCGTGTGGCAACCCACGCGGCCAGCACCGGCGAATATCTGGCGAGTAACGAAAAAGGGCAGCATGGTCGGCAACAGCACTTGCGAAAACGGCACCTCTCGCCGCACGAGGTAGTTTTCGTGGCAGCCAAACGTAGCCCCGGTGTAGTGGTCGATATTGTTCTTGAAAAAGGCCGCGCTATCGGCCAAGCCAAGCTGGTCTAACGCGCGCTGTACCAACCGCTCACCAGCCCGATCGGCAGCTACTAAATCAAAAAGCCCGATGCACTCTGGAGTGGCGTATTCGACGTGGCCCATGTCGATGTACACGCGCCCGCCGTTAAAAAGAAAGCCGCCGTTGCCGGGCGGCTCGTCGCGGCCCCGATAGTGCATATCGACAATGCCCAAGCCCTCGCGATAGAATATGCAGTCCTTGGCCTTGATCGACACGAAGTCTGGGCTCAAAAAGGGATCCGAAGCCGGCGGCAGACAGCCGTACTCGGTTTCTAGCCCGTAGATGCGACCTTCCATGCTAGACCTCGACGTAGGAAGCGAGTGGCTCGGCTAGTTGTTCGGCGGAGAGCA
>RKRN01000290.1 GCA_007571365.1 Candidatus Latescibacterota bacterium
AAGGACTTCGCCAACATTAAACGGATGCGTCAATACCGGGCGGAAGCATCTATTGATGATATTATAAAAATGTATAACTAATTATGGGCTTTACTATAATTAGATATTTTTGCGGCCTAGCGCCGCGATTTGTCGCTTGAGTGCTGCGGCGATTTCGTAGTAAATCTCGTAGGGACTCAGCGCCTCGGCGCGTCCCTTAAAGGAGGTCGTTTCTAGCGGGGGGCCAAAGAGCAGGCGCAAAGGATGGCGCGATGGGGTGCGCGTCCCCTTGGGCAGGGCTTGGCGGGTGCCGGCAATGTGCAGGGGCACTACGGGCGCATCCAGTTCGTAGGCCAAAAGCCCCACGCCCGCCTTAAACGGCTGTAGTTGGCCGTTGACCGAGCGCGTACCTTCGGGAAAGACCAACAGCGGGCGGCGCACGCCCACCGATTGCCGGGCCCGCACCAAGCCGGCGGCGAAGTTGTCGTGGCCATCAAAGGGGATGGCATTGACAAAGGTAGATAAAAACCAGCGCAGCTCGGAGTCGGTGGAGTCGGTGAGGTAATGCTCGCTGGTTGCGATATTGAGGTGATCGACATGGGAATGCACGGCCGCGTACACGCAGGCACCGTCGAGGTGGCTGGCGTGATTGGCGGCAATCAGGTAGGGCCGATCTTGGGGCAAGTGGGCTAGGCCACCGGCCCGGAAATCGAAAAAGCGGCGGAACAAAGGACCGCCGGTCTCCCACAGGATTTCTTGCAGCATATTTTTGCCGACCTCGCTCTCTGGCTCGGCCTTCGGCTCGGCGTGCAAGATGCTCGACCAGTACGCGGGTGCCTGCTCCACCTCCCAGTCCACCCCATCTTGCAAGTGAGCCTCCAGCCGGGCCAAGACGCGGCGGAGCGTGTCCTGTGGCTGCAAAAATCCATCGACTTGGGTCTCCAACCGCTGACCGAGCCACGCGGCGAATTCCACGGCCATCAGCGAATCCAACAAGGTGTCGAGCGGCGCATCTATGTGAGCGGCTACTTCGCCGGTGCTCAGGCCCGCGAGCAGGCCGATTTGGCACTGGATCGCCCGTTCCCATTCCGGCAGGGCCGGGCCCGGGCAGGCTTCGCGCTCAATGGCCGCTAGCAGGGTTTGGCGGTCCACGGTGCCGTCGTCTAGCCGCGGCAGGGGTCGGTTCCAAAAGTGCAAGTGCTGGATCCGATGGTGGCTGGGCAAGGTGCGCGAAATCTCGTATGAACGCGCTTGGATGGCCTCGCGCCAGTCGTCGGCCTGCTCGGCCTCGCGGGTGAGCACGGCTATGCCGTGTACTGCTTCGCCCCCAGTATGTACCGAAGGCACCCCGACTACGCTTAGCTCGGCTACGTGCGGCAAGCCATGGTAGAGCGATTCGACTTCGCGGGGATAGACGTTGTGGCCCGCTCCGTTGACGATCAGGTCTTTGCTCCGCCCCTCGACGAAGAGATAGCCGTCGTCGTCGAGGCGGCCAAGGTCGCCGGTATGTAGCCACCCGTCGCGCACCGCCGCTTGGGTCAGCTCCGCTTGGGCGAAGTACCCCTCCATGACGTTGGCACCGCGCACCAAAACCTCGCCGATGCTGCGCTCGTCCGGCTCGGCGATTTGTACTTGCTGTCCGGGCAGCACCTGCCCCACGGACCGGGCTTTGCCCTGATGGAGCGTGTTGACCGCCACGACAGAGGCCGCTTCGCTGAGGCCGTAGCCTTGGCAAATCGCTACGCCGAGCCGCTCATACGTGCCGACGAGGTCGTCGGACAGGGGGGCGCCGACGCTGACAACTCGCCGCAAAGCGGCTAGCCCGGTTGTGGCTTCGGCTCCGAGGCGTTCGACGCGATCGGCCAAGACGAGCAACAGACGCGGCGCGGTCAACAGCACGGTCGTGCCCGTATCGCGCAGAGTGCGGAGCATCTCGCGGCTGTTGACGGCCTCTAAGTACGTGATGGTGGCCCCGCCGAGCAGTGGCAACAGCAAGCCGCCCGTCAATTCGAGGGCTTGATGCAAGGGCAAGGTCGAGAGCATGCGATCGGACTCGTAGATGCGCAGCACCTCGCCTTGGGCGAGGACGTTGGAGATGAGGTTGCGATGGCTCAACACCACTCCGCGCGGCTCGACCACCGAGGTAAAGACAATCGACGCCGTGGCGTCTGGATCGATTCGCGGCGGCTTCCAGCGGTCTTTTTTGGCCGACGTTGCTGGCGCGGGCGTGCGCCCGAATGGTAGGCCCTCGCGATCGGCGTTAAAAAAGGCCAGTTCCTTGTGGGCGGCTACGCCTTCGGGCGAGAGTTGGGAAAAGCGCTTTTCTGCGGCAATCAACGCCCGCGCTTGGACAAAGTCGCACAGCCGCCAGATGTCTTCCTCGCGCGTCTGCGGGCTGATGGGCACGACCGCTAGCCCGAGCAAGCTGGCTGCCATGTAGGCGACGACCCACTCTGGCCCGTTGGCCCCGCACAGCAGGACCCGCGCACCAGCCGACAGGCCCTGAGTGCGCCAGCGGTGCGCCATGCGCTCGGCGCGGGTGAGCAACTCGTCGTAGCTGATCCGCGTCCAGCCGGATTGGCGCTCGATTTGCAAGGCCGTTCGGGCGGCGTAGCGGCCGCCGGCCCAGCGCAGCAGGTCCGGGATGGTGCGGATGCTTTCCTCGATGCGCCAGCGCTGTTCTTCGCCTCCCACCTCGCCCGGGGCCGCGCTCAACGGCTCTCGCTCGTCGTCGGCTCCGCCCAACTCGTGGCGTCGGAGGCCAGGCAGGTGGGTCTTTTGATAGTATTGATACCAGTCGATCCGCCGCACGTCCATGTTGAAGAGCCGCTGCTCTTCGGGGGGCAGCGACTCGTAGAGAGCCAACATCCGCTTGGCTTCATAGCGGCAGTCGAGGGTCGTGTACGGGCTGAACAGGTCGGTGAAGTACTGGACGCGCTTGAGTCGCGTCTTGAGCGCGGCCAAGCGGCGCTTCTTGGGGGCCGCTGCCCAGCGCTCGGGCAGGCACTCGTAGAGCTTTTGCTTGATTTCCAGCGGGTAGAGGTACTTCCAGTTGAAGATGCGCTGGAAGCGGGCTATGGTCGGAAAAGTCCAGTCCACCAGCTCGGGCCGCGAGCCGTCTTTGTTGAGGAGGGGGTGCTCTTCAAAGTAGCCCTTGATGTACTCGAACATCCGGGTGTTGGGCAGCGGATTTTCTTCGCTGGTTGCCGCGTGGAAGACCTCCACGGTGGAGGCCTTGGCCTGCGTGGCCGCGGCCAGCACGGTATTGACGACGATGTCCACGGGCACCAAGTCCATGGGCGCACCAACGGCGGCCGGGAAGTCCGGGACGATCCCCCGCCCATAGGCCACCACTAGCGGATCGGTCACTTTGAGCCCGTGGATCCAGCCTGGATGTGGGTCTGCGAGCGCACCTTCGGTAACGCTGGGCCGCACGATGGCCAGTGGCACTTGGCCGCGGTGTTTGACGAGCAACTGTTCGCCCATGGCCTTGGTAAAAGTGTACACGTCGTTCCAGCTATGCTGCCGCGCTCGGCGCATCCCTTCCTCGACTAGCTGGTGCTCGGTCCAGCGGCGACAGCGGTCGTCAATCAGCTTTTGCAAGCGGCTGTCCGAGAGCTTGCGGCGGTGGCTCTGCTCGACGATCTCGCGGCGGAATGCTCGCTGTTGCTCGGTGCTTTGCGCTTGGGTGCGGATGGCGCGGCAGAGGGCTTGCGCGTCGGCGATTTCTTCTTCGGGGACGAAAGGTTGTGCGGGCGTGGTGCCGCTAATCAGGTGCTGAATTGTGCGGTCAATCGGCAGGGTTTGTTCGGGGACCGCGCCGGTGAGGCGACCGTTGACGTACGCGGTTGATACGTGGACCAAGACAGGCTTTTTGCGACCTTCGCGGGCCAGCCGCAAAAGCTCTTGGGGTGCCAAGGTGTTGAACTGGATCGCCGAGTCGAGCGGCTCGTCAAAGGTGACGCTGGCCGCGTTGCCGATGATGAGGTCGACTTCCGCTAGCAGCTCGTCGCGGGATGCTTCGTCTAGCCCGAGGCCCGGTTGCTGCATGTCGCAGGCAAGGGCGCGCACCTTCTGGCGCGCCGCGGCAAAAGCGGCTGGTTCCTCGCGGCGAAAGCGGTCGAAGACGACCAGTTTGAACAGCTCGTCCAGCCGCTCCTCTACCGGCAGCGCGCTCCCGCCCGGACCCCGCCCGGGCCGCAACACGAGGTACAAGCGCCGCACACCGGGCAAATAGCGCAGGATCTTGGCCGTCAGTCCCTGCCCGTAAAACCCGGTGCCGCCGGTCAGCAACACAGTGCGGTCCTGATAGAATTCTCTGATCATAGCGGAAATGGACAAAAGCCCCATCCCGTGCAGCGAATAGCTCGTCAGGATGGGGCGCAAAACATGGTAATATAGTAGAAGGCGGCATGCCCTGCCACAAGGAGGCTTACTGCGCGGGACGCTTGGGAGAGCGGCCCTTGCTGCGGCGCCGGTTTCGGCCTAGCCCTTGGTTGGTGATATAGGGGTGTTCGACCTGTTTTTCCAGTTCGCGGCGCTGGTTGGCCCAATCGATGTCGCGTTTTCTTTTAGCCACGTTTTGATGTTATCTTTTGACGTTCCGCCGCGTTTGTCCGGCCTGCGCAAGCAGGCATCGAGAGCCGTCGGTTTGCAGCCCGTGCGGTTAGGCTGGATTCCCGCCCCGTGTCGGAGCACGAGGCGACGTTCTGGCGCGTCAAGGACCCCGAGCGGAAGCCGCCGAGCCTGCCCCGGCGAAGGCCGGGGACTGCGTAACGTCAGTTTTTAATCGTTAATCGCGGTTAATTTACGCGCTGGGTTGCTTATGGGACAACCCAAGCTATGGCCAAACACTGGGTCTTGATAGCCAATCCAACGGCCGGCAACGCCCGCGTCCGCTGCGCCGCCGAGCAAGCCGCCTTGGCGATACAAGAGGCCGGTCGAGCAGTTGAGCTGCGCTATACGCGGGCCAAGGGCCACGCAACCGAGTTGGCGCAGCAGGCGGTGGCCGAGGGTGCTGAGCGGCTGGTGGTCTGCGGCGGCGACGGCACCATCAGCGAGACGCTCGCGCCCCTCGCCGGCTCACATACGGCCTTGGGGTTGCTGCCCGGCGGCACGTGCAACGATTTGGCCCGCGCCCTCGCCGTGCCGCTGCGCGTGGAAGCGGCCATCGGCAACTTGCTGAGCGGCGAGGTGCGGGCCATAGACTTGGGCCGGGTCGGCGACCGTTTCTTCGCCACAATTGCCGCCTTTGGCTTTGACGCCGCGGTCAGCCGCCGCGTGGAAAGTGCTCAAGGGCCGCTGTCTGGGCGGATTCGCTATATAGTGGAGGCCTTGCGGCACATGGCTCGCTACCAGCCGATCCGGGTGCGGCTCGGCGGCGATTTCGGGGAAATTGAGCGAGAAGTGCTGCAAGTATCTACCGCCAATACGCGGAACTACGGCGGCAATTTGTGCGTTGCTCCAGATGCCGACTGCGGCGATGGCCTCTTCGATGTTGTGGTCGTCGATGCGGTGCCGCGGCGGGTGATTCTGTCGCTGATGATTCGCCTCTTTTGGCGCACGCACGTCCGCCATCCAGCCGTGCGCGTCGAGCGCACGGCTCGCCTAGTGCTACATACCGACGCGCCACACAGCGTATATGCAGACGGCGACTATCTAGACCAGACGCCGCTGGTGCTGGAAATTAGCCCGGCGGCTCTGCGGGTGGTGGTGCCGAATTCTTGCTCACAGGGGGGGCGTTGCTGATATTGCCCTAAGAAGCTGTTTGTCTCATTGAACTGCCATGGAGCCGTCCTTCCCGCACAAGAACGTCACCCCGTGCCACGACACGGGGCGGAGCCGGGCACAAGCAACGCCAAGCGGCATTTTAGGAACGCTTTTAAGGGGCGGATTTCAATCGCGACTTATTCCACAACGTCTTTATGGCTACCAGAGCACAGCAAATACGCTTGGGCATCTTCTTCTTAGTTTCTCTCACCGTCCTCGCGCTTTTCTTTATCGTCGTCGCCGGCAGCCACCTGCTGCGCCAGCGCGATACCTATTACATCGAGTCCAACTCGCCCGTCAGTGGCCTCAACCAAGGCGCGGATGTCAAGTATTTGGGCTTTAGCATTGGCCGCGTCGAAGACATTGCGATCGCGCAAGATAATCTCGCCACTGTGGTTGTAAAAATTTCGGTCGAGCGGCGGCTGGCCGAAAATGCCATCCGCACCGACACCGAGGTGCGCATGGCCTCGTTGGGGATCACCGGCCTGAAGTACATCGAGCTGTTCGGCGGCAGCGACCAGGCCCCAGTCCTCCCGCCAGGGTCCACCATTGTTGCGGACGTAACTTTTTTTAGCAATATGCAGGAGCGCGCCGAAGTGCTCAGTGCCAAGGTTGAACAAGTCATCGACAACCTGAATGCCCTGCTCAGCAGCGACAACCAGCGCACCTTCAATGAGCTGCTAAACAACGCCGACAATCTGCTGGCTACGACCAACGCGCTGGTTGAGGACAACCGCGCCGCATTCGACGAGGCCGCCGCCAACATGCTGGGCACCAGTCGCTCGCTGGTCCAAACCAGCGCGACGCTGGCGGCCATGGTTGATTCCCTGCATGTCTTGCTCATGGGAGCGAAGCTGCAACAGACGGTGGACGACCTGCAAGTGACAATGCACCAGTTGCGCCAGCAAATGGACGGCCCGGTTCCCCGGCTCGTCGCACGAGTGGACACGGTGATAAGCCATATTGACCAGACCTTTGTGGGCATTGACCAGACTGTGGGGGCCAGTCGGCAGAATCTTCTGCGCGCCATGCAGGAATTGGAGGAAACGTTGCAGAATATCCGCGAAACCACCGAACTCATCCGCGAGAATCCCGCGGTACTCATCCGAGGTCGCAGCGATGGGACCCAATAGCCGAGTGCGCTGCTACGCCCAAGCCCTCGTCTTGGCCGCCGCTCTATCTGGCTGTGCCCAGCTACTGGGCGGCGACACGAAGCTGCCGCAACGGCGCTACTTTAAGCTGCCTATCGAACCTTGGCGCAGCAGCGTGGAAAACTCCGAACGCCCGTACCCTTTTCGAGTGCAAGTCAAGAGCTTTGAGGTGCCGCGAGCCTACGACCGCACCCACATCATTCACCGCCGGGACCAGTACGAGCTACAGCGCGACAACCTCCACCACTGGATGGAGCGGCCTGGCGACATGATCACCGACGCGGTCAGGCAATACTTGCGCCGGGCCGACCTGTTTATCTATGTCGGCGGGGATCGCGATTTTTTTGAGCACCGCCCGGATTACGTGCTCAGTGGCTCGGTCAAAGCCATTGAGCACTTCGATAGTGGCGACCTGTGGGCGGCCCATCTCGAGATGGCGATGGAGTTGGTAAGGCAAGGCGATGGCAAAGTTATATGGCAGACTGATTTCGACGAAGAGAAACAAGTGTTTTCCCCGGGCATGGTACACACCGTGTCTGCGTTGAGTGTCATTTTAGGGCAGCAGATGAAAACGGCGATCGAGGAGATCGACTTCAAGTTGCGCAATAAGCAGCGGCCCGCGCCCACCGAACAAACCGCCCCCTCAGTGCGCGACACCGCGCTGCAAACCAAAGCCGATCACTACGAGCTCATCCCGGGCAAATTGGCTCCTTAGAATTTGGCATGTACCAGCTATTCTGCATCCTAATCGCCCTGCCGTTGTTCGCTAGCCCCACTCTCGGCAACAGCGAGACGTGGCTGGCCCCGCCCGGGCGCGGCCAGCTCGAACAGGACCCCACCCTGATCCCCAAGGGCAAGGGCTTGCTGTTCGTGCCAACGATGACCGGCTCCCTCAACGAGCCGAGCTTTCTCATCTTGCAGGGCGGCAAACCCATCCGCGAAGCCTCCCCCGGCACGGGCGTGTTGCTCTCGCCGGGATACTACGAGGTGTTGATCGGCTCGGGGACCGACGTGCAGATGACGAGCCGCACCGTGCCAATCCACGAGGACATGACGACCTTGGTCAAGCCTTTTTGGTCCGGCTTGGTCGTCAATGTCATCGACGAGCAGCGCAGTACCATCAACGAGTCGTATGAGTTGTATTGGGAGGACCAACAGGAAAATTACGGCATTGGCTTTGGCGTTGAGGAGGAGCGCGGGGAGGCGGTCAAGACGTGGCTGTTGCCCCCGGGGGTGTACTCGGTGGTGCCCGTGGGGCAAAACATTTCGACGACGCGCAAGTTCAGCGTACGCCTAGAGCCGGGCGAGTTGGTCCAACGCAACCTCGTGGTTGATACCGACAACAACGATACCTTCGTTGGCTTTTACCCGCCATCGCCACAGGGCGTCCTTGGTCAGAAGATCGGTTCCAACTGGAAAACTTCCTTGCAGCTAAGCGGCTCAACCCGGCTCTCGACCTCGCAGAATGCCACTGGCGAAGATCGCTCGGTCCTCGCGCTTACTACCCAAGTATTGGGCCGCAGCGTCTATAGCACCGATCGCCACTTTTTCAATATGGGGTTGACCTTTGAAGAGGAGTTTACCCGCGAGGTCGGCGATGCCGCCATAGATGAATTTGAGGTCCGCGCCACCTATATCTACCGGCTTTCCAAGTGGCTCGGCCCCTATTTGCGCGGGGTGTTCAATACTAGGCTATTTGCCACCAAAGCTCGCTTCAATCCACCTCGCCCCCTCCTAATCCACTGGGCCGATGGCCGGAGAACGCGGTCGGATGTGGAAGAATTTACCCTCTCCTCGGCCTTTAGCCCTCTCGATATGCGCCAAGGTATTGGCATCAACTCCCAAGTCGCCCGCAGCTTTCCCTTCACCCTCGACATGCGCGTCGGTTTTGGAGCGCGGCAGAAGTATTTCGCCGGTGCCTTTGACCTGAACTCCACGCGCACTGTAGCCCGCGAGCTGTCGGATGAGATAACGACCGGCCTAGAAGCCCTGCTGATCCTCAAGCTGCGCCCGGCTCAATCCCTAATTTTGGACTCGGAGTTCGATGTTATTATCCCCGGGCGGGCCACTGCGGATTGGGAATTTAATTGGGAAAACCGCTTGCGCTTGGCCCTTAGCCGCTTGGTCAATATGGACCTTGTTTTCGACTTGAGGCGCGAGCGAGCCACGCGCCGGCTGCAATCGCGGCAGCAGGTCTTGGTGCGCTTCGTGTACTGGCTGTGACGCAGGCTAGCTCAGCGGCCTCGGCGCAAAGCGACGAACAAGGGATCGCCCTCGGGGGGGTGCTTTCGGTTCACACCATCGGTGCGCTCTCCCCCCAAGTGCGCCGTCTCATCGCCGAACACCCGCGCGCTGCGCTGCGCGCCGACTTGCGCCAAGTCGAACATCTCGACACCGCCGGGGCCGTCTTCCTGCGCGGCTTGCCCGCTCGCGCCCGCTCCTTGGACAAGCAACTCCGCCTCGATGGGCTGCCCGCTCACTTGCAGTCCTTTTTCGACTTGGCCACCCCCGCGCTGCCGCCGCTGCCGCCGGCGTCGTCTCGCGTCGCGCTTGAACGCCTCGGTGCTTGGGTCCGCGCTCGTGGTACTGGCGCGGCTGAATTTATCTACCTGATGGCCGACCTGAGCGTTTTTGCGGTTCTCGCCCTGTTCCGCCGCGAGCAGATTCGCCGGGGCAGTTTTGGCGAACAAGCGCACGCGATTGGGGCGCAAGCATTGCAAATCGTCGGGCTAATTCTCTTTCTCGTCGGCGCAGTTTCGGCTCTCCAGTCCGCCGCCCAGCTCCGCCAGTTCGGGGCCGATATTTTCGTCGCCAACCTGCTGGGCATTGGCCTGACGCGCGAGTTGGGGCCGCTGATGACCGCGATTATGGTGTCTGGCCGCTCCGGGTCGGCTATTGCCGCCGAGATCGCCACCATGAAGTTCACCGAGGAATTGGACGCCTTGCAGACTATGGGAATCGACCCGCTGCGCTTTGTGGTGGTGCCCAAGCTGTGGGCCATGGTCGTCTGCATGCCGCTTCTGACGGTCATGGCCAATTTCGTTGGCATCCTCGGCGGTACTTTCATCGGCTTGGTGTCGCTGGACATCCCAGCTACTGTGTTTCTCAACCAAGTCGCATCGTCGCTCTTCCTCAAAGATTTGCTCACCGGACTGGTCAAAAGCGCGTCCTTTGCGTGGCTTATCGCGATCATCTCGGTGTATCACGGCCTCCATTTTAGCGGCGGCGCCGAGGGCGTCGGGCGGGCGACGACTGCTGCGGTCGTGTCGTCGCTGTTCGGCATTATTGTCCTCGACGCCTTCTGGGGCATTGTCTTCTATCTCAGATGGTGAATCGCGTTATCGACATCCAAAACCTCTGCGTGTCCTATGGCGAGACGGCCGTGCTGCGTGGAATTGACGCGCACGTAGAAGAGGAGGAAATCGCCGTCGTGCTCGGCGGTAGCGGCTGCGGCAAGAGCACGTTGATCAAGGCGATCATCGGCTTGGTGCAACCCACTGCGGGCCGCGTCGAAATACTCGGGCAAGACGCGACGGTTCTCGGCGAGGAGGAATTGGGGGCCCTACGCAAGCGGCTGGGCGTTATGTTCCAATACGGTGCGCTGCTCAATTCGTTGACGGTTGAGCAAAACGTCGCGCTGCCTTTGGAAATGCACACAGATATAGAGCCCGCTTTGATTGGGGAAATAGCGCGTACCCGCCTCGCCGCGGTGGGCTTAGCGCAGGCCTGTGACCGCTATCCCGGCGAACTGTCGGGCGGGATGCGCAAGCGCGCTGCTCTGGCGCGGGCCATGGTCATGGACCCGGAGATTCTCTTCTGCGACGAGCCGGGCGCGGGCCTGGATCCGGTCACCGCCGCCGAGATCGACGCGCTGCTCCTCGCGCTCAACCGCGAGTTGGGCATTACCATCGCCGTTGTTACGCACGAGCTACTCAGCATTGAGCGGCTCAATGGTCGCCTCATCATGCTGGACCAAGGCCAAGTGGCCTTTACCGGCACAGTCGCCGAAGCCAAGCGCACTGAGCATCCAGTCGTCCACTCTTTCTTTTTTCCGTCCGATGTGTCCAGATGAAAACCATTATCATCGCCGCTTTGAGCAAAAACAGGGTCATTGGCCGCGACAATGCCATCCCTTGGCACTACCCGGCCGACCTAAAGCACTTCCGCCGCGTCACGCGGGGCCATGCGGTCGCGGCTGGCCGCAAGACCTACGAGACCTTTCAGACGCGCCCCTTGCCCCAGCGTCTGAACTTTGTCCTCACTCGCAACTCGGCCTACGCGGTTGCCGCGGGCGTGGTGGTCTGTGCGAGCTTGGCCGAGGCTGTGCAGTGCGCCCGCGCTCGCGGCCGCGAAAAACTCTTCGTGCTCGGGGGGGCTCAAGTCTATGAACAGGCCCTGCCCTTAGCCGACGAAATGATCCTGACGCACTTACCCATTGAAGTTGCAGGCGACGCGTACTTTCCGGCGTGGGATGAAGGCGAGTGGGAGGTGGTGGAAAGGCGCAGCGAAGGCGAGTTGGTTTTTGCTACCTATTGCCGCCGCTGAGCGATGGTACTGAAAGTGAAGCGCAAGAAACCAAAAATGGCCGGGCCATTAGCGAAAGCAGGCTAGCGCGTGAGCGAAACTCAGCTCATCGAGTGGAAAGCGTCTTGGCGCGATGAGTACTTGCAGTGGCTATGCGGCTTCGCCAACGCGCAGGGTGGGGTGTTGGAAATCGGGCGCGACGACGCCGGACGAGTAGTGGGCGTTGCCAACGCGGCGCGGCTAATGGAGGAGTTGCCGAACAAGCTGCGCGACCTGCTCGGAATCGTAGCGGACATCAACCTATTGCAAGAGGACGGCTACTCGTACTTGCGGATCGAAGTCGAGCCGTATCCGGTGCCGATTAACTATCGCGGCGAGTATCACTATCGCAGCGGCAGCACCAAGCAGGTGCTCAGAGGCGCAGCCCTCGACCGCTTTTTGCTACGCAAGACCGGCAGACGTTGGGATGGGGTGCCGGTGCCGGGCGCGACCGTCAGCGACCTCGACGCGGAGACGTTGGACTGGTTGCGCAAGCGGGCGGTACGCACCGGGCGTCTGCCAGCAGATGCGCTCGACGAGGATGATCGCGGGCTCATGGAGAAGTTGCGCTTGACCGAGGGTCGCTATCTCAAACGAGCGGCCCTTTTGCTCTTTCATTTGGACCCCGAGCGTTTCGTTGCTGGTGCCGCCGTCAAGATCGGCTACTTCGCAAGCGAAGACGATTTGCGCTATCACGACGAAGTGTGCGGCCCTTTGTTCACGCAAGTCAGCAAGACGATGGATTTGTTGCTAACCAAGTATTTGAAGGCGGGCATTAGCTACGAGGGCATCCATCGCGTCGAGACCTACCCCATGCCGCGGGTCGCGCTGCGCGAAGCGATACTCAACGCCATCGTCCACCGCGATTATGCCGTTCCCGCTCCTATACAAATTCGCGTATATGCGGATCGCCTGCTCATTTGGAATCCGGGCGAGTTGCCTGAAGGTTGGTCGCTGAACCGATTGTTGGGGCCGCATTCGTCGCAGCCGTTCAACCCGGATGTGGCGAATGCGTTTTTCCGGGCGGGCGAGATTGAGGCTTGGGGCCGCGGGATTGAGCGCATCTTTAATGCCTGTCGGGTGGCGGGTGCGCCGGAGCCGCGCATTTGGGTGGAGCCACGCGATTTGTGGGTCGAGTTTCCGTTTTCAGCGGCGTACCTGAAAACCATTGCGGAGGGAACTAGCCAGGAAACTAGCCAGGAACTACCGGAGACTAGCCAAGAAACATCAGAGACTAGCCAAGAAACATCAGAGACTAGCCAAGAAACACCAGAGACTAGCCAAGAAACACCAGAGACTAGCCAAGAACGGATTTTGGCCTTGCTGCGCGAAGAGCCCACCCTGACCCGCACGGCACTGGCGGAGCGCATTGGAATAACCGCTGCTGGCATCAGATACCACCTCGACAAGCTCCGGGAAACAGGGCGTCTGCGCCGGGTCGGCTCGACCAAAAAGGGTCGTTGGGAAGTACTAGAGAGCGGTGAAGGGTAGGTTGATAGGAGGTCATTTCCCGCGCACACGGGAATCCAGCGGCTTTTGGCCGCCTTATAGAGGTCTTTCCCGCAAAAGCGGAATCCAGTACGCCATGCGGGCGAGACGCCCGCGCACCCAGGTCCTCCCGCGCCAGAACGTCATCCCGTGCCCGGCACGGGGCGGGAATCCAGTCTGAGCACGGACCGTTCTATATGCCTGCTTTCGCCGGCATGACAAAGGAAGTTAGAAAGGCAAAAATGAACCAAAACGGCAACGCTATTGAGGCGCGTCTGTGGGACGCGGCCGACGAATTGCGAGCGAACTCAAAGCTCAGGTCTGCGGAATACTCCGTTCCGGTATTGGGTCTGGTGTTTTTGCGCTACGCGGACCACAAGTTTCAAGCGGCGGCCCAAAAGCTGGCGGGGACCGGCAGTGGCCGACGCTCGATCGGGCCGGTGGATTATCAGGCGTTAGGTGTGCTGTATCTGCCGGCGGCGGCGCGGTTTTCGGCATTGATTGCCTTGCCTGAAGGGGACCAGATTGGCGCGGCCATTAATGCGGCGATGAATGCTATTGAGGACGCGAACCCCGATCTCAAGGGCGTCTTGCCCAAGACGTACAACCGCTTTGAGAATGCCTTGCTCAAGGAATTGCTCAAGACGATGAACTCCATCCCCATCGACATAGAGGGCGACCAACAAGGTGAAATCGCATCTGCCGCACTTGCAAGCCTTGTTTGAAAAGATGAATACGGGATAAAATGGAAAACGACGCTCATGGGCGCGTCGCCAAGCCGACGCCGTACTCGCCCAACCTGTCTTTCGACGAGCAGCCGATGCCGGACATCAACCCGGACAGGTTGGATGTCCAGGTTGTGTCCGGGTTGTTTGCCGGGTTGCGCGCATGGAACGAGCGCACGGCGGAAAACCTGAATTTGCTCGTCCGCCATCAAGGGCGCGTCGTTCCAACTATTGGCGGCGTCCTGCTCTTTGGCACGGTGCGCGAACGCTATTTTGCGGACGCTTGGATTCAGTGCGGGCGATTTGGTGGCACCGACAAAGTGGCGATTCTCGATCAACAGGACATACGCGACCACCTGCCGCTGGCACTGGAAAAGGCATTCGATTTCGTCAAAAAACACGCGATGTGTTCGGCCGAGTTCGGCGATTTGCGTCGCAAAGACGTATGGAATATGCCGTTGGAGGCCATCCGCGAAGCATTGACCAATGCCATCGTCCACGCGGATTATTCGCAGACCGGTGCGCCGATCCGCGTGGCGATTTTTGACGATAGGCTGGAAGTAGAAAATCCGGGCCTGCTGACGGGCGGATTGACTATTGAGGGCTTGCGCGCCGGCTTGTCCAAAATCCGCAATAAGGTCATTGGCCGAGTTTTTAAGGAACTCAACCTGATTGAGCAATGGGGCAGCGGCTTTCAGCGCATGCAGCATAGTTGTCAGCAAGGTGGATTTGCCGAGCCCGTGTTTGAAGAGCTCGGCTATCACTTCCGCGTGACATTCTCGCTGCTGCGTCAGCATGAGGCCGTTGAGAATCCAATTGATGTGAAAATTCGCGCCTGTCTTGCCCAGTACGAAGCCGAGGGGGGTGCTTCGATGAAACAACTCGTTGAGTGGACCGGGCTGGTCAATCGCTCGGTCCGCCGGCATCTGAATCGCCTCACTAAGGCGGGTGAAGTGGTTATGATCGGCAAGAGTGCCTACGACCCCAACAAGCGGTATCTGCTGGTCAAAAAGGAAAACGCATGAGCGGCTACAGCGAAGACGCTCTCGTCGAACAGCCGGCCATCGCGCTACTGGCCGAACTAGGTTGGCAAACGGTCCGGGGCCGCGACCTCGAGCGCGAAACGCCAGCCGACGCCATCCTCACTGCTCGCTTGCGTCTGGCCCTCAAGCGACTCAACCCGCATTTGCCGCCCGCGGCCATCGAACAAGCGGTCGCCGACATCACCCGCGACCGCTCGCAGATGAGCCTCGTGGCCGCCAACCGCGAAATCTACTTCCTGCTCAAAAACGGTGTCCGCACAAACGTTCCCGACCCGCAAGACGACGGGGAAACCGTAGAAGCCGTGCGCGTGATCGATTGGGACCAACCGGCCAACAACGACTTCCTCCTCGGTGCGCAATTCCGCGTCGCCGGTGAAATGCACTCGCGCCGCGCCGATTTGGTCGGCTTTGTCAATGGCTTGCCGCTGGTATTGGTCGAGCTCAAGGCCGTGCATCGCCGCTTGGAAACAGCTTACACCGACAATCTGCGCGACTACAAAGACACGGTTCCCCAGATCTTTTGGGCCAACGCGCTCATCATCCTCTCCAATGGCAGCGAAAGCCGCGTGGGTAGCATAACGGCTGGCTGGGAACATTTCGCAGAATGGAAAAAGGTCGGCGGCGAAAGCGAGCAAGGGCGCGTCTCGTTGGAAACCATGCTGCGCGGGGTCTGCGAACCGGCGCGGCTTGTGGATTTGGTGGAAAACTTCACCCTTTTTCAAGAGGTAGGCGGCGGGACGATCAAGCTGACGGCCAAAAACCATCAGTACTTGGGCGTCAACAACGCGCTCTCAGCGCTGCGAGGTGGCCGCAAATTGGGCGTATTTTGGCACGCGCAAGGCAGCGGCAAAAGCGTGTCGATGATGTTTTTCGCGCAAAAAGTGCTGCGGAAAGTGCCGGGGAATTGGACCTTTGTACTGGTCGCCGATCGCCGAGAATTAGACGGGCAAATCTACCAGCACTTTGTCGCGTCCGGCGTGGTCACCGAAGGCCGTGCTCAGGCTAACAGCAGCCAACACCTGCGGCAGTTGCTCACCGAAGATCACCGCTATGTCTTCACCTTGATTCACAAGTTCCGCACGGAAGCGGGCGAGGCGCGTCCAGTCCTCTCAAAGCGCAGCGACATCATCGTCATCACCGACGAGGCCCATCGCAGTCAATACGACACGCTCGCGTTGAACATGCGCACGGCCTTGCCCAACGCGGCGTTTATGGCCTTTACCGGGACGCCGCTGATCGCCGGCGAGGAAAAGACGCGGCACGTGTTTGGTGATTACGTTAGCGTGTACAATTTTCAGCAATCCGTAGCCGATGGCGCGACCGTACCGCTCTACTACGAAAGCCGCATCCCCAAGTTGCAACTGACCAATGACGATCTCAACGACGACCTAGAGCAGCTGCTGGAAGCAGCGGCGTTGGACGACGCGCAAGAGGACAAGCTGGAGCGCGAATTCACCCGTCAATATCACCTGATCACCCGCGACGAGCGGCTGGAGGCCATCGCCCAAGATGTGGTTGAGCATTTTGTTGGGCGCGGCTTTCGCGGCAAGGCGATGATGATCTGCATCGACAAGGCTACGGCTGTGCGCATGTACGATAAAGTGCAGAAGCACTGGCAAGAGCACCTGGCGGCCGTGCAGACAGAACGCATCGCTTGGCTCAAAGAAACGGACATGGCGGTCGTGGTGTCGCCGGGGCAGAACGAAATCGCCGACTTAGCCGCCAAGGGGCTGGATATTCGCCCGCATCGCCAGCGCATGAACACCGAAGATCTGGAGACGAAGTTCAAGGATCCACGCGATCCCTTGCGCCTCGTATTTGTGTGCGCCATGTGGATAACCGGGTTTGACGTGCCGAGCTGCTCGACGCTTTACCTCGACAAGCCCATGCGCAACCACACCCTGATGCAAACCATCGCCCGCGCCAATCGCGTCTATCCCGGCAAGGCGAGCGGCCAGATCGTGGATTACGTCGGCGTGTTTCGCAACTTGGAACGCGCCTTGGCCCTCTACGGCGCAGGTAGCGCGGGCGACGAGCCGGTGCGCAACAAGGCCGCGTTGCTAGCGGCGTTGCAGCAGGTATTGACCGCGACGAGCAATTTGTGTCGGCAGCAAGGCGTGAGCTTGGTCGCTATCCAAGCCGCCGAGCAATTTGCCCGCATCCGGTTGCTCGACGAGGCCGTAGAAGCGTTGGTCGCCCCGGAGGCGATCAAGCGGCAGTTCCTCGATTTGGCCAACAGGGTGGGTCGGCTCTACAAGGCCGTACTGCCTGACCCGGCCGCTGGCTGCTTGGCCGTGCAGGTGACGCCCGTGCAGATCATCGCCGACAAAATACGCGCCCTCAAGTCGCCGACTGACATTGCACCGGTGATGCAGCCGGTGGAAGACATACTCGACGATTCGATTGTAGCGGCGGGCTACAGCATGGCCAGAGAAAGCAAGTCCTATTCTACGGACCTGAGCCAATTAGACGTTGAAAAACTGTCAGAAACATTTGCGCGCCACCGCATACAGACCACCAACGAACGGTTTCGGTGGAGCGTAGAGCGGAAGTTGCTGCGATTCGAGCGGTTCAATCCCACGCGCACGGATTTCAGGCAAAAATTTCAGGCCCTAATCGACGCTTATAACGCGGGCCGTCTCGACCCCGAGGAGTTTTTACGGCAACTGGTGAGCTTTGCCCAAGGCTTGAGCGACGAAGAACAGCGCGGCGTTAGCGAGCGGCTCAATGAAGAAGAGCTGGCCGTTTTTGACCTGTTGACCAAGCCGCAGCTCGATCTGAGCGCTGCGGATCGGCAAAAGGTTAAGGCAACGGCGCAGACGTTGTTGGCGACCTTGAAGTCGGAGAAGCTGGCCCTAGATTGGCGCAAACGGCAGCAGGCTCGCGCTGAGGTGCGCGTGACGATCGAGCGGTTTTTAGACGAAGGCTTGCCGACCGTTTATACACCAGAACTATTCGCGCAAAAGACAACGGCTGTGTTTGAGCACATATACGACGCTTATTATGGCGCGGGCCGGAGTGTGTACGCGGCGTGAACGATTGTACGCCGGTGGTCGGTGGCGACTAGCGGATCCTTTTGGGACAGACACATAGGTCTGTCCCTACGGTGGGGCCACCGCTGACCGTGGTGGAAGTCCACG
>RKRN01000020.1 GCA_007571365.1 Candidatus Latescibacterota bacterium
AACGCCCAGCGCCGCGGCCATGTCCAACGGCAAGATACAAGTGGCCTCGTCAGCGGCGGCAAAAAACGATCCGGCCACCAAGCTCTTACCCATCTCGGTGATCTGCGCTTCTTCGGGCGTCAGGCCCAACAAACCGGTGGCCCGCACCGCCTTCTCGCCGGCGGCCACCGCAATCCAGCCCCCCTTCCCGCCCTCGGCTGCGTACCAGCCGCGCCGCCCCAGCCAGCCGCGGCCGCCAAAGTGCGACTCAGCGTAGTCGAGGGCCTCCGGCGTCAAGCGTTCCCAGCCGCGATCGCGAATGAGGATCCCGGGGTACGCCCCGGTGTGGGGCAGCCGGAAACTCGCATAGCGGATTTGCTGTTCAAACGAGGTAAAAGAGAGCAGGGTAAACGTCAAAAGCGTCAGCGTCACCAACGTCAGACCCGTGCGCAGGGGCCGCCGCCGCATATTGGAAATCCCGAGCATGAAGGCCGCGTAACTCGCGCTTAAGCGGCTCAGGTCTTGGGCGTGGACCCGGGTCTGCTGACTCTGGTGCTGGGCCATGACGCGGTTGAACCGGCCCACCACCATACAGAGCACCAAGCCAGCCATCGCCATGATCGCAAACGCCAACAGCACCACCAGCGGTTCGGCCAACTCAAAAGCCGGATGCACCTGCGCCAAAATCAGCCAAATCGCCAGCAATAACAGCCCAAAGCCCGCGAGCTGCCGGCGAATATCGGCCGCGGCCAACAACAGCCGCTCCCCGAAAAAGGCCGCCGGCAACAACAGCACCATAAAGAAGACCACCCCTTCGAGAACATCATTGAGCGTTGCCAAGACCTCTGGGTACGCCCGGGTCTCCAAGCCTAGTGCCTTGCGGCTCCACGCCACGTACTCGTCCCACTTTAGCTGTTCGGCGGCGGCTTCCGCTTCAGCTATGGCTGCCGCCGCCTGCGCGTGCAGGCGCGTCAACCGCTGATTTTCAATGCCGTGCTCCTCGAGCACCCCCAGCCGCGCCTCGT
This sequence comes from Candidatus Latescibacterota bacterium, assembly GCA_007571365.1. GTDB lineage: Bacteria > Latescibacterota > UBA2968 > UBA8231 > UBA8231. The sequence continues at coordinate 1,005 of RKRN01000020.1, forward strand.
CCAAGTTCCACACGTCTCGCGCCGCCTGTAGCGTCGCGGCCCCAAACCCCTCCTCGGCAAGCAAAAATCCCCGGCCCCGCGCCGCGGTCTCACTTGGGCTGCTTTCGCTGTTGAGCAGCAAAAGCCGGTCGTCCAAAATCACTTTGACGCGATCGTCGGCCACGGCCTCAGTCGGCCCGTAGATCACCCCCACCGCGCCGATGCTGCTCTTGCCCAACGCGTATCCGTACTGCCTCGGCTCGCTCCCATCGGCCGACAGCACCTTCACTTGGTTCAACGCGCGCAAAAGGCGCGGCTCAACCAAGCCGTACAGGGGCCGCCCCATGCCGGGGAAGAGCACGGCGAGCTGCTCGTTTTGCGGCCAGCGCACATTTTTGGCCAAGCGGCCATCCGGCCGCGGTTTCCCGTGGTGCGCTTGGGCGCGTTTGCTCAAGTCCACTACGTGCGTAATCGCCCCCCGCTCGGCGTCCAGTGCCGCCACCGACAGCGGGTACGTCCCCTGCGCCAACCCGGGCACCCGCACCACCCCGGCGGCATCGGTGAGAAAGTAGCGCGTGTTATGCACTCCTTTGCGCGCTTGCTCCTCCACCTGCACCGCCACCAAGGCCCCAGCTACCGGTCGGTCCGGCACCTGACTGCGTCGGGGGAACGTCCGCGCTTTGACCCGCAAATCCCGCAGCCGGTCCGCCAAGGCCGCGTCGAGCCGCTCGCGTCCGGCCAGCAGCGCCGTATCGGCCAACGCTTGGGCTAGCAGATCGGCCACCAACGCCGCCTGTCCTTCTAGCTGATCCCAGGCCACGTGTGCGCCCGTATCCTGTGGCAAGTCCAGCGCAAAGCGGGCGTCGCCGACCGTGGCCAACGTCAGCGACGGGAATCCCGCTTCGAGTGCCAGCTCCCCATCGGCGGCCAAACCCCCGGGCATATAGCTGTCCCAATCCATGCCCCGAATGGGGCTGATGCCATTGGCCACGGCCTCGGCGCGGCCTAGGGCCTCGGCGTACTCGGCAAAGCGGCGGCCAAAGGGCACAAAAAACCGCTTGAGCGCGTAGCTGTCCGTGTTGTTCCACAGCACCAGCCGCTCGCCGTGGCTAGACAAATCAAGGCCAATGAACAGATGAATATCCAGCGGTTCGGCCAGCCGGGCCGCGTAGTATTCTTGGCGGCGAGCGTGTCTGTCGAGGAAGGAGACCATGCCCTGCCGCCCTTGGAAGTGGGCCCCCAGCGCGGCGAGCACCACCGTGTGCGCCGGTGGATTGGCTTGCAAGTGCGCCGCCACCTCCAACAGCGCCGCCACACTCACGGCCGCTTCGGCCCCCGGTGCCCGCGCCGGTATCACCGAAGGCGCGTCGTAATACGCATGAACGAGCACGGTCTCATCTCGGCCGTCCTCCCGCCCTGGCACCACCGCCCACACGTTGTACGCCGATCGTTCCTGCCAATCCATCCGCCCCCACAGCCTCACCGCCACCTCGCCATCCACCAGCCGCCGCCGCAGTCGCTGGCCAGCAGCCCCTTCCACCCAAAAGCGCGGCACATCCAGAGGGGCCCGCACGTACTTGCCCTGCGCCTGTTGCGTAGTAGCGGAGTCCGCCGCCACGAACACCACCGCCCGCGCTCCCAACGCCGCGGCTTTCAGCCAATGGTCTCCACTGGCAAAGTCCAGCACCACCACCCGCCCGGCCACCTCCTGCCCATTGAAGTCGCCCCAATCTCCATCGCCGCCCCAGATCGCCTTAGCCCGCAACCCCTCTGGCGGCCCGGTCGAAGTCCGCGCTCCATTCGGCCACACCACGTACAGCGGCACCGACTCATCGTCCCATTCCAACCGCCCGCCGCGGTCCATGGGCACCACCACCGCAAAGGAGTCGCGCTGCGTCGCCAGCCCCAAGGCCTGCAACTGCCCTTCTATATACGCGGCTGCTTGGGCACTTCCCGGATAGCCGGCCACCCGCGACCCCAGCGCGGACAAATGCTCCACCACAGCCCGCGGCCCGGCCGCCGCCAGCGGGCTGCTGGCTAAGGCGAGCAAAAAGGCGATAATCAGTGTAACCATAGCATTTTAATAGCTGACGTTACGCAGTCGCTGGTTATCGTCGGTGCCTTGCTGGCCCCCGGGGTCCTTCCCGCGCAAGAACGTCACTCCGTGCCTTGACACGGGGAGGGAATCTAGGACGCTCATGCGGGCGAGACGCCCGCGCACCCAGCGTACGCGGAATCCAGGCTGAGCACGGACCGTCCATGGGACTTGCTCGATGCCTGCTTTCGCCGGCAGGACAAAAGCTGCGTAACAGCAGTTAATATCTGTCTGCGGCGACCATTATAGCAACGGAGAAACCGCCGCGCCGAACCGATCAAATCCCAAGATATGGCTCGCTCTCGCTGTACAGCCTCCTACTAATGGCGAGTAATTGCTCGCGGCTCTATACTCCGCCACAGCAAATTTTCGCTGTGCTTTGATCCAACCAATTGCACCAGAGAAAGGGCCATATTCGACTGCCGGCATCTCGGTGGTCTTAATCAACGAGGAGATCGTACATGTATTGTCGCATTATTGGGACTATCGTCCTATCTCTCATCGGCTCGAGGAGTCTGAGTGCCGAGGAAAGTTCCGCTACGCTGAGCGAGTTGGTGGAACGCGCCGATAGAATTACTGTGGGCAGCGTCGGTACTATGCGTCGGGCCATAGAAAACCACGTCGTTCACACTAAAGACGGCCAGCCGATCATGGGCCGGTTTATCTTCACCTATGTCGATCTAACCCCTTCTGAGCACATCGTCGGCAATGCGGTCAGTACGGTGACAGTGCGTCTTTTGGGTGGTGTTCACCCCGACGGCACTAAACTTACGACCTATGCCCAAGCTCCTTCGCTGTCGAGCGCAGAGCAGGTGTTGCTTTTTTTAGAGGAAACCCCGGACCCGGCCCTAACGGAGAGTTAGTGCATCAGATTGCCTATCACCAAGCGGGTAAGTTCCGCATTGAGGGCGAAGGTGCGGCGGCGCACTTGGTGCGCCCGCTGCCCAACAGTTCGCTGGGTTTTGCTTCGAGCGCAGGCATTGGCGAAGCTCCGATCCCGCTGACGCGGATGAAAGAGTTGATCCAAGCCGCACGGACGGACGATTAACATACATCTAACAAGGAGAATAATGAGATGAAACCTATGTTTAAGCTCTTGTGGATCCTAGCGGTTAGCCTGCTGGCCGTCGCGGAATACGGAGAGGCCGCCCCTTATGCCATACATTATCTATGGCCTGATCGAGAAAGAGGTTATAGGGACGATGAGAGATATATGAATAAAAAATATAGGTGGGTATTTGCGGTGGACAGTAGCGATGCACCCACTGACCCCCGCAACGGATCCTACGACTGGGTTTTCTGGGATGCTTCGTCTGTGGGGTTCAAAATGGGATTCCCCTCTAGTGATTTCAGCACTTTGACCCCAATGGCTAATGCCATCCAGAATGCCATCGCCCGTTGGAACAACATTGATACGAGTGTGCTCAGCATCACGTACAACGGTATGGACATATATCTAACCAACGATCCCAATGACGGGATAAATACCATTTTCTGGTCCAACCATAGCACCATCAGTGGCCTTAATGGCGTTACTCTGCTGACGACCCCGACAAGCGGGGCCGACCTTGGCGAGTTTTCCGATGTTGACATCGCCCTCTACGACGGCAGACAATGGTCAACTACCGCGTCTAGCTGTAATACGACGGGTCCGAAGGATGTGCAGAGCGTGGTGACCCACGAATTGGGCCACGCCCTCGGTTTGGGTCATGCTACCGGCGAAAACACGATGACTTCTAGTGCTGTCTGGTGCGCTGACCAAAAATCTCGTGAGGCTTATGAAGACGAGAAAGCCCAGCGGAACGTCACGGCCAGCGATCAAAACGGCTACGAGTATATTTACGTAGGCTCCAACAGCATTCGTTCGCACTTTGGCGGCGACGGCCAAAGTTCAAAGATCGTAGTCGGCGACAACCCAAAGGCGAGCGGCGTTACCCAAGCGACCGTTTTCCCCAATCCGTTCAATCCAGAAGTTACCATCGCCTTCGACTTGGCGCACTCGGCATCCGTAGCAGTGCGTATCTACGATGCGTTGGGGCAACAGGTGCGAGTGCTGGCGGGCGAGGAGATGCGCCCGGCGGGTTCCTACCAATTCGTCTGGGAC
>RKRN01000251.1 GCA_007571365.1 Candidatus Latescibacterota bacterium
TATCAACACGCCAAGAGTCGTCCCTGATGCGATTAGAAAAAAATCCGCATTGTCTATATATAGAGAGGCCGTCTCGTCTTCCGAGTGTTCGACAAGCACCTCCTCTAGCTTAGAGGAGAGGCCACCTATTCTCTCCTTCACAGCCTTCCCTTCTTCGGAATCGGGGAATTCTTCTATCAGCGTTCTCCAAGTGTTTATTGCCATGCCAATATCGTCTTCCCGGAAAGAAATCATTCCTAATTCGTATAAGCATTTTGCCCTGACGGTGTCGTCATCTACTCTAAACATAAGATTGATATAGGCTAGCTTGGCATCCCGTATTAAGCCATGTTGCGCCAGCATGGTAGCCCTAGATAGCTCGTCTTCGCTGGAAACAGCAATGGACGAGAAGGCCAGAAGTAGTACCACGAAAATCATCTTGTTCATATCATCTTCCTCGGTTGATTGTTCATTTCAGAAAATACGTCACCACGCCGCTGATCACTGACACCACCAGCGATACGACTAGTGAGATGCTTTTTTACGTAAGATAAGGCGTCCACAAGAGACGCCCTACAGCAATGAACGGCATCAGTGAGCCACCTCCTACCCGATCTTCACCGTCCGCTGCCCCTTCCCGGCCCGCAACACAGCCGTCGCAACCTCCAAGGCGGCGATCCCATCTTCCCCCGTCACTAAGGGCTGTTCGCCCTTGGCGAAGCACTTGACCACGTGTTTGTCCTGCTCGGCAAACATGTCCTTGAGCGGATAGGTGTACACCCGCTCGCGGCCCTCGCCCAGCTTGAGCGTAAAGGCACCGCTTTTTTGTGGGTTGAAGCGCGCCGGGGCCTTTTGTGCGGTCATGCCGAATTGCAGGGTGCCGGCCGGGCCGATCACGTCGTTGAGGCTCGCCACGGGTGCGCCAGCGGCCACGCCCCAAGACCAGATCAAGGAGTGCTGGTCGCCGCTGGCAAAGTTGATGATGACGCTGGCGGTGTCGGCCCCGACGCTGGTGGGATCGAATTGCTGGGAAGAGGCTTGCGCCGAAGCGGCTGGGCCGAAAATCTGCAAGGCGAAGTCGTAGTTATGTACGGCGCCGTCCATCAGCGGGCCGCCGCCTTTGTTTACATCGCGGAACCACGGGCGGCCCGGGCGGCCTCCTGCAGCAAAGCGCCAGATGACCGGCGAGCCGACGGCACCGGATTGGACGACCTCCTTGAGCTTGCCCCACTGAGCGTCAAAGCGGCGCACAAAGCCAATGGTCAGCCGCACATCGGCTTGGGCACAGGCACTGGCCATGCGCCGCGCATCGGCCACCTTCAGGGCCATGGGCTTCTCGCAAAAGATGTGCTTGCCCGCTTTGGCTGCGGCAATGACCGGTGCGGGGTGCTGGAAGGTGGGCGTGCAGACCCACACCGCGTCAATCTCGGGCAGATCGAGCAGTGCGCGGAAGTCCGCCAAGTGGTGTTCGGCTCCGAAGTCGCGGGCAAACGATGCGGCCGCGTCGGCGACGACATCCGCGGCCGCGACAATGCGCACACCGCGGATTTGGGATAAGCATCTGGCGTGATGACGGGCAATGCCGCCGCAGCCGATAAAACCGATATTTAGCATGATCCTCTCCTATTGCACGTGGGTGGTTGGACAAGCAAAGTAATGGCGTCTAGCGCGGTGTTTGTCAAGGAACTGCCGCAAATCTCCAAAAGAGGCAACTTATTGTCAAACAAAATGTTACAACATCTATAACCGCTGGACTTACCTTGACTTTTCCCTAGCCCAAGTATAGCTTTTTTGATTCTTTTTTAGGAAAGGCAAGCAAAAGGTAGTGCAGACCTCATTTCGCATATTAGTACTGGTACTCTTGGCTGCTTCCGCGCTCCGCGCACAACCTTTCATGGAGCCAAGCGAGTTGCGCCGCGGTATGAGCGGCTTTGGGCTGACGACCTTCCAAGGCACCGCGATCGACACCTTCCAAGTCGAGATTTTGGGGGTGCTAAAAGGGTCTTTGGGGCCGCGCATGGACATGATCCTCGCACGGCTCTCCGGCGGTCCATTGGCGCACACGGGTCTCGTAAGAGGCATGAGCGGCAGCCCGGTGTACATCGACGGGCGGCTCATCGGTGCCATCTCCTATGGCTGGTACTTTTCCAAGGATCCCATCGGCGGTATCACCCCCATCGCCCAGATGCTCGACGTCGCCACGCGCGAACATTCCACGCAGTACGGAAAAGTCTTAGAATTGGATGAAGAAACCACCGGACGGCTCGGCGGCGAGGGCGTCAGCACCCTAGCGCCGCTAGGGATGCCCATAGCCGTTGCTGGCTTCAGTCCGCGGGGGCGGCAAGTGTTGCGCGACGTGCTCGACGCACCGGGTATCCAGCTTTTGGACAGCCCGGCCGGGCAGGTGCTGCACGACCAAGAGGTGCCCATCGCGCCTGGGGCCTCGCTGGCCGTACAGCTAATCCGCGGCGATTACAGTGCCGCGGCGATCGGCACCCTTACCTGGGTCGGCGACGGGCGTTTCGTCGGCTTTGGTCATCCACTGTTTTTGCTCGGGGCCACCAACCTACCCGCCACCGGTGCCTATATCCACCAAGTTATTCCCATCCAGACCGCCTCCTTCAAGCTGGGGACGCCGACCGGCGCCATGGGGGCGGTGCGCCAAGACCGCCTGCCCGCGATTGCCGGGACGCTGGGCGAAGTGCCGGATATGCTGCCCGTGCGGGTTGCCCTGCGGGCGGCGGGCGACCACGACTTCCGCTGCGAGGTCCTGCGTCATCCCGAACTGAGCGCATCCCTAGTCCGCTTGGTTTTGTTCAACTCACTCGAAACGACCGAAAAGCTCTTTGGCGACGCTACGTTGCGGATGCGCAGCCGCATCGCCTTAGCCGATGGCCGTGCGATTGAGCGCGAGCAAGTATACAGCAGTGGAATCGCGCTGCTCAGTGCCGTGGTAGACGCCGTGCAGCCAGTCGGTGTGCTGCTCAACAATCCCTTTGCCGGGCTGGCCTTAGACTCGCTGCACTTTGAGTTGGAAATCAGCGAAACCCTCGCCCAAGCCCGCATCGCGGGCCTGCGGCTGTCGCCGCCCGACCCCAAGGCTGGGCAGCGGATTGCGCTGCAAGCGACCTTGCAACCGTATCGCGCCGCGCCGGTTACAGAGCACCTAGTGCTGGAACTGCCCGCGTATCTCGAGCCCGGTCCCTTTGTCGTGCGCGTCGGCAGCGGTGTAGCGAGCACGAGTTGGGAAGCGGCGCGCCAGCCCGACGCGTTTGTGCCGCGCAATGCCTCCGACTTGCTCGCCTTGCTCGAGCGCACAGGGGCGGCCAACGAGCTGGTCGTCGAACTATTTCGCGCCGCGCCTAGCTTTACAGTAAATGGGCGCGAGTTGCCCGGGCTGCCTCCCTCGGCGTTGGCTGTGCTGAGCGCGGACCGCTCGGCCGGGCACTTGGGGCCGGTCCAAGGCGAGGTCGTCCTCCGCCACACTCTGACCACCGACTACGTGCTCTTCGGCGAGCAAAGCCTCGATATGACCTTGAGAAAGCCCTGATCCAATGATGCTTACAACCCGAGCTCTACTTTCGTTTTTCTTGCTACTGTCGACGGCCGGCGCAACCCAAGCGGGGCGCGCCAAGGCCTGGCAGCAGTACGCGTACGATGACTTCGCCAAAGGCGAGAGCGAAGGCATCTCTATTGCCGCAGACGGCGCGTTGGAGTTGGCCCCGGCACTCGTCGAGCTAGCCTCATTAGAGGCCGAGCGAGTATGGTCCATGACACCCAACCCCAAGGGAGGTCTCTACGTGGGTACCGGCGACTCGGGGCGGCTCTTTGCCATTGACGACAAGGGGCAAGCCGAGCTGCTGTTCGATTCGCCCGAACTGGTCCTCCACGCCCTGATCACCGGCCCCGACGGGCGGCTCTACGCAGGCTCGGCTCCCGACGGCCTAATCTACGCGCTCGATGGCGAGGGGCCGGCGAAAACCTTGCCACAGACCGGCAGCCACTACGTGTGGGACTTCGCCTTATTCAACGGCCAACTCTACGCAGCCACGGGCGAACCCGGCCGAGTGCTCAAAGTCGCCGAAGATGGGGCGCACGAGGTCTTCTTGGCGCCGGAAGATCGCCACGTTATAACCCTGCTTGCCCACGGCGATCGCTTGTACGCTGGTACGGCTGGCAAGGGCCGTATCTACGAAATCGACCGCGAGGGTCGCGGGCGGCTGCTCTTTGAATGCGAGCAAGAAGAAATTCACAACCTCGTGGCCGGCACCAACGGGGCGCTCTTTGCCAGTGCAATTCCCGCGCCGAGCAAGGGCGAAAATGTCCGCAAGGTCCCAGCAGCCGTGTACCGCGTCGGAGCGGAGGGGGCGGTCTATCCCATCTGGGAGGATGCCGAAGCCCAGTTCGTCAATCTCGTTGCAGCCGGTGAACACCTGATGCTCAGCACCTCCGACCCAGCGCGGCTTTTGCGCCTCAACGCCGAAGGCCGCCGGTCATTGGTCGTGCAATTCGAGAGCTTCGTCCCCAGCCGCCTCTTATTCGGGCCAGACGGCGCACTTTACTTGGGCGGGGCGCAAAACGCCGCCGTCTCTATCCTGCCCGGGCAAGGTCGCCGCAAGGGGCACTTTGAATCAGCGGTAGAGGATTTTGCTATCCACGCACGGTGGGGTGTACTCGAATGGCGCGGCACCCAACCTGCAGATACCCGCATAACCGTGCAGACGCGCACCGGCAACAGCGAGGAGCCAGACAAAACTTGGGGCGCGTGGTCCGAGCCGCTGACCGAGAGCGGCCAAACCATTGCCAGCCCCCCAGCCCGCTTTATCCAGTACCGGGTCGAGATGGAGTCCACGCGCGGCGGAGCCACGCCCCGGCTCAATTCGATCGAAATCCACGGCGTCCAAGTCAACCTCAAACCCCGCATTACCGAGCTGCAAACCTTCCCCTTCCGGCCGCAACAATCCGGCAACGGCGGTCAGTCCCAAAACGCCCCTCAAGCTGGCCCAGCACGGCGCAACAACCGGCCTCCCCAAGCGAAAAGCCTGCGCCTAGTGCGCTGGCAGGCCCAAGACCCCAACGAGGACGAGTTGGTTTACGACCTCTATCTCAAAGGCGAGGATCAACGGGTGTGGAAGTTGGTTGAAGAAAACATCGCGCAGACTTCGGTTCTCTGGGATACCGAGTCCATGCCCGAAGGCCAGACCCAACTCAAGCTGGTGGCCTCTGATCGGCCAGACAACCCAGCGGCCGAACACCTGCGCGACGAGCGCGAAAGTGCGCCCTTCGCCATTGACAACAGCCCGCCAACCATTGCCCTCGACGCGCAGACCAGCACCGACGGTACAGTCGTCGAAGTGGCGATTAGCGACCGTATCTCAGCGGTGCAAAAAGCCTATTACACCATTGACTACGACGAGCAACAGCACCCCATCGCACCGTTGGACGGCGTCTTCGATAGCCGCAGCGAACAGGCGCACTTTGTCGTCGAAGGGTTGGCGGCGGGCGAGCACGTCATTGTCGTGCGGGCCCTCGACGCCCTCGACAACATCGGCGTGCGGCAAATCATCGTCCAAGTCAAGTGAACCAACCCGCGCAATACATGCGCCGCGCCCTGCAGTTAGCGCAGCGGGGCCGCGGCAAAGTAAGCCCCAATCCCATGGTCGGCGCGGTGGTAGTGCGCGGGGGCTGCATCGTCGGCGAAGGAGCCCACCTGCAGGCCGGCGGGCCTCATGCCGAGGTCCACGCCCTGCGCCGGGCGGGCACTGCGGCGCGGGGGGCCGATCTCTATGTCACGCTAGAGCCTTGCTCCTTTCACGGCCGCACTCCGCCCTGCACGGAAGCCGTGCTGTGCGCTGGCATTAAAAGGCTCTACTGCGCGATGGAAGACCCGGACGAGCGCGTGGCCGGGCGGGGGATCGCCGCGCTGCGCGAAAAAGGCGTCGCCATTGACCTCGGGCTTGGTGCTGAAGAGGCTCGCCGTCTCAACGCGGCTTACATCAAACACCGCACCCAAAACCTGCCTTTGGTTCTGCTCAAACTGGCACAGACTCTCGACGGCCGCATTGCGGCGCGCAGCGGCGATGCGCGTTGGATCACCGGGGCCCGAGCGCGACGCCACGTCCATCGCTGGCGCTCTTGGGTCGATGCTGTGGCCGTGGGTGCGGGCACAGTGCAAGCTGACGATCCCCTACTGACAGTGCGCCACGTACCCGGCCGCGACCCGCGCCCCATCGTCATAGACGGGTGCTTGCATACCGCGCCCGAAGCACGCGTCTACCAGCGGCCCGGTGCCGTGCTCGTCACGGCAGAGGATACACCAACCGACAAGCGCCGGGCCTACGCGGCCAAAGGGGTTGAGGTTTGGACTTTTCCGGCAGTGGCCGGACGCATCGACTTGCGCCTGCCCCTTGTAAGCATGGCGCGAGAGGGCATGACCAGCGTCCTCATTGAAGGCGGGGGCCAGTTGGCCGCGGCCGCACTCGGCGACCGCGTCGTCGACCAAGTGCTGCTCTATCTCGCACCGCGGCTGATGGGCGAGGGCGTCGCGGCCATTGGCGACTTGGGGGTCCAGCGTGCGGCCGAGGCCATTCGCCTCGTGTCCAGCCGAACTCAGCGGCTAGGCCCTGACCTGCTTTATACGGCTGAGGTACAATACACTTGTTCACCGGACTCATAGAGGAACTCGGGCGCGTACGCCGTCGCGTACGCCGAGGCGCGTTCCAGCAGTTGGAGGTCGAGGCCGAGCGCGTTCTCGACGGCTTGCAGGTGGGCGACAGCGTCAATATCGACGGGGTTTGCCAGACGGTGGTGGCCATAGGAGAGCGCGGCTTTGCGGTCGAAACCGTCGCCGAAACGCTCTCCCGCACGACCTTGGGCACCCTCGGCATCGGACGAGCGGTCAACCTAGAACGCGCCCTCGGTGCTGATCAGCGGCTCGGTGGCCATCTCGTCTTGGGGCACGTCGATGGCATTGCCCGCATTCGCCAGCGCACTGAGCGCGACCGGGAGCATCACTTCGAGCTCGAAGTGCCGCCCGCACTCGCCCGCTATATCGCCGCCAAAGGCTCGGTGGCCCTCGATGGCATCAGCCTGACGGTGGCCGAGGCCAGCGGCGATGTCTTTACGATTGCGGTCATTCCGCATACATTTGACAATACGACGCTTAGCCACCGGCGCACCGGTGATTCCGTCAACCTCGAAGTTGATGTGATCGCCCGTTACGTCGAGCGTTTGCTCGGCGGACAATCCCAATTCACCTTCGAGGACTTGCGCGATATGGGGTACTGAGCAATGCTCGACTTCAATACCATTGAAGAAGTTGTCAAAGACCTGCAAAACGGCCGCATGGTCGTGCTCGTCGACGAGTGCGAAGCCGTAGGCGAGGGCATGCTGGTGATGCTCGCCGAGCGAGCCACCGCTGCCTCGGTCAACTTCATGACGCGCTGCGCCAGCAGTTCGCCCGTAGTCGCCGCTACCGAGGAGCACCTCAAAGCCCTTGAACTGCACATGCAGATCTCCAAGGCCCACGAGCCGCTGGACACCTCGATCCTAGTCTCGGTCAATGCCCGCGCCATTGCGGGCACCGGCGTTTCGGCGCAAGATCGCGCCGCGACGATCTGCAAACTAGCCGACCCCGACAGTGCGCCCGAAGACTTTGTCCAGCCTGGGCACGTCACGCCGCTCCAAGCCCAACCGGGCGGGGTGTTGCGGCGCGCTGGCCACACCGAAGCCTCGGTTGATCTGGCCCAGATGGCCGACGGTCAGCCCGTGGCCTTGATCGCCGCCATCCTCGACGACGGGGGTGCGCTGGCTGCCGCCCCTTATCTGCTCAATTTCGCGCACCAACACGACCTCAAGATCACCACCATCCACGACCTGATTGCCCATCGCCGCCGCACCGAGAAACTGATTCATCTGGAGGCCCAATCGCCCATGCCAACCCGCTACGGCGAATTCACGGCCTACGCGTACCGCAGCTTGGTCGACGACAACCCGTACCTCGCACTCGTGTACGGTGAGATAGCCGACGGGCGCGACACCTTGGTGCGCATGCACTCGGGTTGCCTGACCGGCGACGCGCTCGGTTCGCTGCTGTGCGACTGTGGCGAACAGCTAGCGCAATCCATGCAGCTCATTGCCGCAGAAGGGCGCGGCGTCATCGTCTATATTCAGCATCACGAAGGGCGTGGCATCGGCATCTTGCACAAGCTCAAGGCATACGAACTGCAACAGCAGCAGGGCCTCGACACCATTGAGGCCAATCACGCCCTCGGCCACCCCATGGACTCGCGCGACTACGGCATCGGCGCCCAAGTGCTCTACGATCTAGGGTTGCGCCGAGTGCGCTTTTTGACCAACAATCCCAAGAAGCGGGTCGGCTTGGAGGCCTATGGCCTGACCGTCGTCGAGCAAGTGCCCATTGAGGCCGCTCCCAATCCACACAACATCCGCTATCTAACAACCAAGCGCGACAAGATGGGCCACGCTCTCTTGCTCAAGCGCACAGCCGCCGAGGACGAAAGCCATGCCAAAAGTGCATGAAGGGCAGCTCGACGCCCGCGGCCGCAAGTTCGGCATTGCGGTCAGCCGCTTCAACGACTTGGTGACCACCCGGCTACTCGACGGCGCCTTGGACTGCATCCAGCGACACGGCGGCGACAGCAGCGATATAGAAATTGCTTGGGTCCCCGGGGCTTTTGAGTTGCCCATTGCCGCCCAGCGGCTAGCGGGTACGGGTCGCTTTGACGTGGTCATTTGCTTGGGAGCTATCGTCCGCAGCGATACGCCCCACTTCGACTACGTGGCCGGCGAGTCGGCTAAGGGCATTGCTCGCGTCGGCCTCGACAGTGGTATTCCGGTGATCTTTGGCGTCATCACGGCCGACACGGTCGAGCAGGCCGTGCAGCGTGCGGGCGTCAAGGCCGGCAATCGCGGCTGGGACGCCGCCCTCAACGCAGTTGAAATGGCCAGCTTGATGGCCGAGTTCGGATGAGCGGCGAGGACGATTTTTTTGGCGATGGGACCTCGGCCGACGAGGCACCTCCCAACAACCGCCACGGCGCCCGCCAAGTGGCCTTACAGGCCCTGTACTGGGAGCAAAGTGCGGCAACTGACTCCCTCAGCGCGTTGGATCAGCTTTGTGCGCATTTTGGTCTGGCGCAAGAAGTACAGTCCTTTGCGGCCGAGCTCTTGCAGTGCGCGGCCGAACACGCCGGCGAATTGGACGCGCTGGCCGCGGCCCGGGTCCAGCACTGGCGCTGGGAGCGCGTCGCCCGCATCGATCGCTTAATTTTGCGCTTGGCTTTGGCCGAAATGCTATTTATTGAGGAAATTCCAGTCCGGGTCTCCATTTTTGAAGCGGTCGAACTAGCCAAGTCCTACAGCACCGCTAAGTCCTATGCGTTCGTCAATGGCGTCCTCGACGGCGTCGTGCGCCAGAAGGGACTCAGCGTCTGAATGAGGGTTTAGTATGCTCAACTCGCTCGTAAAAAAATTCCTTGGCTCGCAGGCGACGCGCCAGTTCAAGCGGACGCGGCCACAAGTGAGCCAGATCAATCAGCTAGCGGCCTCGTACCAAACCTTGAGCGACGCGCAACTCCAAGCCAAAACCGCGACCTTCCGCCAAGATCTACAGGCGCGCAACGCGGACAGCCGCCAGCAGCTCGAGGCCATTGAAGAGCACCTGCGCGGCGATCTAGAACCTGAAGAGCGCGAGCGGCTCAACGACCGCTACGGAGAGCTGGACAACGCCATCCGCGACGTGGAGGCAGCCTTTCTCGACGAAATCATGCCCGAAGCCTTCGCCATGGTCGTCGAGACCTGCCGCCGGCTCTTGGGCCGCAAGTGGGACCGCGCCGGCGAATCCGTCACGTGGGACATGGTGCCCTATGACGTGCAAATTTTCGGCGGCATTTCGCTGCATCAAGGCAAGATCGCCGAAATGGCCACCGGCGAGGGCAAAACCTTAGTGGCGACTATGCCCCTCTTCCTCAACGCCATCCCCCAACGCGGGGTCCACCTCGTTACCCACAACGAATACCTCGCCCGGCGCGACGCCATGTGGATGGGGCCGATCTACAATTTCTTGGGGATGTCCGTGGGCATCATCCAAGACGTGTTTCAGACCGGTGCTGAGGCGTTTCTGCTTCATGCATCCGAAGGCGTCCCCGAGGAATTTCGCTGGCAGCGGACCGACCACCGGGCGGCGTACAATGCCGATATTGTGTACGCCAATCACAGCCAGGTCGGCTTTGATTACCTGCGCGACAACACGGCTGTGCTACTCGAAGATCTGGTGCAGCGCGAATTCAACTACGCCATCGTCGATGAGGCTGACTCGATCCTCATCGACGAAGCGCGCACCCCGCTCATTCTTTCCGGCGCCGTCCCCGACTCCACCAATCAATACAAGCAGATGCGCCCGCTCGTGGAGCGGCTGATGAGGGCCCAGACCAATCTGGTCAACAAGAGCATTGCCGGGGCCGAGCAGGCCGGCAAGGAAACGGGCGACTACGACTACGACACTGGAATTGCACTACTCAAGGCCACTCGCGGTGCTCCTACCAATCGCCGTCTAGCCAAAATTCTGCAGGAGGAAGGCGTCAAGCGGCTGATCAACCGGATCGAGGCCGATTACCTGCGCGACAAGCGCCTCAACGAGCTTGATGAGGACCTCTACTTTGTCGTTGATGAGAAGGCCAATACCATCGACTTAACCGAGAAGGGGCGCGACCTGCTCTCTCCCAATGAACAGGCCCTCTTCGTTCTGCCCGACATCAGCATTGAGGTTGATGCGATCCGCAACGACCCAGACTTGAGCACCGAGGACAAGGCTCGCAAGGAGGAGGAGGCGCACCGCACGTACGCCGAGAAAAGTCAAGCGGTACACAACATCAACCAACTGATGAAAGCCTATACCCTCTTCGAAAAGGACGTGCAGTATCTCGTCTCCGAAGACGGGAGGGTGATCATCGTCGATGAAGCTACGGGCCGGCCGCAGCCCGGCCGCCGCTTTGCCGATGGCCTACACCAAGCACTAGAGGCCAAAGAAGGCGTCAAGCTGGAGAACGAAACCCGCACCGTAGCCTCCATAACCGTGCAGAATCTCTTCCGCATGTACCACAAATTGGCCGGCATGACCGGCACGGCCGAGACCGAGGCCAGCGAGCTGTGGGAGATCTACAAGCTCGACGTGGCCGTCATCCCCACCAACCGCCCGATTCGCCGCTTTGACCAAGAAGACCAGATATTCCGCACCAAGCGCGAGAAATACAACGCGATCATCGAGGAAATAGACCACCTGCACAAGCTCGGCTTGCCGGTACTGGTGGGCACCATCTCGGTCGAAGTCTCCGAGCTGCTCAGCCGAATGCTCAGCCGGCGCGGCATCAAGCACCAGTTGCTCAACGCCCGCTACCACGATCAAGAAGCCCAAATCGTCGCCGAAGCCGGTCAAGCGGGTGCAGTCACCATTGCCACCAATATGGCCGGGCGCGGCACGGACATTAAGTTAGCGCCCAAGGTCGTCCACCTCGACCGCCAGCTCGTGGAGTCCAACCTCACCCTCAACGACAAGCTGCCGGCCGGACAAGGCTTGGGCGAGTACTTACAAGAAAATCCCAGTGGTTTGCAGGTCATCGGCACCGAGCGCCACGAAGCGCGACGCATCGATCGCCAGCTACGCGGCCGCGCGGGGCGCCAAGGCGACCCCGGAGCCTCGCGCTTCTACCTGTCGCTCGAAGACGACCTGATGCGGCTGTTCGGCTCAGAGCGCATCGCCGCAGTCATGGATAAGCTCGGCGCTGAAGAGGGCGAGGTCATTGAGGCTGGCATGGTCACGCGGTCCATTGAGCGGGCGCAAAAAAAGGTGGAGGCCCGTAACTTTGAGATGCGCAAGCACGTGCTGGAATACGACGACGTCATGAACCAGCAGCGCCAAGTCATCTACAATCGCCGCCGCGACCTACTAGAGCAAGAAAGTGCCCGCGAGCAAATCGCGGAAATGATCGAAGAAAGCGTCGATGGCATCTTGGCCTCATACGTCAACGCAGACAGCCCGGCCGATGAGTGGGAGTGGGAGGGCCTACAAACCGAGTTTGGCAGCACCTTCTTTTTGGGATACTCCATCCCCGAAGACGAGCGGCCCTATGCCAGCGTCGATAGTATGCGCGAAAAGCTACTCGCCACGGTGCGCGAAGCCTACCAGCGCCGCATCGACGCTGTCGGCGAAGAGATTTTCCGCGAAGTCGAAAAGGGCATCTCCTTGCGCACCATCGACACTTGCTGGCAGGAGCACCTGCACGAAATCGACGAGCTCAGGGACGGGATCGGTTTTGTCGGCGTCGGCGGGAAAAACCCCCTCATAGAATACAAGAAGGGGGCCTACGACATGTTTGAGCGCCTAATCGGCCGCATTGCCCAAGAGACGCTGCGCAACCTCTTCCAGCTACGCATCGACATCAGGCCCGAGGCTTTGGAGCCGGCGCGTCGGCCAAGTCGCATCAACGCGGTTCACCAAGACGCCACCAATATGGGTTTTCGCGGCGTCGAGCCAGTGCCGACGGGCGTGCCCGGCCAGCCCACGCAACTGCGCGGCTCGGGCGGCGGCAGTAGCCAAGGACAAGTCGTGCGCCAGCCAGTCGTCCGCGCCCAGCCCAAGGTCGGGCGCAACGCCCCCTGTCCCTGCGGCAGCGGCAAGAAATACAAACGCTGCCACGGCATCAATGCCTAAGCGTGGAAAGCGATATGAGTTTCTGGGAAGTACTCTGTTTGGTGTTGTACAGCGGCATCATCGCCGTTCTGGGGGTTTATGGTCTCCACCGCTACCAGTTACTGCGCCTGTTTTATCGACATCACCCAACCCCAGTTCCCCAGCCCGACCGCTTTGCTGAATGGCCCTTGGTCACGATCCAGCTACCGCTCTACAACGAATATCACGTGGTTGAGCGCCTGCTAGAGGCCGTGGGCCGAATTGACTATCCCCGCGACCGCCTGCAAATCCAAGTCCTCGACGACTCGCAGGACGAAACCCGCGACAAGGCGCGACAAGGGGTCGCCCGGCTAGCGGCCCAAGGGCTGGCGATCGAGTACCTCGGCCGCACCAATCGCCACGGCTTTAAGGCGGGGGCCTTGGCTGCGGGGCTAGAGTGCGCCCAAGGCGAATTTGTGTTGGTGCTCGACGCCGATTTCGTGCCCCCGCCCGACATTTTACAGCGCGCCATTCACTACTTTACCGACCATTCTATCGGCATGGTGCAGATGCGTTGGGGGCACCTCAACCGCTCCTACTCGCTCCTGACGCGCATCCAGTCGATCTTTCTCGACGGCCACTTTGTCGTTGAGCACACGGCTCGCAACCGCTCGGGTCGCTTCTTCAACTTCAATGGCACCGCCGGGATCTGGCGCAAAAAAGCCATCTACGACGCCGGCGGCTGGCAGCACGACACGCTCACCGAAGATCTCGACTTGAGCTACCGCGCCCAACTGGCGGGCTGGCAGTTTCTCTATCTGCCCGAAATTGAAGTGCCCGGCGAAATTCCCGTCGAGATCAATGCCTTCAAGTCGCAACAGCACCGCTGGACCAAGGGCGCGGTCCAGACCGCCAAGAAGGTGCTGCCGCGGATCTGGCGTTCTGCGCTCCCAGCCAAGGTCAAGGTCGAAGCCACCTTCCATCTGACGGCCAACCTCTGCTACATCATGATGCTCTTGATGGCCCTATTGACCGTTCCAGTACTTTCCATTCGCTCGCAACTCGGCTGGGAGCGGTTCTTTATTATCGACCTACCGCTGTTTTCTTTTGCGACCATGGCCATTTCCGGCTTCTACATTACTTCCCAGCGCGTACTCTATCCAGATTGGCGACGACAGATCAAGTACTTGCCCCTGCTAATGGCCATTGGCATGAGTCTCTGCATCAACAACACCCGAGCGGTGATCGAGGGTCTCGTCGGATACCAAACCGCTTTTCTCCGCACCCCCAAATACGGGCTTACCGGACGCCAAAACCAAGGCCAGCGGCGCAAATACCTAAGCCGCTGGCCACTGCTGTCTTTGGGCGAATTGGGCATGGCACTTTACTTCGTCTTCGCGCTCTACCACGCCTATACGACTGGCCTCTACTTGGGGATGCCTTTCCTGCTGCTGTTCCATGCTGGCTTTCTCTACACTGGTTTGCTCTCCAGCGGCCAGCGCTGGTTACACCGGGAGCCATAGAACGCAAAAAGCCCTTGGCCACACGGCGGCCTAAGGGCTTTTCTCGCGCTGGTATTTATAGTTAGCTAGAGGGCCACACGAGGGGATAGGGATCGGTGATCTTCCGCTGCAACCACAAGATGTCAACGGCTTTGTAATGCCGGATGGTCAGCTTCTCGATGTGGCGTACGCCGATATCCACGTTGCTCTTTTCGCGCCGCAATTCGCGGCCCTTGTCCCCAGACAGTGGAATCGCTTCTGACACCTTCGTGACATAGAGATTGTGGGCCAAGCGCAATTCTTTGTAGTCCAGATTGTCTGGCACCAGCCCTTTCAACTCTGTGACGTAGTCGTTGATGAGTTGCCGCGCTTTAGCCAAGTCCTGGTCAGAAATCTCGGAAAGCGGTTTTCTCAAATGTTCAATGGTCTTGACGATCTGCCTGTTTTTGCCGTCTAATTTCTGCATCTGCTGGACGTAATTGAGCAGAATCTGCCTCTCTGCCTCCTCGCCGCCACAGGCGACCAGGCCCACTGCTAGTGCCAACGCAGCCAGTTTCCTCGACATATAGACCTCCCTTGTAGGGGTGAGATTGTCCGTTTCGTCGGCCTCAAAATACGCCGTAGAGAGGCGAAAATCAAGCACTCTCTCCGCCAGACCCTATTGACGGGGCTTATACGCGCTCATAATATCAATTTTTCGCATCCTACTCTCTTACTTGAGGACATCTATTCCATGGTAACTCGCCAACAGATCCAATCTCAGCTCGCCAACTGTCTGCTGGAGGCCAAATTCCCCCAGTGGGAGTCGCGCTATAAGCGCGGCAAGGTGCGCGATATGTACTTGCTCGAAAACCATCGCGTACTGATCGCTACGGATCGCCAAAGCGCGTTCGACCACGTGCTCGGCACCATTCCCCTCAAGGGCCAAATTCTCAACCGCATTGCCCAGTACTGGTTTGAGCAAACCCAAGACATCGCCCCCAACCAAATCATCTCAGTGCCCGACGCCAACGTCACCGTCGCCCGCGAATTGGACATCCTGCCCGTTGAGGTGGTCGTGCGCAAGTATCTGACGGGTAGTTCGGACACCGCTATCTGGACCCACTACAACAGAGGCGTGCGCCACTATTGCGGCCACACGCTGCCCGACGGTATGGTCAAAAATCAGCCCTTCGACGAAGCGATTATCACGCCGACGACCAAAGACGAGGTCCACGACGAGCTGATTTCGTGCGACGAGATCATCGCCCAGGGCCTCGTGCCAGAAGACACCTGGGCCCAAGTTGAGGCGATCGCCCTGGCGCTCTTTGCTCGCGGCGAGGAGATCGCGGCCAAGCAAGGTTTAATCCTCGTCGATACCAAATACGAAATGGGGCTAGATGCGGCCGGGCGCATCACGCTCGCCGACGAAGTCCACACGCCCGACTCGTCGCGTTTCTGGATCAGCGACACCTACGCAGAACGCCATGCCCGCGGCGAGGAGCCCGAAAGTCTCGACAAGGAGTTTTTGCGCCTCTGGCTCCGCGACAAGGGCATTTCCGACGACAATATCCCCGCGCTCGACGACGAAATCCGCGTCCAGGTTGCCGAGCGCTATATCGATCTTTTCCAACGGGTTACAGGCACGGACTTCGACGCCGAACTCGGCGCAACGCCCGTCTTGCAACGCATTGAAGAGCGGATTGCGGAGTACCTTAGCTGACCCCCTAGGTTTCGCCTCCCGTCCGGGCATGAAGCAGCCACCAGAGAGCTATGGTCAAAAACTTGCTCCGCGCCTTTTTGGTCTTCCGCTTGGAGTTTCACCAGCCCACCCTCAATTTCGAGGCCATGTTGAGCTACTGGCGGCGGACGCCCATCGTCCAATACGTGATTGAAGACGATGGCGAGCAGCGCAACAGTGCGCTCAAGCGTCGGCTCGACGAGGTCTATCCTTTCTAATGCTGCATCGCCAGCTCAGAAACGCCTTGGAGGAAATTTTCGGCGTATCTTTTGTCTCCGAGGCACTGGCCAACGCGCCCATTGCCCAAATTGTCCTCTACGAGCGGCGCGAGGATTTCAAAAAGGCCGTCCTCGGCTTCCAGCGGATCAATTTTCGCGACGAACACACCGCGTATGCTGCGACCATGGAGCGCGAGTTGGGCATCGCCTTGATCTGCGCTCTCCTCGACAACGATACGCGCGAGTTGGTTTCCGAACTCGGTCTCAATTACCTATGAGCAAGCTGCTCGCCTTTGACCTAGGAGCGGAGAGTGGCCGCGCCATTGTCGGGCATTTCGATGGCGAGTGCCTAACGCTAGAAGAGCTGCACCGCTTTGCAAACGGTCCGGTGCAAGTTTTCGACCGTCTCTACTGGGACCCTTTGCGCCTCTTCGCCGAGATGAAACAGGCCCTCGGCCTGTTTGCCCACGTACACGGCAAGGCACTTGATGCGATCGGCGTCGATACTTGGGGCGTCGATTTCGCCCTCCTCGGCCCCGGGGACGTGCTCTTGGACAATCCGCGCAACTACCGCGATCCGCGCACCGAAGGCATGTTAGCGGAAGCCTTTGCACGAGTGCCGCGCGAGGAAATTTTTGCGCGTACCGGCGTACAGTTCTTGCAGCTCAATACCTTGTATCAACTGCTTTCGCTGCGCGACTCGCCCTTGCTGGAATGGGCGCAGACGTTCCTGATGATGGCCGATCTTTTTAATTTTTACTTTACCGGCACCAAGACCTGCGAGTTTTCCAACGCCACTACCACCCAGTTCTACGATCCGCGCCAAGGCAATTGGTCAATCGAGCTCCTAGCAGGACTGGGGCTGCCAACCCATTTTCTTCCTCAGATCGTCCAGCCCGGCACCCGCCTAGGTTTGCTCTTGCCTTCTATTGCTGCTGAGACAGGACTCCGTTCAGTCCCGGTCGTCGCTCCAGCTACGCACGATACGGGCGCGGCCGTGGCCGCGGTGCCCGCCGAAGGCCGCGACTATGCCTACATCAGCTCGGGCACTTGGTCGTTGATGGGTGTCGAGCTCGATCAACCGCTCATCAGCGATCAGGCATTCCACTACAATTTCACCAACGAAGGGGGCGTCGGGCCAACCTACCGCTTCCTGAAAAACATTATGGGGCTATGGCTAATACAGGAGTGCCGGCGCACGTGGCAGCGCGGAGGCCGCGCCTTTTCCTACGACGACCTGACGGCCATGGCCCAAAGAGCTGCGCCCTTTACCGCTTTCGTCGATCCGGACGCCGAGTGCTTTCTCGCGCCGGGCGACATGCCCGCCAGAATCCGCGCCTATTGCCAAGAGACGGGCCAAGCCATTCCCGCCGACGAGGGGCAAACCGTACGCGTGGCCCTCGAAAGCCTGGCGTTTAAGTACCGCTACGTACTCGACGCGCTAGAGACCATTCTCGCTCGCCGCCTCGAATGCATCCACTTGGTCGGCGGCGGGATCCAAAACCGCCTGCTTTGCCAGTTTACCGCTTCGGCTACGGGCCGTCCGGTCGTCGCCGGGCCTCTCGAAGCAACGGCCATCGGCAATCTGATGCTCCAGCTTATGGGCTTAGGCCAGATGGCCTCACTGGCCGAAATCCGCCAAGTCGTGCGCCACTCCTTC
>RKRN01000326.1 GCA_007571365.1 Candidatus Latescibacterota bacterium
CTTGGCGTCAAACGTTTTTCATAGGGCGAGATGCCCCCGGTATCCGATGCTTTGAGCCATATCAGAAACCGAAACCCTATTTTTAAAAAGGCTTCTAAACGGATTCGGATAGTTTTCCGCAAGTCGGTAGCCGGTTGGTACCTGCCCTTCCAAGTGTTCGATTGCGGTTGCCGCATTCTGCTGATTCAGCCACTGCTCTTTCTGCTCAGGGAACCAGTTCAAATCCCCCACCGCGAATCCATCTGTACCGGCATTCTGCAATGCCGGATTCGAAAACGCCAAGTTCTCCGGCAGAGGCCACGGAGGTGGATAGTGGACACCTTCGCCTCCCGGATCGTAGGACCAGCGTGAATCCAGATCAAGCCGTTCATGCACGGTCTTGTCCATATACTCTATCAAGGCGTCCACGTGTCCTTCGATATCCGGATCAAACATAGGATCCGCCTCCATATTACCCGCTAGAGTGGACTGAACGCCGATTGCTGGGAACAGATTGTCGAAAGTCCATTGCGTGTATTCCGTAATCCACCTCGGCTTATGCAATCTTCTGGGGAGTACCTGTATTGAGCCATCGGGGACCTTGACGCTATCAGTAAGCGTGATATTAGCGTTATAGGTATCGTAGTAATCAAACAGTTTCTCGGGCCAGAAATACGCGTTGTTCTGGATATCTATTACGCGCCTCGTTGGATCCAGCATTTCAACGGTGACCCCTCGATCTGGATCGATATATACCTCCGGCCCGGGGATAGTCTGGTTCCAAATATCCGTGCTCCACTTACTGATAGAATCCCGGGCCGTAAAGTGGATCAGGCTAGTGGATGTAGTATCTGGCCAATTGGAGAAACCGGGATCTTCCAGGACAAACTTCGTCCACCAGCCCAAGGAATGTACCGAGTAGAACAGGTTGTTCTTGATGTGAACATTGGAGCCATGATGGGCTAGGAAGGGATTAACATGGGTGTAAACTAGGGTGTTGTGCTCGAATACCGAATGACGGTCGTAGCCTCTCGCCGACCAGATATACCCATTAACGGCAAAGAAAGTGTTGTTAATCACTTTCAGCGTATCCATATGGACCCCCGGGAACGCAATCATGGGTGAACCACCCGCAATCCACGCTAGACTGTGATGATTATTGCGAAATACGCAATCCTGCATATCGATTTTGCTCCAATGGCCAGCTATGAGTATGCCAAATCCGCCACCACTATCAAATACAATGTCGCGGAGTTTCAGCGATATCGAATCGGCACTTAACGTCATGTAGTTATCCCAGCCGGCAACAACGTTATCGGCTCTCCGCGACAGCAAGTAGAGATCATTCATACTGATCTTTCCGCTCTTCCCAATCAAGTCAAAAAACTGAGTTGGAGATGAGTCATCCGGCAAGATTCCGGGAACAATTACGGGGGGCCTGTTAGCCAATTCATCTGGATCACCGTTTACTTCGGTAGCAATCAGATTTAGGTCACCATTGATCTTCATCGTCTCCGTAAACTGGTATACCGCGCCTCGCTTAAGTCGGTAGGCACGATCGGGATGGGCTCGCAAACCGTTGGCTAGCGTGTCTCCGTTGATCACGGCATTGATGTTGCCGGCAGGAAGCACTTGGATATCAAGCGTATCTGCCATTTGGGCATGCATGGGACTCGGGATGGCGAAGAAATAGACCACTAAGAGAGCAAGCAGCGATACGTACGTCAGTGCGGTTTTCATGGGTAAGACCTCGTGGTGAATTAGGTGGGAGGGAGCGTGGTCAAAACAAAAGCCTGACCGCGCCGACAAAATAGGAGCGGTAGTATAAAAGGGGGGGGGGTACACTTGTCAAGCTATATTTCGATCTTTCATCTTTGACAATCAGATCGACTCGGATTTGGGGGTCTCCTCGACGATGCGGCTTCTATCTAGCCGCCGTCAATTGGTCTGCAATCCATTGATTCAGACTCTTACCCTCTCGCTTCGCCCGCACGTAAATATCGCGGTGCAACGGCGGCGGCAAACGGAGCATTAGGCGGCCAGAAAAGGGTTTGTCTGGTGTTTCGCCACGCTCTTGGCAGAAGGCCAAGTAATCTTCTACCGATTCTCGGAAGGCTCGTTCCAGTTCCTCAACCGTCCGCCCTTGAAACGTGACGACATCGTTGAGATCGAGTACCTCGCCGTGAAAAATACCTGCCTCGTCGTCGAACTCGACGTGGCCCGTGTAGCCTTTATGATTCAACATGATCTCCTGCCTCCAGCTTTACGCCGACTTGCTCCAAAAAGTGCCGCATAGACTTCAACGCTCCTTTGCCCATATCTGGCTGCGGATGGGGTCGGTGGAAAACGGCCCGCACCCCTTGGAGGTGTATGCGGATGCGCGATCCACGTCCTTCCGTTATTTCGGCCCCAAGTGCCCGCAGTAAGTGCTCAACATCCGTCCACTTCACGTTGGCGCGAACAGGTTCTGCAAAGACAGCTTGGAGCGTTTTGCGGTGTTTGCCGCTGAGGTTCATAGTATCAATGTACGATACTACTCTTAGCAGGCAAGGCTGCTTGACCGGAATTTGCGTTAAAGCTGAACGCATCATAGCCGATTGTTCGGGCTTGTGAATGCTAGCACAACTACCTATTTTCTATTGCTTTAACAACGCTTCCCATTCCAACGGACATGCCAATGAACATCCCCGGTACGGACCGTCCCTTCGTCGTCATTGGCGAAAACATCCACACCACCCGCGTCGTCTTGCGCAAAGGCAAGCTCATCGGCCCAGACCCCCAAGGCGCGGAATCCGTGCGCTTCCGCGACGCCAACAACAAGCGCCGCTTCCTCCAAATTCCCGCAGCCGTCAAAACGACTCAAGACTACGAGGAAGGCCGCGTCAAACACCTCAAGATCGCCGTGCAACAAGCCATGCTCGGCAACGCGGACGCCCTCGACTACCTCGGCCGCCAAGTGCAGCGCCAAGAAGCGGCCGGCACCGATTTTCTCGATCTCAATGTCGATGAGATCTCGCTCAAGCCCGCCGAGCAACAAGAGGCCATGCGCTGGCTAGTCCAAGCGGTATCGGCCATGTCGCAGACGCCCCTGGCCATCGACTCCTCCCAGCTAGACACGCTCGCTGTCGGCCTCGCAGCCGGGGCCGACCACCCCCAGCGCCTGCTGCTCAACTCCGCGTCTTTGGAGCGGCCCGAAGCCCTAGTGCTGGCCAAGCAGTACAACGCCCAAGTCGTCATCACCGCGGCCGGCCAGTCCGGTATGCCGCAAAGCGCGCAAGAGCGAGTCGATCACGCCCGGCAAATGGTAGATAAGGCCCTCGCCTTGGGATTGCCGCTCGCCGATTTGTACATCGACCCGCTGATCTTCCCCATCTCGGTAGATGCACAATTCGGCCACCACGCTTTTGACGCCATCCGCCAACTGCGCGGCGACTTAGGAGAAGAAGTCCACATTACCGGCGGCTTCTCCAACGTCTCCTTCGGCCTGCCCTGCCGCCACTTGATCAACGACGTCTTCCTACTGCTAGCCGTCGAAGCCGGTGCCGACAGCGCAATCATGGACCCGACGACCACCTCTCTGGCCGACCTCTTTGCCGGCGATCGCCAAGCCCGTCCCTACCAACTCGCCGAGGATATGCTGCTGGGCCGCGACGAGTACTGCGCTGCCTTCCTGCGCGCCTACCGCAAGGGCGAGTTGGCCGCCTAGCGCGTTGGTCATTATTGGCCCTATCCCATAGATTAAAACTGAGCTTAGAACCGTTTCTTGCCGTCGGCCTATAGCTCGCCAACAGAAAGGAGGGTCGATATGCGGAACGACAAAATCTGTACCTTTGCTGCTCTGGTGTTATTGACCCTCACCGCCTGTAGCCAAGAAATATCCCAAACCGAACTGGTCGCTAGCTTGAGCGAGAATCACATCGTCCACACGTTGGGCGGCCAACGCCCAGCTCTGTTGGTCCTGCCAGCCGATCACGACCCCAAAACGCCTATTCCGCTCGTGCTCAGCCTGCACGGCTTCACCAGTCACGCGGCCGAGCACGACCGCTATTTCGGCCTCTCGCAGCGGGTAAACGACGATCGCTTTGCTCTCATTATGGCCAACGGCACACACGACCCCGACGGCAAGCGCTTTTGGAACGCCACGGACTTCTGCTGCGACCTCCACAATACCCAAGTCGATGACGTGCAGTACCTTTCCGGGTTACTTGAAGAGGCCGCTACGCATATTGCCGTAGAGCGCATCTTCGCCCTCGGGCACTCCAACGGCGGCTTTATGGCCTACCGACTCGCCTGCGAAGGTATTCCCGGGCTAGTGGCCATTGCCAGCCTCGCCGGTACTTCCTTTAGCGACCCCTCTCGTTGCGCTTTTGCCGCGCCGGTCTCAGTGCTGCAAATCCACGGCACAGCCGACGAAACCGTGGCCTACGACGGCAGCACGGGCGAACGTGAATACGCAGGTGCAGAAGAAGTCGCGTTGCGCTGGGCGGCCCTCGCCCGCTGCGACTTCACCAGTCCAGAAACCCTCCCGCCGCTCGACCTCGACCAAGGCATTGATGGTCCCGAGACCGTCCGCACCCGCTACCGCACGGGCTGCCGCAACGACGTCACCATCGAGCTGTGGACCATAGAGCAAGGCTCGCACGTACCGCGCTTTGCGCCAGACTTTGGCCAACGCTTACTCAACTGGCTGTTCAGCGACTCCCGCCCCGATACCCTATCCTAGCGGAGACAAGCCCGGTGTCCCTTTTCCTCCAGCGCCTAGACGACCCGTTCCCCCTCTTGTACGACGGTGGTTTTGGCTCCCAGCTTTTCGCTCGCCAAATCGAGCTGACCAACTCCACGCTCGCCAACGAAAGCCATCCAGAGGCGGTCGTCGATATCCACACCGACTACATCGCCGCCGGTGCCGACTGCATTGGCACCAACACCTTTGTCGCCTCTGAGCTGCACCTCGCCATGGCCGATAAAGACCCCACTCAAGCCGGTGCGCTGGCCCGACGCGGGGCCGAACTGGCACAGCGCGCCCGGGAGCTCGGCGAGCGAGACATCTTCATCGCCGGCTCCATCGGCCCTTCCCCTGGAGCCATTGAGGCCGACGTCGGCAGTACGGATTTTGGCATTCCCAACCGCAAGGTCCGCGCTGCACATCAGCGCATTATCGACGCACTCTGCGAGGGGGGAGTCGATTTTTTCTCGGTTGAGACCCAGTTCTCAGCCGTTGAAGCGGCCATGATATGCGACATCGCCCGTCAGACCGGCCTGCCCATTGCCGTCAACCTCGCGCTCAAATACACGCAAGACCGCAAAAGCAAACAGGTCGTCTATCGCACGGACTGGGGGCACTCGGTCGCCGACCTGTTGGACATACTCGCCTCGGGCCAATACTCCGGTGGCGACAACCTCCTCGACCACGTCCACCTCGTCGGGGTCAACTGCGGTGCTGAAACCCGGCGCAGTGAACACACCGGTATGCCATACGCCCTCCACGGCGTCGAGCAGTTTAAGGCCGCCATGCAGGAGCGCGGCCTCGACAAGAAGCTAATGACCTATCCCAATGCCGGTATGCCTCAGCTCAACAGTGCGCTCCGCACCATCTACTCGCAAAATCCCGCGGAAATGGCCGCGTACGTCCCAGGCTTAGCGGCGACCGGCGTCCAGATCATCGGCGGCTGCTGCGGCACCACACCCGACCACATCCGCGCTTTTCGCCGGGTGCTCGACTCATGATTCAATACCAAGTCCTCTACTGGCGCGACATCCCCGTGCAAATCAAGCTCTTTGCTGGCCGGCGGCCGAGTTCGCACACCTTGCCCGCCCGCTTCCAGCTTGCGATCGACCGCATCGCCATGCGCGAAGGGCTGGTGGGCACCGACGCCTATTTGGAGCAGTGGCACTGGTCGAAAAAGCAAGAGCGCACCGGCCGTCCCGCAGACGTGCTGCAAACGCTCTTGCGCGAAACCGAAGAGGAGGGCGACCGCATCCTCGCCGCCTATAAACGATCGTGATTTCCTACGACAAAGCGTACCAAGTCATCGTCGTCGGCGGTGGCCACGCCGGCACCGAGGCTGCACTCGCGGCCGCGCGCATGGGAGCCGAGACGTTGCTCTTGACCATGAATTTGGACACCATTGGCCAGCTATCCTGCAACCCGGCGATCGGCGGGATCGGCAAGGGGCACATCGTCAAGGAAATCGACGCGCTCGGCGGCCAGATGGCGGTCAACATCGACCGCACCGGCATCCAATTCCGCCGCCTCAACACCTCGCGCGGACCAGCCGTGCGCGCTTCGCGGGCCCAAGCCGACAAAAAAGACTACCAATTTGAGCTGAAATACACTTGCGAACAGCAGGAGCAGCTCGACATTCGCCAAGGTCTGATGGAGAGCTTGCTAATCGAGGGTGGAATGGTCCAAGGCGTCGGCGTCAAAGGCGGCATCGCCTACCGCGGCCGCACCGTCATCCTCACGACCGGCACCTTCCTGCGCGGCAAAATTCACGTCGGCGATTTCTCTTACAGTGCCGGGCGCGCCGGCGAGACCGCCGCTGAAAAGGCCGCCGAAGGCTTGGTCGCGCTCGGCTTTGAAACCGGTCGTCTCAAAACCGGCACCCCACCGCGCGTCAATGGCCGCACCCTCGATTTTGCCGCGTTTGCAGAACAGCCCGGCGACGACCCGCCGCGCCCCTTTTCCTATGCGGTACAAGAAATCATCCAGCCGCAAATGCCTTGCTGGATCACCTACACCAACGCCCACACCCACGAGCTCGTCCAAGACAACCTGTCGCACTCGGCCATGTACAGCGGGCGCATTGAGGGCATCGGCCCGCGTTACTGCCCCTCCATAGAGGACAAAATCGCCCGCTTTGCCGACAAGGAGCGGCACCAAGTTTTCGTCGAGCCAGAGGGGCGGCGCACCCTCGAGTTTTATCTCAACGGCCTGTCGATGAGCCTGCCGGAGGCCCTGCAACCCCAGATTGTGCGCTCCTTGCCCGGCCTCGAACGGGCCGAGATTCTGCGCCCGGCGTACGCCGTCGAATACGATTACGCCCCGCCGACCCAACTCTACCCCCACCTAGAGACCAAGCGCGTGGCCAATCTCTTCTTCGCCGGCCAGATCAACGGCACCACTGGCTACGAAGAAGCCGCGGCCCAAGGGATCATGGCTGGCATCAACGCCGTGCTCAAGGCCCGTGGCGACGACCCGCTGGTGCTCACGCGCGCTGATGCGTACATCGGCGTCCTCATTGACGACCTCGTGACCAAAGGTACGCTCGAACCATACCGCATCTTCACCTCGCGGGCCGAGCATCGCCTGCTCTTGCGCGAGGACAACGCCGACGACCGGCTGATGGCTAAGGGCCGGGCATTAGGGTTGATCGGCGACGACCTCTGGCGTCAGTTTCAAACCAAGCAGCAACAAGTCGCCGCCGAGCGCGAGCGCCTGCGGCACGAGCGCGTTAAACCGACCGAAAAGGTGCGGGAGGTCTTGGCGCGGCAGGGCACCACTCTCATCACTGAATCGACCTCGCTCGCCGAGTTGCTGCGCCGCCCCCAACTTAACTACGATCATCTCTGCGAATTCGCCCCGCCACCACAGCCTGTCTTGCCGGACGCGGCCGAACACGTCGAGGCCGAGATCAAATACGCGGGGTACATCAAGCGCCAAGAGACCCAAGCGCAAAAGCTCAAGCGCCTTGAATCCCGGCGCCTGCCGACTGATTTTGACTTCGCCGCCCCTGGGCTAAACATTTCGACCGAGGCGCGCCAAAAGCTCGCGGCGATCCGCCCACAGACCCTAGGACAGGCTTCGCGCATTTCCGGGGTCTCGCCGGCGGACCTCGCGTCGCTGATGGTATTTCTGCATGCCCACACTCAAGGGCGATAAGACGACGAGTTGATTGACGCTGGCATGCGAGTATTAGCCGCAAAAGCTGTAACGGGTTTATGGATGTATTTTGGCGGACGATTTGGTTAAGCGAGGAGTCGGTCGTACTCAGCATGTGAGCCGATCCAAAACCAAGTGATCGCATCGCCCTCTTTGAGTCCTAATGCTCTCCACTGCCGCCCGATACGCACTGAATAGACAAAAGGCTTTCCTTTTACTGGTTTAAAGGAAAGCCCTGGTTGATACGGATCTTTGCGCCATCTCTTATAGGCAACTGCCGCCCTAGTTTAAGTCTTGGGCAGCTGATAATAGGCATCCCAGAAATCAGGATGAGTCTTTGATCTCATGGACTCGACTCAATGGGTTCAAGTCGCTGGGATCAAAATCATAGACCTTTCCTTCTCGCATATCCTGCCGAACGTGCTTTATCATTTTGTCCAACCAATCGCGAGATCCTTTTGATCCCACTAGCGCATCCCATTCGGCTTCGTCCTCGTCGTCCTCTGGCCCCCAAGTATCATCTACTATCGCTAGGAGCACTTCCGCGATAGCGTCCTGTTCTTTTTCGCTCAACGTTGAGATTTTGTCGAAAGCATTTTTGAGTTTGTTGGTCATAGCAGCCCTCGTTGAGAATTGCTCTGTAAACCAATCATTGCGGGCCAGAGGCCCGCGCACCCAAGAGGGTGTGTCCAACCCCACTGCGGAACGTCAGTTACTGAATTAAGGTGTTATTCCTTCGGTTGCCGTTCTGCGTATGAACCCATAAAAAACGCCCCTGCACGGCAACAGCCGGACAAGAGCGTCGAAGCGAGGCGAAAGCACCTCTTAGCTTTCGGCCTCTAGCTTGTTGATGCGGTCGCGGACCTCGGCCGCCTGCTCGTAGGCCTCTTGGGCGATGAGCCAGTCCAAGTGCGCTTTAAGCTGTTCCAATTGGCTCATCGGCTCGCCCGTCTCCGGGGCCGCAAACGCCTCCGCCTCCTCGCGCTCAGCCGCTTTGTCCGCTGCGGGTTCAGCGGCTTGGTCTGCACGCTCGTCGGAGTGTTCCAGTAGCTGGCCAGCCGCCGCCATGACCTCTGGGGTCACAAAGAGCGGCACACCCAAGAGCGTGGCCACGATCATGCCGTCGCTGGGGCGACAGTCGAGATAGAAAGACTGGCCTTGGGCTTGGAGCAACAGGTACGCGTGAAAAACATCTTCTTTGAGCGTGTGGACCACCAACTTGTGGACTGCGGCGTCGATTCGCTTGAGCAGGTTGCACAATAAGTCGTGCGGCAGGGGCCGCGGCAAGGCGATTTTGCGGAGTGCCATGGCAAGAGCTTGGCCCTCAAAGTGGCCGATCGTGATGGGCACTACGCTGTTTTCCGCGCCCTTGAGCAAAACCAAGAACTTCTGCGGCGTACCCAAGCCCTGATCCGCGTCTGGGTAGGGGTACATATCGAAAATGTCCACCGGAATTAGATGGCTCTCTTCGTCTTTCATCGCTCGTATATCCTTGTATAAATTGCTGTTCGCGTCAGTAATATAGGCTTTTGCCGAGCAAATACAATTTTCTTTAGATCAAGCCGCGCTCCTTCAAGCTAATAAAATCGTCGCTGCCGATAATGAGGTGGTCGAGCACGTCAATGCCCATGATCTCGCCAGCCTGCACCAAGCGCCGCGTCAAGTTGATGTCGTCTTGGCTGGGCGACACGTCGCCGGAGGGATGGTTGTGCGCCAAGATCACGCTGGCGGCAGCTTGCGCTACAGCCGTGCGAAAGACCTCGCGCGGATGCACGATGGCCGAAGATAGACTGCCGATCGACACGATTTCCTTGTGGATCACCTGATTGCGGGCGTTGAGATACAAGCAAAGAAAGTGCTCGCGCTGCTGATCTTTGATGTCAGACAGCATAGACAGCGCGTCGCCGGGGGCACTAATCACCGGCCGCACCCCCAAGCCCTTGTGTAGCCCGCGGCGCGCCAATTCAAAGGCCGCGACCAAAACCCCGGCCTTGGCCTTGCCCAGCCCCTTGATCCGGCTCAATTCCCCCAAATCCATATCTACCAGCGATTCCTTGGGGTAATCGGCGAGCATGCTCCCGGCCAAGTCGACCACATGCCGACCGCGATACCCTGTTCCTAAGACCACGGCCAACAACTCTTGGTCCTTGAGTGCCTGCGGCCCCAAGCGCGCAAGCCGCTCCCTTGGCAGTTCATCGCAGTGTATGGGCGGCCCCTCGCCCACAGTCCGGGCGGCAAAGTTGTAGTCAATGGGCTGGATTTGCGTTGGCACGATGGATTCCTCCTTGGGCAAAGTTGTAGCAAAAAAACACGCGAGTGTAGCGTCTAGCCCTCACTATTGGCTAGGCACTAGGCGTCACCGAGGTATAAAAGCAGAATCTATGCCAGCATCTTGCTCCACCCCGAACCCCCTTCTATATTTTTGTACATTACCCACCACTGCCGATGTCTAACCCGCGCTTTATCTTGGCCCTAACCCCGCTTTATCGCCTGCTGTTCGCCGCACTGAGCGGGGCTTTACTCTCGCTGGCCTTTCCCAGTCACCCGGATCACCCGCTGGCCTTTCTCTATCATCCGCTCTGGGCCCATGGTGCGCTGGTTCCTTTGCTGCTGGTGCTGAAAGATCGCGGCTTCAAAGCGGGCTTTGCCGCGGGCTGGATCAGCGGGTTAGTGTGGAATCTGCTGTCCCTGTACTGGGTCGCCTATACCCAAGGCGGGGGGCTTGCCGTCATCGGGGGCACCGGGCTGATGGCCGCTTACTTGGGCCTTTTTACCGGGCTTTGCACTGGGCTGTTCAACGTGCTCGCCGCACGGTGGGGCCCCAAGGCGCTGGCGTTGCTGCCTTTGTTGTGGACTGGGCAGGAGTATGTGCTCTCGCTCGGGGAGTTGGGTTTTCCCTGGCTCCTCTTGGGGCACAGCCAAGCAGCCCTGCCGCACTTGATCCAGTACGCCACCTGGACCGGCGTCTTTGGCGTCTCCTGTTGGGTCGTCGGGCTCAACGCGCTGTTCTATCTAGCACTCGTCGGGCGGCGCGTCTTTCTCGGCGGCGTTGCCTTGGGTTATCTCTTGCCTTGGCTCCACGCTCAGAGTGCCCTAACTGGGACCGTGCCGGACGAGGGCCTGCGCATCGGCCTGATTCAACCGAACACTACATACGCCGACAAGTGGGGTCCTAACGGGCTGGAGCGCACTTTCGCAGCCCTCAACACCCTCTCGCGCCAGGCGGCCAAGCGCGATCCCGAGCTGCTGGTCTGGCCCGAGACGGCCGTGCCGTGCGATCCTGTGCGCCGCGCTGGCTGCCGAGGCCGCGTCCAAGCACTCGTCGAGGAGTTGGGCATCCCCTTGCTGACCGGCGCGCCACACGCCAACTACAACGCAGCCTTCTTCGTCGAGCCCGGAGCTACAATTCTGCCCTCGTACGCCAAGATGCACTTAGTGCCTTTTGGCGAGCGGACCCCCTACCGCGACGCCATCCCCTTGCTGCGCGATATCGACTGGTCCCGCCTGACGGGCGATCTCGGCCCGGCCGAATTTTCGCGCGGCACCGAGCACGCGGTTTTTGCCCATCCCCGGCATCCCTTTGCCGTGCTCATCTGCTTTGAGTCCATCTTTCCCGATCTGGTGCGTCAGCACGTGGCGGCTGGGGCCCGAGTGCTGGTCAACATTACCAATGACTCGTGGTTTGGCCACAGTGCCGGGCCCTACCAACACGCGCTCATCAACGCCATGCGCGCCGTTGAAAACCGCACGGCCATCGCCCGCGCCGCCACCACTGGCATCTCCTTGTTTATCGACCCATTTGGCCGCACCTACGAGGCGACCGACCTTTTCGCGCCCGCGGTCGCGGTCGCCACCGTCTCGGTCGGCCAGCCCACAACTTTTTACACCCGGCACGGCGACCTCTTTGCCTGGGGCTGCCTGCTGATCGCGCTGGTTGCTCTCGGTGCCCGTTTCCGCCAACCGCGAGCCGCTCGCGAGCCACGCGACCACGACCCAGACCCGCCCCCAGAAGCCAACATGCCCTTTCTCGATCACCTCGAAGAACTCCGCTGGCGCATTCTCAAAGCCCTAGCCGCCCTCGCCGTGGGCGCGGTGATTTGCTTCGCTTTTTCCGACTCGATCGTGCAGATCTTGACCCGGCCGTACGAAGAGGCTGTCCTCAGCTTGGAAAGCCAGCAATCCTCGGGCGTGGTGCGGGCGATCAAAAAGCTGGTGAGCCAGTGGTTGGACCAGCCCGCTACGGCGCCCGAATCAGCCGCGCCCAGTACCGACCTGCCCCCAGCGCGCCGACTGCAAGCCCTCCGACCCATGACCTATTTCTTTATCAGCTTGCAAATCGCCTTTGTCGGCGGGCTGCTGCTGACCCTGCCGGTCCTGTTCTACCAAGCTTGGCGCTTTGTCGCCCCGGGGCTTTTGCAGCGCGAGAAGCGGCTCATGCTGCCCATTATCTCGCTGAGCGTCCTCTGCTTTTCGGTTGGCGCACTAATCGCCTATTACATTGTCCTCCCGCTCGGATTGCGCTTTTTCCTCGCGCTAGAGCCGCCCGACATGACCTCGCAATGGGCTGCCGACGAGTACATCGGCTTTGTGCTGCGGCTGATCGCCGGCTTTGGCATCGTCTTTGAGATGCCGGTGCTGTCGCTCTTTTTGGCCAAGGTCGGCGTACTGACGGCTGCGCGGATGCGCCATATCCGCCGCTACGCCATCATCGGCATCTTCGTCCTCGGCGCAATTTTCACGCCGCCCGACCCGGTCTCCCAACTCCTGATGGCCCTGCCTCTGCTCCTGCTCTACGAAATCAGCATCTGGGTCTGCAAAATCGCCGAAAAAAAATAAACTAACACCCGAAAGGATTTTCCATGGATGCCAAAGCACTCATCTGCGACGAGCAGCAAAACTTCGCGTTGACTGAGGTCGTGTTGGACGATCCGGCCCCCGACCAAGTCGCGATCCGCACCCATTTCACCGGGGTCAGCATCGGCACTGAGTTTGGACTAATCAGCGGCAAAATAAGCAAGATGAACCGCAACCCCTTTCCGCTATGCACCGGCTATCAGGGCACGGGCATCGTAGAAGCCGTCGGAGCCGACATCGACAATTTTGCAATTGGCGACGAAGTGTACTTTCGCGGCAATGACGCGATGAGGCTGGCCGACGGGACGGAGGTTGGGTGCGTCTCCGGCGGGCATTGCAGTCGCGTCGTTACTCGGCCTAATACCACGCATGGCGTGGCCCAGATGGTGCCCGGGGCCGGGATGGATGTGGCTAGTTTGTTTGTGATGCCAGCCGTGGGGCTTTATGGGGTCGATATGGCCAATCCGCGGATGGGGGATACGGTGGTGGTGCATGGGGTGGGGATGATTGGCTTAGGGGTGGTGGCAGCTTGTGTACAGCGAGGGTGTGTGGTGGTGGCCGTGGATATTAATGAAAAACCACTGGCGGTCGCCAAGGCACTGGGCGCGGATCATGCAATCAATGGCAAAAAGCAGGATGTGGCCGCAGCAGTACGGGAGCGTGCGCCCGAAGGGGCCGATGTGGTATTCGAATGCACCGGGCATCCGCAGTGCCTAGATCCGGCGATTGCCCTCTGTCGGCGATTTGGGTCTTTCGTCTGGCAGGGCCACTACGGCGACGATCCGCTCGCCCTAGACTTTCCTACGCCGCACGGCAAGCGCCTACAGATGTTTTTTCCCTGCGACGATGGCTGGCAACCCTGCCGCCGCGCTGTGATCAAGAACATGGCACTGGGCGTGCTCAAGTGGGAACACTGCATTACCCATCGGCTAGGGTGCGCCGCGCTGCCGGCGATGTTCGAGCGCATTAAGCGGGAGCGGGATGGAAATATCGTCGGCGTGGTCGTCGATTGGCGGGATTGAGGAGCGGCTTGTCCGCCGGCGCCACGCGGCACTTCTGAACAGTGCCGCAGGAGAATTAGCTCATCCTTCAGCAGCTACTCGCGGCCGCCCCCGGGGATGTTGTTCGCGCCAGTGCTTGACAGCCAGTACGTCCGCTTCCGTAAGCAAGATCGGATGGTCAGGACTCTCTTGCTGACCTACTTCTATGCTGGCTGCACGCATCGCCTGAATCGTTTTCTGAATTGAGCGCTCCCCTACACCTAGTTCCGCGGCCAGTGTGGAGACGGTATATACCTCCCCCATGGTGACGACGTAAGCGTCGTTCTGTTTGACTTCTTTTAAGCACACGCGCTTAGACGCCTGATCAACTTCAATGCCTGTGACGCATCCTTGGGCATCGTAGGTGAAGACGAACCCCTCCGTCACCTCTTCCGCATCGGCTCCTGGCGCGGTAGAAAAATCGATATTGAGCATATCGACCTCTGGGTAGTATTTGACCTGCATGATGTGGCGTCCTTTCGAGCTAAGGTCGTTTAGGGCTTGAATCTGCGATCGTAGTGGGCGTTGAAGATAGTCTCGCCATCCTCTAGCGTGACGACCCGCAGGTACCGATTTTCGTGTGGCAGCCAAATCCAGTGCTGAACCTTGCCGTCGCTCTGTACGGTCCTGCGGATCGGATTCTCAATCGCCCGCTGGCACCACGCCCGATTCCGCTGCGCTTCGGGATGCTTTCTCGGAGTGATCGTCTCAAAGTACCAGTGTGTTTTCATGGTCTCTTTGCTCTAAATTTAATATACGCATTTGCGTATAATAAGAAGTCCTGTCGTCGACAATCAACCGCCCCAGCCGGTCCGAGTGGACAAAATAGCTCTGATTCGACGCGCCTTTTGTTCGCCCTATCCTCGGCGAGTGCCTATATTCGCTACTTTTGATTACCCCCTTTTGAGGAGCCAAACCATGCGCCAAAAATCGACTCGCATCGGCCTAATCGGCTACGGCCAGATCGGCCAAGCCGTCCACAAGATGATAGACGCCGACCCAGACAACGGCATGGAAGTCGTCTTTGTTCACGATCAAGTGGCCGCGGCGGTCCAAAACCTCCCCGCCGACCTCTGCCTAGCCGATTTGCGCGACTTTGCATCGCGGCAGCCCGACCTCGTCGTCGAAATGGCCCACCCAGATGTCACCCGCCAGTGGGGGCAGGCGATCCTCGAAAAAACCAACTACATGTTCATCTCAGTGACCGCCCTCGCCGACCGAATGGTCGAAGCCGCCATTGAGGAAACGACCCGCCGCGCTGGCACCCGCGCCTTCGTTCCGCACGGGGGGGTAGTCGGCATGGACGCGCTGTTGGAAAACCGCGACGTGTGGGAGTCGGTCGATGTAGTTATGAAGAAGCCCCCGCATAACGTCGATTGCGCGGCTGCCGGTCTCGACCCCGACGACATCAAAGAAGAAACCATCCTCTACGACGGCCCGACGCGCGGCATCTGCCCGCTCTTCCCGCGCAACGTCAACACCCACGCGGCCATTGCGTACGCCGGCATCGGCTTCGATCGCACGCATTCGCTGCTGTTGGTAAGCCCAAAGTGGAGCGAAGCCATCGTCGAAATCCACGCCCAAGGCCCGGGCCTCGACCTCAAGGTCGCGCGCACTGAGGGGATCACTGGCGTCACCGGAGCCTCGACGCCAGCTTCCATCTACAACACGGTGCAGATGATCGGCGCGACCGGGCCGGGCATCCACCTCCGATGAAGCCTTTTGCCCGTATCCCGGCGGCCATGCCCCGCTCGGGCATCCGCGAGATCATGGACTTGGCTTGGGCCGTCGAAAAAACGGGCGAGGTCATCCACCTCGAAGTCGGCCAACCCGATTTTGCCACGCCGGCCTCCATCGTCGAAGCCACCTGCCGCTATGTACGCGCCGGCCACACCAAGTATGTCCCCAACGCCGGAGTCGATGCGTTGCGGGCGGCCGCGGCTCGCTACTTTGAGCGCGGCACTGGCGTACCCACCACTAGCGAAAATATCCTCGTCACGCCCGGGGCGGTCATGAGCGTGGCGACCGCATTCCTCGCCCTGCTCGAACCGGGCGACGAGGTTTTGTTGCCCGACCCGGGCTGGCCCAACTACGAGATGGCCATCTCCATCGTCCACGGCCAACCTGTGTTTTACAATTTGCGGGCGGAAAACCACTTCCTGCCCGACCTCGACGAGATCGACCGCCTAGTCAGTCCCCGCACCAAGCTCCTCCTCCTCTGCACGCCCTCCAATCCCACCGGCCAAGTGTACGACGAGGCCCTGCTGGGCCAGCTCATGGACTTGGCCCAGCACCGCGATTTGTGGGTGCTGTCCGACGAGATCTACGGCCAGCTCGTCTTCGACCAACCGCATCAGAGCGCACTGCCGCACGACGCCGACGGACGCGCTATCGTCGTCTCCGGCATGTCCAAAAGCTACGCCATGACCGGCTATCGAGTGGGCTTTACCCGCGCCAATCCCGAGTACATCGAACTAGCCGCCAAGCTGCAAGAGCCTTTTGTCTCGTGCGGCACGGGCTTTTCCCAGCTAGCCTCCGCCGATGCGCTCGACGGCCCGCAAGACGAGGTGGCCGCCATGTGTCGCGCCTATGCGCACCGCCGCGACATCGCCCTCGAGGTCCTGCGAGAGTACGGCTTGTACCGCTATACCCCGGGCGGTGCGATCTACCTGATGATCGATATCTCGGCGGCCGGCATGGACTCCGGCGAATTCGCCGTCCGGCTGCTCCAAGAAAAGCGCGTGGCCGTGGCCCCAGGCAGCACCTTTGGCCAGATGTGCCGCGATCACGTGCGCATCTCCATCGCGGCCGCCGAAGACCACATCCGCCGCGGCGTGGCCACCATCTGCGAATTCGCGCAACAGATGTAGAGGCGGTTTACAAACCGCCCCCTACACATTAAAAAATCAGAGGAAAATTCTCTTTGGACCTTGAATTATTGCAACGGGGGCTCGTCCCCCAGCCGCTGACACCCGCGCAATACCGCGAACTGGACACCAACGGCTTCACTATCTTGGAAGGAGTCATCGCGCCCGACTGGCTGGCTGCGTTGCGCCATGCTTTTGACGCGATCTTTGCCCGCGAGGGCGACCAAGCCGGTGCTGAAGTTGCCCAGATGGAGGGCGTGCGCCGCCTCGCCGACTTGGTCAACAAAGGGCAAGTGTTTGACGCCGTTTACCTACAACCGACGCTGCTGACCGCGGTCTTTCACCTCTTGCAGCGGCCGTTTAAGCTGCACTCACTCAACGGGCACGATCCATTGCCCGGCCGCGGCTTGCAGATCCTGCACGCGGATTGGGGGCGG
This sequence comes from Candidatus Latescibacterota bacterium, assembly GCA_007571365.1. Taxonomy (GTDB): domain Bacteria; phylum Latescibacterota; class UBA2968; order UBA8231; family UBA8231. The sequence goes on from RKRN01000326.1 coordinate 17,060, forward strand.
CCTACCGCGCCCGGCGAGCCGTATCACGTCGTCAACTCCATGTGGATGCTCGACGATTTCACCGCTGCCAACGGCGCGACCCGCTGCGTCCCCGGCAGCCACCACAAACCCGGCAGGATTACCGACTACATGGACGACCGCTTAGCCGACCACCCCGAGCAAGTGCAGCTAACGGGCCGGGCCGGCTCGGTCGCCGTGTTCAACGGCAGCCTCTGGCACAGCTCATATCGCAACGACAGCAGTAGCCCCCGCCGCACCCTGCACTGCGCCTTTATCGCCCGCGAGCACCCACAACAGACCAATCAGCGCGAGTACTTGCGGCCCGCAACGGCCCAACGGCTCTCGCCGCTGGCGCGCTACATCCTCGACGTGGAGTGAATTGCGAGCTGCTGTTACGCAGCCGTTGTCGTGCTGCGCTCCGCAAGCAGGTATCTAGCGTAGGGGCGGTTCGCCGGTGGGATCGGATTCGGGACGATCTGGCGATTTCGGTGTGGCACCGTTCCGGGGCGTCCGTGAGCCGCTATACATACTAAAGAACTGACGTTCTATTAGTCGGCGTCTAGGAGGGCTTGGAATGCCTTTAGGCTTTCTACTTGGATCGCCGCTCGATGCAAGTGCTTGAGCCGCTGCAAATCCTCAATGCCCCGGATGCGAGCGGCCAACGGTTCGGCCGCG
>RKRN01000207.1 GCA_007571365.1 Candidatus Latescibacterota bacterium
CGCGACCAATTTCTCCGGGGGTACGCCCTTATCCTTGAGATAACTTGCCAAAAGCTGGTAGTTGGGCCGCAGACGGATAAAGCTAAATCGCCGCCGCATGGCTTGGTCAACCAAGGCAATGGACCGATCAGCCGTGTTCATCGTGCCGATGAGGTAGACATTGGCGGGGATCGAAAATTCGGGGCCGCCAGCGGCCAGCGCGATGGAGCGGTGGCGGTATTCCAACAGATACATGAGCTCGCCAAAAACGCGCACGAGGTTTGCGCGGTTGATTTCGTCGATGATCAACGCGCAGGGGCTTTGTCCAGCTTGGCGCGCCTTGGCGCAAAACCGCCGAAAGTGCCCGGCGGCCAACTCGTAGTGCAGGGCACCCTCTACCACTTGCGGGCGAATGCCCTGGACGAAATCCTCATACGCGTACGAGGCGTGAAATTGCACGAGTTCGCTAAAACCGCCGCCATCCACTAAATAGCGCGCCAAGCGCTCGGCCAAGTACGTCTTGCCAGTGCCGGGCGGACCGTAAAGGATGAGCTGCTGTTTGCGCCGCCATTGGTCAATCCAGCCCTGTAGCTGGTCGGCCCTGTAGCCGGTCTCTGCGGTGAAGGCTTGGACGTCATAGCTTGCTTCCGCACGGGTGCGGCCGCCAGCGTGCCGTTCTACCGCTTCTTGTATCTGCTCCATGCGCTGTTCAAACTCGCTTTCTAAAACGACCGGCTGCAACTGTTCAACCTCAAAGGGCCTAACGCGCAAGCGCGGGCCTGGGTCCGCTTGCCGCAGGAGTTTCGGTTGGACGGGCGCACAGCGATACACCCTCAGCACCGTTAGCCAAATATCCCGCTTAATCCCCGCTTGCCACGCTTCGACCGCCTGGGCCCGCCACGGCGTCAGTTCGGCCGCCAGCGCACTGACCCAAGCGGCATTGGGCAGCTTGAAGTAGCCAACGGGCACGGCCAGCGAATGTACCAGCTCTTTCGCTGCCTTGTGCTCGGCTTGCTGCGCGTTGCTAAAATCGTCCGACACCCACCCGGTGCCGGCCCGGCCCTTGGCGTAATAACACGCGGCCGCACTTTCCCACAAGGGCAGGGCTTCTCGCAGCGACGTACCGCGGATGATCGCCATACACTCGCCCGCTGCTAGCGCGGCCACTTCGGGGCCAGGGCGGGGCAAAATCCGGTCGTATGGCCCAACCAACGGCTTGTCTAAGCGCAGGCGGATGGACTTCAGTTGAATCATAGCACGTATCCTCTAGGCACAATAATAGGCTTAGACCGCTCTTTTCAAAATCCGCGGCTTTTTTATTTTTGACTCTATCTCTAGCCCCGCAAGGTTTGCTTGCCCCGCCGACTCTCTCTGACCACACCCAAGCTAGCCCCCAAACAATGGGTGGGCTTGCTATTGGGCATCGCAGCCCTCCTTTTGGGCTTGGCAGCTCCTTTGGCCGCGCTGCCCAGTCCCGTGCAAAACGCCCTTGGCATTGCCTTGTTTGCCCTGCTTTTTTGGACGACCGAACCCATACCTATCGCGCTGAGTTCGGCCGCAGTGCTCGCCCTGATCCCAGTCGTTGGCCTGCTGAGCTTTGAGCAGAGCCTAGCCCCCTTTTTTTCTCAAACGGTCTGGCTCGTCCTCGCCGGCATGGCTCTGAGCTTGGGGGTGGCCAAAACGGGCCTCGGCGATACGCTGGCTTGTTGGCTTCAGTCCCGTCTGTCGCAGCGCCCCTTCTTCCTACTTTGCCAATTGCACCTGATCGGGCTAGGGACGGCTTTTCTGATCCCGTCTGGGGTAATCCGCGTCCTGTTCCTGATGCCGCTTGGCATCGCCCTCGTCGAGCACCTGCACGTCCGCCGCCGCCCATCGCCGCATCTCAAGGCTGCGGTTCTGCTCTCCCTGCTTTGCAGCACGTATTTTGGCGGCTGTGGACTTTTGACCGGCTCCGTGCCCAACTTGGTCTTGGCCGGCCAATACGAAAAAACCCAAGGCGCCCCCATATTTTGGGCCACTTGGCTATATTGGATGTTTCCGGTCATCGGCTTTTTGCGCACGTTGGTTTCGCTCGGCGCGATCTGGATGCTCTTCGGCCGCCACCTCAACGGCCACGTCATCCAGCGGCCCCCTGCTCCGCACAGCGCACCCCTGACCCGCGTCCAGCGACGCGCCCTGTACATTCTCCTGGCCGGCGTGGGCTTGTGGGCCACAGACCTCTTGCACCACATCCAACCTGCCTACGTTGGCTTGAGCCTAGTGGTATTGTTCCTCTGGCCGCGCTGGGGGCTGCTCGGTTTTGGCGCCTTGGTCGAGATGCGTTTCGCGCTCCTGTCCTATATTGCCGCCCTGCTCGCGTTGGGCCACGCCTTAGACGCGACCGGATTTAACCACTTGTTCATCGAGGCTTGCAGCAAGTATCTGGCGTTGGCAGAATACGGCTGGCTGGGCAAGCACCTATCGCTTTGTTTGGTCGCCCTCCCGCTCGATTTTCTAATGGATATCGCCGCGGTCGCCGGCGTGGCGACCATCCCCCTGATGGAGTTGGGCGGCCAGCACGGAATCGCGCCGCTGCCGGCGGCGTTCAGCGTGGCTATGGCCACGACCTTGGCCTTCTTGCCCTACCAGTCAGCCCCTTTCATGGTGGCCTATGGTTTTCGGCAACTCTCCATGCAGCAGCTCATTTTCACCCAGGGCCTTATTTCTACGGCATCCTTGCTCTTGCTCTGTCCGCTCAACCTACTCTATTGGCGGTGGCTAGGGCTAATTTGACGCGCTATTGGCGTTGATGATGCCCAATGCTTATGATAAATCGCGTCATGCCTACAGCCATCGCCAATGTCCTCGCCCAGCGCTACGCCAGCGAGGCGATCCAAGACCTGTGGTCCGAACGGGGTCGCATAGTCCTTGAGCGCGAGCTGTGGATTGCCATCCTCAAAGCACAGCGCGACTTAGCGCTCGACGTGCCCGCCGCCGCCATAAGGGCCTACGAGCGCGTCAAGGATCAAGTTGACCTCAAATCCATCGCAGGCCGCGAAGCCGTTTTGCGGCACGATGTCAAGGCGCGTATCGAAGAATTTTGCAGCTTGGCCGGCTGCGAGCACATTCACAAGGGAATGACCAGCCGCGATCTGACCGACAATGTCGAGCAGTACCAGATTCTCCGCTCCTTGCAGCATCTACAGGTCAAGTACGTGGCCCTCCTCTTGCGCCTAGGCCAGCGGGCCTTGCAATGGAAGGAACTCGCAGTCGCTGGCCGGACCCACTACGCGGCCGCGCAACCTACCACGCTTGGCAAGCGCCTTGCTATGTTCGGCGAGGAAATGCTGGTCGCCTTGGGCCGCCTCAACGAGCTCATCCGGCGCTATCCCCTGCGCGGCCTAAAGGGCGCAGTTGGCACAGCCGTTGATCAACTGACCCTGCTCGACGCCGACGCCGACAAACTCAACCAGCTCCAAGGCCGAGTGCGGCATCACCTCGGCTTCCAACGAGAGCTAGGGGCCGTCGGCCAAATTTATCCCCGCAGCCTCGACTTTGAGGTATTAAGCTGTCTCTACCAGCTTGGGGCAGGTGTTGCCAATCTGGCCCGGGTGATTCGCCTGATGGCCGGCCACGACATGCTAACCGAGGGCTTTGCCGCCGGACAGGTCGGCTCTTCGGCTATGCCGCACAAAATGAACTCCCGCAGCAGCGAGCGCGTCAATGGGTTGCAGGTCGTCCTCGGCGGCTATGTCCACATGCTGGGTGCGCTCGCTGGCGATCAGTGGTTTGAAGGCGACGTCTCCTGTTCGGTCGTGCGCCGCGTAGCCCTCCCCGATGGATTCTTCGCCTTTGATGGCATGCTCGAAACCACGCTGCACATCCTCGACGATATGGGCGTCTATGAAGCGGTAATTGCCCGCGACCTCGACCGTTATCTGCCCTTCCTCGCCACCACGACGCTGCTGATGGAAGCCATCCAACGCGGAGCCGGCCGCGAACAGGCCCACGCGGCACTCAGAGAGCACGCCCTAGCGGCGGCTATCGACATGCGCGAACAAGGCCGGAGCAGAAGCGAATTGGCGCAGCGTTTGAGCGCAGACCCTCGCTTTCCGCTCAGCCAAGAAGAGATCGCCGCCACCATCTCTCGCAGTCGTCGCCTTACGGGCGCGGCCACCCAGCAAGTTGAGCTTTTCGTCGGCCGGGTAGAGGAATTGGCCGCCGCCCATCCAGCAGCACACGCTATTGAAAAGGGGCGGCTGCTCTGACCCCCATGCGCTACAATCGAGCCCTGCTCAAGCTAAGCGGCGAAGCTATATCCGGCCCGCACGATGTGGGCTTTGACCCCGAATCCTTAGAGCATATTGCCGACGAAGTCCTCAACTTGCACGCCTGTGGCACCGAAATATCCATCGTCATTGGCGGCGGCAATATATTCCGCGGCACACTCGCCAGCCAGTGGGGCATCGAACGGGCCGAAGCCGACAACATCGGCACACTCGGCACGGTGATCAACAGCCTGATGCTGCGCGGAGTCCTCACCTCCAAATCCGATGTCGAGGTCCGGGTGATGAGTGCCATTCCCATCAACACAGTGGCCGAGTCTTTTATTCGGCTGCGGGCGATTCGTCACCTAGAAAAGCACTACATCGTTATCTTTGCCGCCGGCATTGGCAATCCGTATGTCACTACCGACTACACCGCGGCCCAGCGGGCGATTGAGACGCGGTCCCAAGCCCTGCTTTTTGCCAAGAACCAAGTCAGCGGCATCTTTACCTCCGACCCTCACGTCGATCCTCACGCACGGCTATACCAGCGGATGCACTACAACACGATCATCCAAAAAAACCTCACCATCGCCGACCAATCCTCTGTCTTGTTAGCACGCGACCACAAGATGCCCATGCACTTTTTTGACTTCTCTGACAAGGGAACCATAGAGCACATCTGCCGCGGCCAAGACATAGGCACTTTGGTGGCAGATGTGGATGAAGATATCGTAAAATAAACAAAAAGGCCGTCCCCGGAGCGGGACGGCCTTTTCTCAGCAGGGTATTTATTATTTGTTAGAATTCGTATGCGAAAGAGAACCGATGTGCGCCATTGGTCTCGGTCAAGTCCAAACCAATGTCATACGCATAGTCGAACACCAACTGATTCCACTG
>RKRN01000160.1 GCA_007571365.1 Candidatus Latescibacterota bacterium
GCTCAACAGGGGTTCGACCACCCGCCGCACCCGCTCCTCCTTGAGCTTGTCGGCCAACTGATCCAGATGCGTCTCGCGGCGGAGGATGAGTTGCTCTTGGGCGGCGCGGATGGCTTCGGCAGTAACCGGACGATGCCTATCTTGTGCGGCGTCCCCGTAAAAGCAGGCCTCGTCGGCCAGCGCGTTGACTAGCCACGGCTGCCCTTGCGTCTGCGTCCAAACTGCGTTCAGGGCCTCGGCGGTGAATACTTGGCCGGTCTCGGCGGTGTGCTGGCCTAACAGGGTTTGAACCTCTGCCCGCGAGAAATCGCCTAAGCGCAGGGACCGCGCCTTGATGTTGAACGCGCTGCCGCCGGTAATGATGGCATTCTCGGTCGTAGATTGAATGCGATAGTCGCGCACGTCGCGCACCCCGCACAGCACCACGCTCTGCGGAAAATCTCCCGGCCGCAGGTCGTAGCCCGCTCGCAACTGCCGCAGCACCGACACGAGGGTGTCGCCCACTAGTGAGTCAATTTCGTCGATCAGCAGTACCAACGGCATCGGGTCGGCGGCCGCCCAGCGGCTGAGCACCTGCCGCAGTGCTCCATCGGGACCGTAGTGCTGCAATGCCTCGAACCAAATCTCCTCGACAAACTCGTCTTGTAGGGCCTGTCGAGTGCGCAAGGCCAATTCGCCGAGGATCGCCTGCATGGCGCGTTGCGTGTCCTCGCGCCCGGCCTGTCCAACTTCGACATTGACGTACACGCAGCGATAGGTGCCTTCGGCGTTGAGCAGGTCGCGCAGTGCCAGCAGGACCGAGGTCTTACCCGTCTGCCGCGGCGCGTGCAGGACGAAGTAGCGTTTGTCGCGGACGAGCCGAAGTACTTCGGACAGGTCTAGCCGCTCCAAGGGCGGAATACAGTAATGATCCTCAGCCACCACGGGACCGCTCGTATTGAAAAAGCGCATCGCGACAACTCCTTAATAGGCCGTGGCCCCGGCCGTCATCCCTTTACGGCCCCGGCCGTCAATCCTTGAACAAAATACCGCTGCAAGCCGACAAAGAGCGCGATGGGCGGCAGGCTGAAAATCAGCGACGCGGCGAAGAGCTGGTCGTATTTGTTGACGTATTGCCCCAAAAACGCAGCGCGCAGCCCCACTGGAATGGTCAGGGCCTGCGATTTGGTAAAGACAAAAGCGAACAAGAATTCATTCCACGACAGCAAAAAGGCAAAAGTCCCCACCGCCACGATCGCCGGGGCGGCCAGCGGCAAGACGATGCGGTAGAGTAGCTGGAGGCGGTTGCAGCCGTCGATGAGCGCAGCCTGCTCCAGGTCGGTGGGGATGGCGCGAAAATAGCCGTTGAGCAGCCAAGTGCAAAACGGGATGGCAAAACCCGTGTAGATCAGCACCATGCCCACGTGCGTGTCGAGCAAGCCGAATGCGCGAATCACCTGAAAGAGCGGGATGAGAATTGAAGAGCCGGGCAGCATTTGCGACATCACCACTAGCATCAGCAACAAGGTGTTGCCGCGAAAGCGGAAGCGGGCAAAAGCATAGGCCGCGCAGACGCTGAACGCTAGGGCAATAAGAGCCGTAGAAAGGGAAATCACCATGCTGTTGGCAAAGTACTTCACAAACGGCCCGGTGTCCCACATCTCGATGTACGCGTGGAAGGTGAGGGAGCGGGGGAAAACTAACGGCGGAGTGCGGGTCATCTCGGCGAGGGGGCGCATGGATGTGGTCACCACCCACAGCAGCGGCAGCACCAGCGCGAGCACAAAGACCGCGCCCAAGCCGTAGGCGAGATAGGCGCGGAGCCTTTCTTGGGTTTTAATGCGCATCGCTCAGTTATCCCTTGATCCCTAAAAAAACCCTCGAAACGGGAGGCTCGCTCTTAAAAATCCCCGGGGACTTCAAGACCTTTAGACTATCTCTGGACGACCCCCAACGTAGGTTTTTAGACCGATTTTAGCGGTCTTTGTGTTCTATTCAACGCCAAGGGACAGCACCTCCTCAGCCCTAAAACCTCTCGATTCGGCTATCTTGAGCGTAAAGTCAACAGTGTCCCGGTCGAACTTAGGGTGAATAAAAAAATCGAATTCTAGATTGCGTTGATCCCCGGAGGCCATCTGCTTGAATACGAAGCGGTTGTTCTCACCGTCCTCTGATGAGATCCGGGAAAACTCGATGCCGTCCGGGTACTCGACTGTGGCTACGACTTCCTCGGCGTCCCCGCCGGTGTTCTGCACGATGGCGGTTACTTTGATCGTCTCCCCGGCTTCCACCCGACCGTTGGGCCAGTTGTTGGGATGGACGTCCGGCCCGTCGTCGTACCCTTGTATGACAATGAGGAAAACCGGCGGCTCCAAGTGCCGGGTCTTAAAGCGCAGGGTAGAAGTCAGCACACCACCAGTGTATTCATCAACGATCTCCACCTTTAGCTCTCGCATCCCATCGGCGACTGCGAGGCCGGCCCGCAAGGGAATTTCTATTGTGAGGCTTTGCTGCTTGGGCAGTTTTCCTTCTATGTGGTAGCGGTCAAATTCGAGGTGTTCTACTGATCCCAGCGGAATCAAGCGGATGGCCAACTTGGCCGGCCCTAAACCGTCGTTGCGGATTTTCATATACAGTGTCCCTTCCTCATCGGCGTCCAAGACTTGGTTGCCGCTCGGCTCGCGAAATTCTTTTTTTTCTAGCACGAGATGCGCTGGCAGTCGCGAGGGGTCGGATTCGGGCGTGGGTTGGCGAGAAGACGGTTCTGGTTCTTGTTGGGGGGACACATGAATAGAGCCGACTTGGCTTCGGCCGACCAACTCCACTCGGCCGCCACAGCCTAGTGCTTGAAAGGTGGTAAGTAAGACTAGGATTGTATAGCTATTCCGTCGCATCAGTCTTCTTCTGGGTCGGGGATTTCGAGGATTATGCCGCCCGTGTCCGAGCCGCTGTCCGATTCTTCTGGGTCGGGGATTTCGAGAGTTACGTCGCCCTCTTTTGGCTGGAGAGCATAAATTGCGGCTCCAGCGACGAGCCCGGCACTAACCAGCCCAATGGTCCACATTGTCGTGTTGTTTTTAGGACGGCGGGCGACTACTTGAAAGACAAAGTCTTCTCCTTCTAAACGAGGTACGTCTCGCAGAACATCCCAGACGATGCGCTTATCCTGCCCCGGGCTCACAGCACTGCCGATGGCCCCGGATAGGGTCTTAGGCACTATCGTAAAACGGCGGCCCCCATCACCGGAAAGCCAGAGGGCAACCTCGTATTTGCCCTTGCCGATCAGGTCGTAAAAAACATGCACTTTATCGCCAACCGTACGGAAGCGAACCTCGCTTACCGACTCTTGCGTTGCGCCAACGCCCAGGGGAAAAAGTAGCACACAGGCCGCCAAATGCAGGTGATATCTAAACATGGAATCTATCCTTTTTGGGTTCAGTTAGTCCCAGCGAGGCTCTGCGCCCCTCCCGTTGCGGTGTACCAAGGTGGGAGGGGCGTCAGGGGGCAATCTCTAGTAGATAAATGTCATTGTTTCGTACGAATGCGATGAATTTTCCGTCCGGCGACCAAGCGGGTTGCGAGTCGCTGACAATGCTGCTGTTAGTAGTCAGGTTCAGCAAGTTGCTTCCATTGGCTTCCATCAGGAAAATGTTTCGGTTGGATACGAATGCGATGAATTTTCCGTCCGGCGACCAAGCGGGTTGCGGTTCGCCGACTCTGATGCTAGTTAGGTTCTGTAGGTTACTTCCATTGGCTTCCATCAGGAAAATGTCCCTGTTTCGACCGTTTCGTACGAATGCGATGAATTTTCCGTCCGGCGACCAAGCGGGTTGCGATTCGCCGACACCGCTGTTAGTTAGGTTCTGTAGATTACTTCCGGCGGGAGTCATCAGGAAAATGTCTCCGCTTCGTACGAATGCGATGAATTTTCCGTCCGGCGACCAAGCGGGTTGCGAGTCGCCGACATCATTTTTAGTCAGGTTCAGCAAGTTGTCTCCGTCGGAAGTCATCAGAAAAATGTCTCCGTCGGAGTCGTCTCGGGTGGATTTGAATGCGATGAATTTTCCGTCCGGCGACCAAGCGGGTTGCGAGTCGCCGCGCCTATGAGTGGTCAATCGGCGTGCTATTGCCCCTGTAACTGTAATGGTAATCGTCTCTGCCCCTTGCCCCCCGTACTCATCCTCGACTATAAACGTCACCTCATAGGTTCCCTTTTGATAAAGCGAGGGTTTCCACATAAAGGTCTCCCCCTCTAGCGACGATCCAGGCGGGTTATCCTTGACCAAGTAGGTCACTTTATCTCCGTCATCATCGCTGCCAGCCAACATGATCGTCATTGCACCCCCCACGGCGACGGTGCGGTTATTAATTTTCGACAATGTCGGTGCTTGATTGGCCAAAGCCATTTCAATGGCTGCTTGACTAGATTTGCCGCTCTCTACCTGCACCGATGTACTGCCTTGCCATGTCAAGCGGGTATCCTTATACGCATCCACAACAACTGAATAGAACCCGGCGGCTACCGTCAGCTCGACACGCCAAACGCCCCCTTCATAGCTCAAGTCCTTGCTTACCACCACGGTCTCACCCTGCAACACGTTCACCACCATTCGGCTCACTCTCTGTATTTTCGCTGCCTTGGCCGCCTTCTGCGGATAGCGCACCTCCAGCGCGATATGCCCTGGCTTGCTAGGGCTAGTTCCCCGATCCCCACAGGTTCCAAATAGCAAGATCAGAACGATACTCAGCGCGTATTTAAGCATAATTCCCTCCAGTATGAAGCGTCCACGCCGTCATTTTCAAGCAATTGGGTTATTCTTATTTACTCGCGGCCGTCATAACGGCGTAACAACGCGGCCGTCTCGAGAGCCTTTGCCCTCGTCGCATAGGATAATATAAGCGTAAGTTCGGGATAAGGTGACCGCCAAGCTCAAAAGCGGCATCTATTGGGTTGAGGCATGGTTTTGCTCTTTTTTTTAATCGTGTGTTATTAACAGGTGAACGACGCTAGCGAAAAGGCCGCTTAACCCGAACTCACGTTTATATAACCAATGGTGCTAGTCGTCTACAAGCTGAATTCGGCCATAGTCAACTTGACGAAGCCGTTTTCGTCGGGTTGTACTCCGTGCCAACAGACCAGCAG
>RKRN01000140.1 GCA_007571365.1 Candidatus Latescibacterota bacterium
TGCCCACGACTTGGAGGTGCAGGTTATGGCCGAATCTATGGCCGAAGTACTGATGGCTCGCGGCCGAGCCGAAGGCCTTGAACAAGGCATTGAACAAGGTCTTGAACAAGGTAGGTCTAAAGAGAAACAAGCCGATATTCTCAAGCTCATGCATTACCGCTTTGACGCAATTCCCGAAGACATGGTAGAGCGCGTGGCTAGTCTCCGGGATCTGGTGCGCCTTGACCTCCTCTTCGATCAGGTGCTCGCGGCGAAAACGCTGGATGATATTGACTTCGGTGGAAGGTAACTTTTGCGGGGTAGAGGCCGAGGCCGATGGATGAACTACTCCCGAATACAGCTTAAAGTCCACCATAGGCCCGAACCCGTTACCGGTTTTAGCCGCCCACCCTTGCGTCGTTCCGTCGTCGAAATCCCAGCGGATCGCCTCGGCCGGGCCACTCAGATGTCCCTGCTTGCCGCATCGGTCTCGACTTCAATTATATCGCCTATATCGCCTCTCGTCCTGTGACTCAAGCTCCAGTCAAAAAGGCAACGGACCCCTTGCCCCGCGCCCAACACCGCCTACGGCAAAAACCGCTCCACTGCCGCGTTGCGCCACTGCATCTGCTGCGCGGTCGTCTCGTGCGGCTTAAAGGCACAGGCAATCTCGGCAATCGGCACACCGCGCACCTCAACTCGCTCCAAGTCGGCCACGCCGTAGCCCAAAGTGTCGGCGTAGTGCAACAGGCCCAGTTCCATCGACTCAAAGCCCATGGCCTTAGCCATGACCGCATCCACGGCAAACACATCGGCCGATGCCGCAGCCGCCCCCAGAGGCACAGCATCCGTCCCCCCAGGCCCGTTGCCCTGCAAGCCCACCGTGCCATCGACGATTCCAATATCCGGCTTGAGATACTGGGCCAAGCGAATCAAGTTCACGTTGAGCACCTGCGCTTCGCTGGGCAACACGCGCTCGGCATGCGAGGGATAGCCGTGCATCTTGATGCGATCTTCTTTGTGCAACGTCCCCATAATCATGTTCTTCTGCGCCAGCGTAACCACGCACACGTCGTGCGTCTTGGCCACGGCCACCGAAATGGTGCAGGGGCATTCGCGGACCACGCACGGCATTCGCACAGTCGCCTCCACACCACCGGCCATCTGAATCGTGGTCTCTTCCCACCGCGTCTCCTGATGCAAATCGACCAAGCGAATCGGCACTGAGTATTCTTCCACTAAGGCGTCGTAGCCGAAATTGGCAAACGCCTCGCCAGAAAACTTCTCATTGCCGCCTTCGGCAATGACAATCTCTTCGGGCGGCCGCGGCGCACTGAGCAGGAAGTCAATGGCCCCACGCATGGCGTCGGCGTGGGTCGAGGCGAGGGGATTTTCGCTAGACAGGAAATTTGGCTTGAGCATCACTTGCGCCGCCAGCTTCGGCTCAATGTCCTCGCGCACCAAATCCAGCGCTTGATATACGTTGGCTCGCCGCGCACCGGCGCGTGCCAAACCCACTCGAGCTGTGTTCATATCGCAGGTCTCCTTTGGTTGATAGGGCCTGGTCCTTTTTGCGTTCCAATGTATCATGGCACTTTTTTTATATTAACTGACGTTACGCAACCCGCTTCCATAGAGATTCTTTGGGGACAGACACATAGGTCTGTCCCTACGGGGGGCCACCGCCGACCGTGGTGGAAGTCTACGCACGGGACACCTTCCAATAGGCCGACGGATTCTAACGCCACTGCGTAACATCAGATATTAATACTACCGAGCACTCACTACCACTACCCATGCGTCTGACCTTTGAAGAAGGCACCCTGCTCCTGCGCGACTATCGCGGCGCGGACCCGCCCCCGGCCTTTGTCTGGGACCCACGCGTCGATCACTGGCGCGCCCAAGCCCACTTCTACCGCGAAAGCGTCGAACACCTCAAACGGCACGGCATCGCATTCAAGAATACAGCCCCGCGCTACAATACCTTGTCCCTGCAGTTACACGCCGCACCTGAACCGCACCCGCACCAAGCCGAAAGCATCGCTGCTTGGCAACAGCACGGCAGCCGCGGCGTGGTCGTCTTGCCCACCGGGGCCGGCAAGTCGCAGGTCGCGCTGATGGCGCTGGTAGAAACGCAGCGCAGCACCCTCGTCGTCGCGCCGACCATTGACCTGATGAACCAGTGGTACGACCTGCTGACCCGCTCATTTGCCGTTGAGGTCGGCCTGCTCGGCGGCGGCTACCACGAACTAGCCGACCTGACCGTCGCCACCTACGACAGCGCCTATATGCAGATGGACCGCTACGGCAACCGCTTCGGCCTGATCGTCTTCGACGAGGTCCACCACCTGCCTGGCCAAATGTACAGCCACGCCGCCGAAATGTGCCTAGCCCCCTACCGCCTAGGGCTGACCGCCACGCCCGAGCGCACCGATGGCCGCCACGTACTCCTCGACACGCTCGTCGGTCCCATCGCCTACGAGCGCGGCATCCGCGCCCTGTCCGGCGAGTACTTGGCCGACTATCGCGTCGAGCACCGCCAAGTGGATATGGTCGCCGAAGAGCGCGTCCAGTACGAGGCCGCCCGCGACGAGTACCAGGCCTTCCTCGCCGCCAAAAACATCCGCCTCGGCACCAAAGACGGCTGGCGGCATTTTGTCATGCTCTCGGCCCAAAGCACCAGCGGCCGACGAGCCATGCACGCCTACCGCCGCCATCGCCAACTCGCCCTCGGCGCCACCGCCAAGCTCCGCGTCCTCGAAGAGATACTCAAAGCCCACCCACGCGACCGGGTGTTGATTTTTACCAACGACAACGAGACCGTTTATCAGATCTCGCGCACCTTCTTGGTGCCGGCCATTACCCACCGCACCCGCACCCGCGAGCGCAAGGCCATCCTCGAAGCCTTCAACAAAGGAGAGTACCTCGCCCTCGTCGCCGCAAAGGTACTCAACGAAGGCGTCAACATCCCCGAAGCCAATGTCGCGGTAGTTCTCGCCGGCTCGGGGACCATCCGCGAGCACGTCCAGCGTCTCGGGCGCATTCTGCGCCGCCGGCAAGGCAAGGAAGCCGTGCTCTACGAAGTGGTGTCCAAAGACACAGTCGAAGATCGCATCAGCAACCGCCGCCGCCGCCACGAAGCCTACGAGTAATGCTGTGCTGACCTCAGACCTCCTGCTGACTCGCTCGCGCGGCCCCTATATCGAACCGCGCTATGTCGCCGTTGAAGACCCGGCCCTCATTGACCTAGCCCAAGCCCTGATCGAAATCCACGCCGAACACCAAGGCCAAACTCGCGGCGAACTACAGCAAGCCCTCAACGTACTCGCCGGGGACCGCACCGACTACCGCATCCAGCGCGGCCTCGCCAAGCTCTTGGGCGACCACTACTGCGAGTTCCACATCGCCAGCCCCCAGCCCCCCGAAGCATTGCGCCATGCTGTTTTTACCTTAGCCCGCGCCCATCATCCGGTCGTCCGCGAGACCAGCCTCATCTATCCAGTCAAGCGCGAGGACGTGCTAGAGCAGGTCGCCCGCAAACGCCAAATTAGCCGCGAAGAAGTGCTCGCCGGGCTGTACGCCGACCTGCCCGAAAACCACCAACTCGCCACCTTTGCCGCGCCCTCGGCCAACGAGTTGCTAATGCGCTACAACGTGGCCCTCGCCCAAGCCATGCTCTACCGCTGCGAAGTTCTGCGCCTGAGCGTATATCGCAATCTGCCGGTGCGCTACAAGCAGCTTTTCAAATTCATCAAGTTCTACCGGCTGATCCACACCATCGAAGGCGATGTCGATGCCGGCTATGAGATTGCCCTCGACGGCCCGGTAAGCATGTTCCGCCACTCGCAGAAATACGGCTTGCAGATGGCCATTTTCCTCCCGGCCCTATTGCTGTGTACCCGCTGGTCGATGCAGGCCGACATTTTGCGCCAAGACGGCCGCCGCCAGCACTTCGTCCTCGACGACCAATCCGGCCTAGTGTCGCACTACAAGGATCAGACCCTGTACGACTCCCTGCTCGAAGAAACATTTGCCGCGCGCTTCGCCAAGGCCAAAACCCAATGGCAGCTAGAGCGGGAAAGCGAAATCGTCAATCTCAAAGAGACCGTGATGATCCCGGACTTCACCTTTCGCCATCCCGACGGCCGCATCGCATTTTTGGAAATCATGGGCTATTGGCGGCCGGAGTATCTGCGCCGCAAGCTGGAAAAGCTGCGCCAAGCCCAGCGCCGCGACTTGCTCGTGGCCGTCTCGGCCAATCTCAACGTCAGCGAGGACGACTTCACCGATGTACCGGGAGGAGTTTTCTTTTTTAAGAACAAGGTCCAGCCCAAAGACGTCATACAGCTATTGGACCAGATCGAACCGCCGGCTTCGTAAGAAACCATGCTGGCTGACCGATTGCTTGCACAACCGATGGATTATTAGATACTGATGGTACGCAGTAGCGTTAGAACCCGTCTGCCCTTTGGGGTGGGCTTCGACAAGCTCAGCCCACGGCGGTGTGCCCTGAGCCGGTCGAAGGGCACGATAAAACGCCACCGTAGCGTCTGTTACGCATCTGTTGCGTTAGCTTGGGCTTCGTTGGCTGCGGACCCCTCCCCCGGCCCCTCCCCGACACGGGGCGGGGAGCCTTCGTTCCCCCTTCCTCTCAGGAAGGGGGCTAGGGGGTAGGTCTAACGCCAGATGCGGAACATCAGTTAGATACTTGAAAATTGAAGAAGGCACCTAATGAACAAAACGACGACGCGACTAACTACTGCGGTTGCAACCTATCTGGCCGATCTGCAACGAGTCCGCGCCTCGGGCGGCGCAACCGGCGAGCGGGCGAGCTATGGACCGCTGGCCAACCTGCTCAACGCCATCGGCGCAACGCTCAAGCCCAAGGTGTTTTGCGTGGGCGAGTTGGCCGATCAGGGAGCGGGGCATCCCGACTTTGGGCTTTATGCGGCCAAGCAGGTGCAGAAGGGGCAACCCAAACAGGGGCAGGTGCCCGAAGGCGGCGTGGTCGAGGTGAAGGCGGTGGACGATGACGCTTGGCTGACTGCGGCCAGCGATCAGGTCAGCCGCTACT
>RKRN01000227.1 GCA_007571365.1 Candidatus Latescibacterota bacterium
CCGGGTGCAAGCTGATGTTCTTGCCGATGTTGAAGCCGCTGGTGACGTCGTCCATGGTGATGGGTGACACTCCGGTGATAAACAGCCGCTCCAAGCCGCCGCTGTGGCCGGCTCCGTCCTTGAGCGTGGCAAAGAAATTGCGATAGAAGCCACCGCCGTGGGTGAATGACTGGTAGGCTGCCGCGCCGTGATGCGCCAGCACGGTGTTGGCGAAGTTGTCGTACTCGTCGATGAGCACATACAGCGGGATGCCCTGATCGCCCGCATACAAGAACAACTCGTTGAGCTTGGCATCGATGGAGGGTAAGGAGAGAATGCGCTGAATTTGCGCTGAGGGAAACAAATCCCGGTTGCGCTCCAGCGCGTGCCGGACGATTAAATGGCAGTAGGTTTCAAAGCGTTGCCGCAGCGTGGCCAAGGTGTCGTCAAACGCCGAGAAGTTGAAGCGCAACACGACGTAGCGCTGGCGGTTTGCGGTGGGGTCGCGCCCCAAGTCCGTGCCGTCGAACACGGCCTCAAAGGCGTCGGCGCGGGTGCGGTCGTAGTAATTCTCCAGCAAAGACACCCAACAGGACTTGCCAAAACGCCGCGGCCGAATCAGAAAAACGTAGCGTTCCTCTTCTAAAGCGTGGACAAAGCGCGTCTTATCGACGTACAGGCGATTTTCCAAGCGGATGGCGCGGAAGTCCGCCCAACCGTAGGGAATGCGCGGATACGAGGCAGCAGGCATGGCGGCTCCTAAGACGAGGGATGGTTTTGAGGGTACAGTGTGCGGCCAACGCGGGCAACCGTCTTTTCAGCGGTGCGTCTTTCTGGGCAAAGTGCGACTTTTGGGACGCAGGGAGTATAACGTACTGTAAAATAATGACATAGACGTTTGATACACACTTATATGCGTCAAAAGGGTGCAAATGAGGCGGTGTTGGAGGTTGGGGAGGAAAGGGCCATAAATTTTATAACTCTTTTTTTAACAATCGGTTATGGATTGGTCAAAATCGGTTGGCACGGAATATGCTATAACAGTAGGTGAGAGCACGGCGACTGCTTTGGTTCGCCGAAACTAGCCACCTATTACTCAAAGGAGTATGGCCATGATCGCTCGACATAAGCCCTTAGGAACCCCTTTTGCGACGCCTTGGGGGGGGCCGTCTGGTTCGATAAAACGACGCACTCGTACGCGCCTGAGCAACCTACGGCGCGGCCGCTGATGTGCAGGACGACTTCACCGGCTGTAACTAATCGGGCCGTTGATCGGCAGATGGACTGGATCCATCCCGCCGATCTTTAGATTCTGCTAAGCGGGTGAGCACGTTGTTCTCATTGACCTAAGCCACTAGGTGGCCTAGACCACAAGCAGAACCATGCGTACCATCAGAGGATATCATGGACCCTGAGATGAAACTCAAAGCCCAAGTCAAACAGGTGATCGCCGAGGCCCTCGAACTGGAGATCGCACCGGAAGCAATCCCGGACGACGAATTGTTGTGCGGGGCTGGCATGGGGGCTGATTCGATCGTCATGTTGCAGCTCGTCATGGCCTTGGAAGCGCATTTTGCCCTTGAGGTGGAAGACGAAGAACTGCGGGCCGAACGGTTCGCGTCGGTGCGTTCCATCACCGAATTCGTGCGCGGCAAAATGGACAAAAGGCCGTGCGGCCAGCAGAGCAAGGGAATTTGATCGTATGAAGCGCTTGGTCGGCCAAGGGTTGCTGATAGTTGCACTCGGCGTCGCTAGTGGCGCGTTGCACAGCTTGGCAACAGAAGATGACCCGCTTCCTGCAAAGGGGGTACAGGTGATCGAGCTAACAGCGGCCAAACGGCTCTTTGACCGCAAGGCCGCTGTTTTCGTGGATGCGCGGCCTGCTTGGCCCTATCAGTTGGGGCACGTGCCCGGCGCGATTCACGTTCCGCCGTCGGCATCGCCCGCCGCCTTGGCGGTATTGGCCGACGTGCCTAAGGACACCGCGCTGGTCGTTTACTGTTCGGGCACGACGTGTGACTTGGGTGGCAAACTGGCGCACAAGATCGCCGCAGCAATGGACTTCACCCGGCTCTACGTATTCGCCGGTGGGTTTCCCCAATGGGAAGCAGCCGGGTATGCGGTGGCATCGGAGGGACCTTTCTAATGAACTCGCTGGTGCTCGTGATCCGCTTGGTGTTGGGCGGCGTTTTCGTTTGGGCGGGGACGGCCAAGTTGGTGCAGACATCGTCTTTTGTTAAGACGGTCGTGGCCTTTGACCTACTGCCGGCGGCTTGGGCTGCGCCGTTTGCGCTGTCAGTTGTCTGGATTGAACTGATCGCCGGCGGCCTGCTGTTGGGGGTTTGGCCGCGCAGCAATGCCTTGGTGGTTTTGGTGTTGCTGGTGGTTTTCAGCGCGGCACTCGGCATCAATGGGTGGCGCGGCCACGAGGTGCCGTGCGGTTGTTTTGGCAACGGCGAGAGCGCAGTGCTGGCTTGGACCCTGCTGCGCGATCTGCTGTTGGCCGGGGGGGCTGCGGTGCTGGTGGTGCGAAAGGAGCGGGTTGATCTGGTCGGCCAGTGCAACACGTGAACTTATAACATCAACCATCCACGAGGAGGATGCCATCTTCCCTCTCGTACTTAATGAAGGAGTAAGATGCCATGCGCCATTTAGCATTTGACCTACGCACGACCCATTACAGCGGCATCTATCGCTACGGCATTTCTCTGTTGCACGCGCTGGATATAGGCGAGATCCCTGGCGATTGCCGCCTGACCGCGATCGCTTGGCCGGGCCGCAGCCGCGCAATAGCGGACGAGTTGGACCATCCGCGCTTGGCTCGTCGGCTCCGCTTCGCGGAGGTACCAGACGACGGTGGATTTATACGCGACTCGCCGTGGCTGCGGGATTGGCTCATTCGGGCAGGCGTCGATTTGTATTACTCTATCCACTATATCGTCGATCCGTTGCTGCCCGTTCCCTACCTCTTGACTATCCACGACCTTATTCGACTCAAGCACCCCAACCTATCGACTTATACGGATGCGGCGTTCCAGGCCAAGTTCGGGCGGGCAGAGTTTGAGCAAATGAGGGCAGCGTGTGAGCGTATTGGCCCCGATATGCACGGCGTAGAGAAAGTCCCCGCTGGCAAAGAGGTGTTTCATCGCTATTTCTGGGCTATGAACCGGCAGTTGGCGACCCAATGCGCCGGGGTAGTCACTGTTTCCCATACGGTCAAGCGAGACATCGCCCAGATACTCGACGTGCCCAGCGAGAAAATTGACGTGGTGTCTGGGGCCGCCGATGGGGGCATCTTCAGGAGCCAGCAGGATCGCGATGCCATCGCACGAGTGATGGCCCAGCACGGCCTAAAATCCCCGTTTTTCCTCTTTGTAGGGCTAGCCCACAAGCGCAAACGGTTGGACTGGCTCTTTGCGGTGCTGGCCCAACTCAAGGCCGAGCTGGCGCTGTGTCCTCCGTTGGTGATGGTGGGGGACTACGGGGCGTACCAAGGCGAGTTGGAACGGCTCGTCTCCGCCTATGCCTTGGAATCGCAGGTCCGATTCCTCGGTCGAGTTGACGACGACGAACTGGTCAATCTATACCACGGTGCTACAGCCTTGGTGATATCGTCGGTCGATGAAGGCTTTTGCCTGCCAGCGGTGGAGGCGTTGACCTGCGGGACGGAAGTCATTGTGCCCGACATTCCGATCATGAACGAAGTGGTGGGCGATCAGGGGTGGTATTACGGACGCGACGATGCCGATTCACTAGTGAGGCTATTGGCCGAAGCCTATACGGCCGGTTTTCCGCACCGGGCCACCCCAATTCAATCGCGGTTTAGCTGGCCTACTTCTGCCCAGCGGCTGATGCGCCTCCTGTTAGCCACTGCGGACGCGAAAGCGCGGATCGCGTCGTGATGCAAAAGCACTTGCCCCTCGGCGAACCGCCCATCACTGGGTATATGCACCATCTGTATCCGCTGTCGATCCTCGCCCGCGATACGGCGTATCTGCCGTGGTTCTACTGTCACTATATCCAGTTGCGGCAGTTCGCAGAGCGGGGGCTAAATTTCTACCTCCATCCGTTTTATCGGGAGTTCTCCACCTGTCCACTGCTTGAATCCAATCGGGTGGATCGGCGACTAGCTGGGGATAAGCCAGATGAAGTCATAGAATTCGTCTTGGAATGCCTCGCACTGGACTACTACGTGCAATTGGATGTGGACTACTTTTGCATTCCGCAAGGCGCGTATTACCAACGGGTCCACTTTCTGCATGAATTGCTTTTGAGCGGCTTTGACCGGCACCAGCGCACCCTTACCGCGTCCGGCTACGACCGCAACGGGGGCTATGTTCGTTTCGCCGTAGGGTTTGCCGAGTTTGGGCAGGCACTATCCACGGCGTTTAGAGCGGAGGGTGGCCCCGACTGGCTGCGGGACAAGGTTGAGAACGCTCAAATTGTGCTCTACCAGTACCGATCATCTGCAAAGAGTGCTTTTGACTTGGTGCAGGCACGGGAGGAATTGACCGATCTCTACGAGTCTCGCAACACCTCGACGCGCTTGCGGATACTGGCCGAGCCGAGAAACCACGGCGACTTGTGGGGCCTAGAGACGTATCAATTTCTCGCGGATTTGCTGGAAGACCCGGATGCGGACGACCCACTCATCTCCCTACGAATTTTCTGGGAACACAAAAAGTGCATGGCTGCTCGGCTGGAATACATGGCGGGACAGGGCTTCTTGCCCCGCCATGGCGGCTTGGTCCGCAGGTACTCGGATATCGCCAGCCGCGCCAACCATATCCGCATGGTGGTATTGAGAAACCGTATGAAGGGCCACAAGACCAAGGCGGGACGGACGTTTGCCCAAGACGAGTTATGCCGCCTGAGAATGGATGAATCGGCTCTCTTGGGCGAGGTGCTTTCGCAGCTCTGCGACTGAATCGTCGGGCTGTGCGTTTTCGACCCTTGGTGTACCTCCGCATCTACTTACTCTGAGTGCGCTTGGGTGCGCGGGCGTCCCGCCCGCACACCCGGTTGAGACCTTGGCGGGTAAGCTCTGCATCAACTCCTTTATCCCATTTCTAC
>RKRN01000186.1 GCA_007571365.1 Candidatus Latescibacterota bacterium
CCCCCTGCACCCCAAACACTTCCCGCAAAAAATTCTCGCCCATCCGCACGTAGCCGGTGGCGTCTGGATGGAGGTTGTCCGGCAGATATTCGGCGAGGCTTTCGTCGAAGAGCTTGAGGCCGTCTATATAGTAGATATTCTCATCCCCGCGCTTTTTGAACGCCTCCACGGCTTCGGCAACCTCGATCCGCATCTGCGTCAACGTCAGGCCAACCGCATTGGGCGTGGTCTCGCGGTCGTGGCCCCAAATCGGCGAGCAGACCGCAAACGGGGTGTGCGGATGGCCGTCGCGGATGGTGGCAATGGTGCCGAGGACGGCTGGGCGGAAGGTACGCGGGCCGAGGCTAGCGGCACCGTAGATGTTGATGCCGATCTTGACCGAGATAAAGTCGGCCGGCCGGTCGCGGATCAGCCGGGCGATGAACGGGTCGGCGTGGCACTGGCCGCCAAAACCCAGCGACGTGAGATTGAAGTCCCGGGCGCGCGCTACCACGCCGGGCCAAGTGGTGGCGGGCGATCCCGCGCTGCGGCAGTGGGTGATGGAGCTGCCATAGGTAATCCACTTCAGCCGAGTGTCCGCGCTTTTTTCGCAATGTGCTCCTTCGGGCAATGCAAGGTGGCGCACGGCAACCGGCATGGCCGGCGACAGCCAAATTTCCACGGATTGTTCGCCCGCCGGCAGGCCCTCAAAGCGCACCTCAGTCGCGCCCGCCGCATACGAAGCAGTGGCTATGATCTGTCCGCCGATGCACAGGTCAAAGCAGCCGCTTTCGGCCAGCGGCTCGCAGCCGACGACTAGTTCCTCGGCGTCCGTAGCCAAGCGTAAGCGTACGCCCGAAGGCATCGCGGCTCGCTCGGCCAAGCCGCTCGCCCCGGGCGAGTACAGATCCGAATCCCCGGGCGGAATGCGCCAAGGCTGGACCCAGCCCGGGCCTTCTTTGAGTGCAACAGCACCGCTCCAAGTCAGGCGCGGATCATTGGCAGCAATAATTGGCATGAGAGTCCTTTCTACGTTGAGGAATAACCCGCGAACGATCAGCCCGTGCGCGGCCGCACCACGGTCTCACCATCGGCTTCTATCAGTGGCCGGTTGTAGATATAGGGCGGTTCGAGCACGGCCTGTTGCGCCTCGGTCAGCTCGCGGACCCATTCTGGCTGGCTGGTCTGATACGTCCCCCCGGCAAAGTGCAAGTACTTGGGCGAGTAGCGGTAGAGCAGCGAGCGTCGCTCGTGCGCGGCCGTCCATGGGAGCGTACCGTGTAGGGTCGCCTCGTTGAAGATGACCATGTCGCCAGCCGCGCCGGGGACATTGTACACGACCTCGCGGTGCTCCTGCCAGTGGCGGATCTTTTCCGGCAGCGGGAAGTTGGCTTTGTGGCTGCCGGGGATCACGCATAGCCCACCATCGCCTTCATGGACATCGGCGAGTTGGAACTGGCAGACGATCATGCCGCAGCGCATCTGGTCGTTGGCATACGTGTAGTACTGTGCGCCGTTGAAGTGGCGGCTGGTCGAGCCGTGCAGGATCAGGCCCTCGGTGCCCTTGCCGCCGCAGAGCATAAAGGGCGAGTGGTCCATCTTCCAGCCGCGGCCAAAGAGCGCGTCGAGATAGGGGATGAGCTTTTTGTGCGCCAAGAGGGTGCGGAAGGGCAGGCAGTGGGGTTTTTCCCATTCGAGCATACCCGTGAACATGCCGCGCCGCCGCCCCTTGAGCGCGTCGCTGCCGCCGGTATTGTGATTGCCGTCTTGGCCGCGCTTGTCTTCGTTGGCGTCAAAGGCCGCGTTGAGTGCATCGACTTCGGCGGGGGCGAGGAAGCCGGGGACCTTCAGGAAACCCTGTAGGTCGAAGAGGAATTTCTCGGTGTCGTTCATTTAGTAATACGTCTCCGCGTTGTGAACCGGGTCGTAGCCGACTTCGCGTCGGGGCGTTTCAATGTCAAAGATGTTATAGGTGTTGTCCGAGATCGCAAAGTAATGCGCGCCGCTGGGTAGGTCGCCGGCGCAATGCCGCTGGAAGCAGGCGTGGACCAAGCGGGCGGCGTCCTCTTGGTGGCACCAGACCGCGAAGTAACCCCGTTCCGCTACGCGAACGGCGTTGCGCGGGTTGACGCCGCCCCAGCGCATGGCAACCGCGCTGTGCCCCAAGTCGGCGACCTTTTGCACCCACTCCTCTACGTGGGCTTTTTCGCGTCCGTAGTCGTTGATTGGATGGGCAGGCACGGCCGCGGAAATGCGCTCGGGCCACTCGGTTATCTGGCCGAACTGCCGCTCGGCCAAGGTGCAATAGAAGCCTGCGGCGTGAAAATTGTACAGCCCATCGACCGCATGTACCGAGCTGGAGCCGACGATCATCGGCGGCTCGTCTTGGGCCAACACCGCCGCAAATACCAAGTCGGTCATCTGGTTCATGGCCGCCAAGCCGCCGCAGCGGGCCAAATAGACGACCAAGTCGCACCCGGGGATCAACGCACGAAATTCATCCGGCGCCGCCATAATGTCGAGATCGATACAATCCCCGCCGGCATCCGGTGCCGTCGCCTTGTCCGGCGCACCGGGCAAATCTACAGAGACCATGCGGTAGCGCGGGTCGAGCCGCGGCATATAGGTGCGCAGGCCCGAGCCAATGGTGCCGCGCCCGCCGATGAGCAAAACCTTGTATTCTGACGCCATGTAATCCTCCTTTCGCAGGGCAAACGCTCCCTACCGTACCTGGGTCCCCCTGGGAGGGCCGCCATGCGGCGAGACGCCCGCACTCCTGGTTGAGAAGGCGGACGGAGCAAAATCCCCGGCGGCACCATGCGGGCGAGACGCCTGAGGCCCTACTGTCGTGTACTTAGGGCAAACGTAGCTAGTACGTCCACTCCTGATGTGCGAGCGGCTGCTGATTCAGTTCATCTCGATGAACGCGCCACTGCGGCATGAACTGGTCCATCAGCTTGCGAAACCGCTCGTTGTGCCGGCGCTCGAGCAAATGGACCATTTCGTGGACGAGGACATATTCCAAGCACAAAGTCGGCTTCTTGGCCAGTTCGAGATTTAGCCAGATGCGCTTGGCTTCGATATTACAGGAGCCCCAGAGGGTCTTCATTTTTTTAATCCGCACCTCATTGACCGTCACCCCAACCTTCCCTGCCCATTTGGCGCATAGGTCCGGCAATTGGGCGCAAAGCTGACGGCGATACCAGCGCGCCAAAATCGCCTCCCTTGCGTCCCGGTCTGTGCCGGGGCGGACGCACAAGGCCATTTTCGCCTTGTTGAGCAGGCGAACCGCCGGTGGCCCATCGCGCTCAATCACGTCGAGCCGATAGCGCTGGCCTTGGAAGTAATGGCTTTCGCCGGTTGTGAACTCGCGTTGGGACTGGCGATCCTGTTGGGCAAATTCGGCTCGCTTGCGGCAAATCCAGCCCCAGCGCGAAAGGACAGCCAAGCGCACGGCGTCGTCGTCGAGCCACAGCGGCGCGGCCACCCGCACCCGACCGCTCGGCGGATAGACTCCTAGGTGGAGGTTTTTGATGGTCTTGCGGACGACCTCTACACAGATGCCGCGAATGTCGAGGCGCTGGCCGCTAACTTTAGTATTCACGCTGGGCCCTCACAATTTCAAACAGTTTGTCCACCAAGGCGTCATTCGGAATCTCGTTCTTGAGGGCTATGCGAATCTCGCGCTCCTTGAGTTTGCTGCCGCGCCAATTGTCTTTTTTTACGCTGCGGATGGCGCGATCTAGAGCGAGTGCCGTCGCCTCGCGTGTATTCGTGCCGGGCTCGCCGTAGCGCACCGGCCCGTCCTCTCTCGCCTCCCCAATTTGCGATTCTGCCAAGTTGTCGAACAGGGCCCGCCGGGCCGGGCTGTTGATACTTGACGGATAGGCCGATCCGGCCTGCGGGTCGCTGCTCTGTCGGGCTAGGTCCACTACCTTCTCTAGGTATGCTTTATAGTCCATTGCCTGCTGCTTGCGATCGCGCATCAGCGCATCAAGCAACTTTGACATCTTCTCGTAGTACGTCGGGTTTACGGCGGTCTCGTCGATAATGAGCCGCCGGACATTGTTCTCAATCGTCTCGGCCACGGCCTCGCGGCTGTTGCGGATGCCAGCCGGCAGCAAGTCAATCGCTGTTTCACCGCGCTCGACGATCAGTTGCACGAGCGTCAAGTCGTCAAACGCCGAGAGCTGCTCGCTTTCCTCGGCGCGGATGTACGTATCGAGCAGATGACGCATGGCTGGCTCGTACATCTTTAGGTCAATGTAGTCGCCGCTGGCCAGCTTGACCTCCTGGCGCACCTTTTCGTAGTGCTCCACCTCAGCTTTGATCTCTTGCGCCTCGGCACTTGAGTATCCGGCTGTCTCCAGCTCGTTGGCCAAGTTGGCGTAAGTACGCAAAAACGCCGCGGTTAGCTTGTAGAGTTGAGTGCGCCGCCGCCCGTAGTTTTCGTATGGACTTGTGGCAGCGCAGAAGAAACGCAGGTAGGCCGCCGTGTCGCACGGCGGCTCGACCGGTTCGCACAGTGCCTTAATTGCCTCGCGGGCCGCGGCTAGCCGCGGCCGGCCCTGCTGGAGCCGGTCCTTTAGCAAACCCTCCACGTCGCCCTTGTCGTAGCCCGCGAAAGCCTCGCCGGTGTAGTCTTTGACAGACTGCTCCAGCGACCGGAACAGGTCTTTGTAGTCAACGATGTAGCCATATTCTTTGTCATCGCCGTCGAGGCGGTTGACCCGGCAGATTGCTTGGAACAGGCCGTGGTCCTGCATCGGCTTGTCGATGTAGAGGTAGGTCGCCGGTGGCGCGTCAAAGCCGGTCAGCAACTTATCTACCACGATCAGGAGCTTCATCTGCCCTGGCTCCGCAACAAAACGCTTTTTTACCTCCTGCTCAAAGCACTCAATTTTGTGCAGCGCCGCGTCTTTCGGTTCGTTAAAATGCGCCGCCAGCATCGTCTGATAGGTGTCGTACTGGAGCAACTTCTCAGTTAGCCCCTCGCCGGTCTCTTCACCCTTGATGCCCGCTGAGGCCGGCCTGTACGAGGTGACGATGGCGCACTTGCCAGCCAGATCGGTCCGCTGGAACATGTCGAAGAAGCGGCACGCCGAGTAGATGCTACCTGCGACGAGCATGGCGTTGCCGTACCCACTCTTTAGGCGATCTCGCGTCTCCATGTCGAACAAGATGTCAGCGACGATTTTCTCCAGCCGATCCCGTACGCTCAGGACTCTTTGCATTGTACCCCAGCGCTGCTTGAGCTGAGCCTTGGCCCCATCCGTCAGCCCGCGAGTCTTAGCTGCAAACCACTGATCGATCTTGGTCTGTGAGGTGATATTCTGGTCAATGTCGCGCGCTTCGTAGCGCAGGTCGAGCACCACGCCATCGCGCACTGCTTCGTCGTATTTATAGGTGTGGATGTACTTTCCGAAGGTCTCGGTGCTTTGCCGCTTATCCTTTTTCAGCAATGGCGTCCCCGTGAAGCCGATTAGCATGGCACCCGGCAGCAGTTCCTTCATGGCGTCGTGGAGCTTGCCGGATTGGGTGCGGTGGCACTCATCGACGAAGACGAAAATTTCTCCTTTGGCGTGAAAGCCCTTGGGCAAGCGGCTGCGAATGTCGTGGAGAAAAGCGTCCATATCGCCTTCCTCGGACCCGCCGAACTTGTGGATCAGCGAAGCGATTAACCACTCGTTGCTGGTATTGAGTACACGCACCAAGTCGGCACTGCTCTGCGTGCGATAGATGTCCTCGCCGACGCCCTTGAAAACCTTCTCGAGCTGTTCATCCAGTTCAGTGCGGTCGGTGATGAGTAGTACCCGAGCATCTGTGACATGCTCGCGGATCCATTTGGCTAGCCAGACCATAGTCAGGCTTTTGCCGCTGCCTTGAGTGTGCCACAAGATGCCGCCCTCGCGGCGCTTTATGTGGTCTTGCGCCGCCTTCACGCCGAAGTACTGATTGTGCCGACAGACCTTTTTGACCCCGGCATCAAAGACGACGAAATCGTGGATGATCGCTAGCAGTCGCTCCTTGTCGCAAAGTTGACCCAACTCCTGCAGCAGTGGGCTGTTCGCGGCGGCCGAGTGGGCTTGGGCTTCTTTCCAGTGCAGCCAGTACTTTTCCGGCGTCTCGATCGCGCCGTAGCGCAGCCCCTCGGTGTCGTTGCCGGCCATCACGAGTTGCACGGTGGCAAAAAATGGCTGGATGAATTCCTTTTTTTGGCTATCGAGGTTTTGGCGAATGCCCTCGGCGACCGACACGGTGGAACGCTTTAGTTCGAGTACGCCAACCGCAATGCCGTTGACGTAGAGCACGAGGTCGGGCCGCTTGGTGTTCTGGCCGGTGATTGCCACTTCCTCGGCAATGGCAAAGTCGTTATTGCCGGGGTTTTTCCAGTCGATCAGCCAGACTGTGACGGTCTGCTCGCCCACCACGGGCCGGACCTTCGCGCCGTAGCGCAGCAGGTTATAGACCTCGCGGTTGGCGTCGTAGAGCGTCTTACTACCGCCGAGCGCGGCCGCCTTGCCCAACGCGTCCATCGTCCTCGCGACGATTTGTATCCCATGGCCTTGGCGTTCAAGCCAAGCCCTGAGCTGCTTCTGTTCGACATTGCTGTTGTTGGAACGGTCTTTCCAATAACCCAGGTAGGCGTAGCCGAGCACGTTTTTGAAGAAATTCACTACGCGCCGCTGAGTTTGGATTTCCCGCTGGCCGACGTCACTCATCTTTCGCTTCCACTATTTTCCAACGACCGCCCTTGGCGGGTCCAACCCGTTCAAGGACGCCCATTCGTTTCAGCTTGCCGATCTGCCACTCGATTCCCTTTGCCGTGATTCCGAGTTGGCTCGCCAGTTCTATCGTGGTGATTGAGGGGTCGGCGGCGATATGGGCCAGAATTTTCTCCCTAGTTTTCTCCCTAGTTTTCTCCCTAGTTTTCTCCCTAGTTTTCTCCCTAGTTTTCTCTTGTTCTTGGGTAGTCTTTGAGGTAGTCTTTGGGGTAGCTGCAATACCAACAGGGGGGACGGGCACTTCATACGCGGCCGAGAACGGGAACCTCAACCACAGGCCGTCGCCGCCCGGTTCCAACTCCCACTTTGGCGTGGGATTGCCAGCCTCCTTGCAGATGTCCACGATCCGCCGAATGCCCCGTCCCCAGGCTTCAATCATTCCGGCCCGGAAGAAGGCATAGGCAATCCGTGGATTATATGGCTTTGACGCAAGTTCGCCGATAAGTTGATCGGAGGCCCATTCCAGCGGCAACTGCACCGCGTTCCAGATTGTGATCCGGTCGTCGTACACGCGAATCTGAATCGTCGTGGGTCTGGCATAGTCGCGGTGAATGATGGCGTTGATTACCGCTTCGCGCATGGCTTCACGCGGCACGGGAAAGGTCTCCACGCGGTAAACGCCGTCGTAGGAGATCAGGGCTCTGGTGTACTTCGTGTACAGCAAGTCCATCGTCCGCTCGACTTGGGTGAACAGGTCGCCTCCAACAATATCCTGATACAGCAGTTCTGAACCGCGAAAATAGCCGATCTTCACGTAGGCTTCCATCACGAATCGGTCCGGTGCCGGATGAAATAGCAGGACCGCGGCGCGCTTTAGAAAACCCGCCTCCCGCAACTGAAGCCTTTCGATGACTCCCTCATCGGATTCGTCCAAGATGTCCCGTGGCAAGCGTTCGCTGTCAGCACCCCGCTGGCGAAACTCATCAAAGACGCGACCGTCCAGATCCTTGAGGCCGACGCCCGGCAGAGGCACATCATCCCAGGTTCGGCCATATTTTTCCATTAGGAAGCGGCTCAGTGCCGCGCCTCTGAGCACCTGCTTGGTACTGCCGCTTCTATAGTGAAATTCGCCCTTATAGCTAATTGGATTAGGGTAAGGATTAACCGCGATCTCCAGATACTCTCTGCCACCTTCCGACTTCAGATTCACGTCAACCACGATGCCGAGCAATGCCTGCGCCTTATTGGGGATCTCTTCGAGTAGTCGGAGAACATTCTTCACTCCGACCACTTCACCGCAGTCATTTTTGCCAATTTCCAAGACCCCGCCCTGAGCGTTGGCAAAGCCGCAGACCCATTTGAGGTATTCGTCCCGCCACGTCTCTTTCCATTCGATGTTTTGACTCTCGATCATGTCGTTCGTCTTTTGTTGAAGCTGTGGGACTGTTGGGACAACGGCAAACTAGTGCCACACAAAACTAATTTCGGTCCCGGTACACCGAGTACCAACTCGCCATCGCGGTCTTCAATCTGGAATGTGGAAAGCGCGTTGGAGATGACCTTCTGGCGAGGGCCGCTCCAAGGCGGCGACATAGTCAGAGAGAAGACCTATCCCCCCGGCCCCCTTTCCTATGAGGAAAGGGGGAGCGCAATGCCCTGAGTTGCAACATGTTCCAACGCCACAAGACTAAATGCGGGAATAAAATGGACAAAAACGACCCTGAGGGAGAGACGACCACACTTCTAGAATCATTTTAGAACGGCTTCTAAAGGCTGCGTCCGGCCCGCTCGGTGGGCTGCCAAGGTTTCATCGGCTAGTCGATCCAGCAAATCCTCCGATTCGGGTTGTGCAAACAATTCGGCCCATCGCTGCTCCGATTTTAGGGTGGCCAGGACGAACCGCGCAAATCTATTCTGTTCTTCTTGCGGGAGTTGGGCGACTCGCTCAAAAGCCTCTTGCAAAATTCGAGTCATGGTTTTTCTCCTTGCGAAATCACAAATCCTTCAACTGCTGTGGACACCGACTTTGGTTTTAAGGCGTGTCTCGGCACGCTTTAGCCTTACCATCTGGCCTTGATGCGACCAACCGCACCCGCCCAGTGAGAAGCTGTTGCATCATCCCCTGCTTGACAGCACGGGTCTTGGCACGGCGGCGTTCCAAGGCGGCGATTTCGGCGTCCATGTCGGAGAGGATGTCGGCGATGGCGCGTTGTTCGTCATACAGCGGCAGCCTTACTTCAATAGAGGCGATCTCGTATTTACCTATTTCCAAAAAAGTTGACCCCGTGGCCCTCCCAACCATTTGCGATTTGAGCGTAATAAGGAGATAGTACAAAAATTCATTTGACACGCCTTCTTTGCAAACAAGTGATTTGAATCCTTGATTTGTACACATTGGTGCCGCGGCAATCTTGACTTCCCCGATGGTTGCACGGCTACACAACAGAAGAGCACCAACAGGAAGTAGACTGGCCCCGCAACTCTCCAATCCTTTCACAGTAATGCTTCGCTCCGTCGTCAAGAGATATTTCCCCGGCGTACCTGTAATGTCGGTCGGTATGCACCACGAGATTTGTCCGTTCCAGTACGCCGTAATCTGAGTACTTGGTGTCGCACCATTTTTTATGTCCGCAATCTCCCCCAACCGCTTCCTCTCCCACGCCCCACCAAACCCCGGCAACCGCGTCTTTCCCGTAAGCAGTTCCTGCATCGCGGCCTGCTTGATGGCCCGCTTCTTGGCGATCAGGGCCTCCAACGCCGCGAGCAATCCATCCACATCCGACAAGGCTTCGGCGATGGCGCGTTGTTCGGAGAGGGGAGGTAGAGGAATCAAAAACGAACGAATTTGACTGTAGTTAAGACCTTGCCGATTTCCACCCGCCTGAAAGTTGTCAATCTGTCTTTGGCCTGCAACGGAGAGTAAATAACTATTCAAAAACTGTGAGTTGAGCTGTTTTGAATCCGAGCGAATCTCACAGACATGCTGATTTACATTCCCGCGAGCTACTGTAATGTTGGCGACCGCACTACGTCCAATTGATGCACCCGTGATGTTGAGCAGTACATCCCCTTCTCTGATTTCGCTTTCGGCAAATAATGAATGAGTCTCATTCGTGATAAATGCTAGGTTATGCAGGTCTAATCTCCCCCATCCTACGTTTTGGCTTCGTAGAAACGGGCGGCCTTCTGGTACGTAAACACGCTCTCCACCCTTGGGGGTTATGCCGCTGCCCACGCGTATAGTCAAATCACCTAAACGACGACAATCCCACCCCTCCGGAATCACCCCCACCTCCGTCCGCTTGTACCCCACCGGCACTTCTCGGCGTCCGTTGTCCATTGTTCCTTTCCCGCTATTCATCGTCTCTGCCTTCCCAATAATCCAACTCTTTCTGAATGCGCTCCAATTGGGCGACAAGCTCCTGCTTCGACGGCAGATAGAGCTTCTCGGCAATCCCGTCTCTGTGAAGGGCAATTTCCGAGACAGCGTCTCGGAAATCTCAGGTTAGCCCCTCTCGCCTACTTCTTTTTTAGCATTTTCAACACCCCGAGCAATCCATCCACATCTGATAACGCCTTGACAATGGGCGTTGCTCAGGTCAGACGATCAATTTTAGGAATTCGGCAGGCGTTACAATCTCTACACCGCGAAATGGGTTTAGAACGAGTAAGTCGGCATCGCCTGTGACGATGCAGGTCGCACTGCCATTGACGGCCAATTCCAAGATTTGATCGTCTTTGGGATCGCGGCACACTTGGACCACCTCAGTGATTTCGATCAGGTCCGATTCCCGTATCAGGGCTCCAAGAAACTCGTCGCGCTCTTCGCGGGTGACATATCGGTCGAACCTGTTCCGGCCAAGTACCCGGCTTAATTCTCCCAACAGTGCTCCGGAAACCAGAATCGTCCCATGATTCAAAGCCCAGATGAACGCCCTTCCTGGTACGGAATCGTTGAAGAGTAGAGCACTGATAATGACGTTTGTATCGAAGACGAAGCGGGTCATTCGTCGCGCAAGATGGACTGCAAAATTTCCGCAGTCAGACCACGCCGTTGCGCGTTGTGGCTGATTTCCAGCATCGTATCCCTAAGTGATTTTCCGGATTCTGCCGCATCACGCAAACACAAATTGACGAGCAAATCCAGTTTACGGCGCTCATTATTAGAAGCCGAACGGTAGAGCTTGGCTACATCAGCATCAACGGACACGGTTATTTGCTCTGCCATTATTGTTCCTCCAAAGTGAACGAATTCAGGTTGCTTGCCACTAAGCCTCGCCGCAGCGTCAACCGCACGTAATCCTCGGTGGCCTCAAACTCCGGCTCGACCCCGTTGTGCGCCCGCATCAGAGGAATGATCTTGTTGCGTATTCCCATGCCGCGGGCATCGGAGTAGCCGTAGTCGCGCAAGGTCTCGGAGATGAGCAGATTGCGCGGAACTCGCTGGCCAGCAATCATTTTTTTAATCGTCATGCCGTTTTGCAGCGCGCCGGGGCTAAGTATCTCTATGCGGTCCGCATAACAGGCTACCTCAACTTGCTCGTAGCGCGTCCAGTCCCGATGCGTCAGCGCGTTGACAATGCCCTCGCGCAGCGCGTCCAGTGGATAGTGCCAGCGTCGCTCTCGGCGCAGAGATTCTTCCACGCGATCAGCCTCCGCAGAAACGAACGGCCGCATAGCATCGGCAAGGCGTTCAATCAGCCCCTTTTCCACCCGTTCGCGGCCCCCTGACAGCTCGCGCCACAGATCGACCAGCGGCCCCTCAAGCACCTGATCGTCAAGCGCATCGTAGGTTTTCTCCTGCCCCTTAAAGCACATCCAGCGGATGCCAGTATGGCGCAACAAGCGACGCGGCCGATAGCCGAACAAGACTAATCCGGCGATCGTACAGGCGGGCGGCCCGTCTTCCCGCTCGGCCATGAAGCCCAGCGCACAAAGCCGCTCGCGCCACGCCGCGTCGGTCGCTGGCACTTCTTGGTCGCCGACGATAGCGGTGAGGTAGTCGGCCAGCCGCTCCCGGCTCAAATCGCGTAGGTCGCTGCCAGAGACGGGCAACAGTTCCGTGCGAATCAGCCCACCAACCGCGAAAAGCCGCGCCTGCTGCTCGCGTGAGGCCAGCCGCGAGGTGCTGCCGATCCGCACGTAGATGTCTTCGCGGCCGCGATACCGCACGACATAGGGCTTGGTCGCGCCCGGCGTCACGGTGATGACCGCGACGCGGCGCACATCGTCTATCGGAATTTCCTCGTAGAACGGCAGTATCATCGGATGCACCACGCGGCCAAACACCGCATCCATCACCCACTGTTCGAGATCATCGCGCTGGATGCCAGAGATGCTGCCGTCGTCTTCCACGCCGAGTAGGACGCGCCCGCCTTGTAAGTTGGCAAGTGCCACGACCTCCCGCGCCAGTTGCTCCGGGCGCACATCATCCCGCTTGAACTCCACGCCAGAGTTCTCACCTCCGGCGATCAGTTCGAGAAGTTCCGCTCGTTTCATGGCACTGCTCCACTTCAGACCCGACTACGGCAGGGGACATATAGACAATCTCGTATGCTCCCGTCTCAATATCGATGACCACGAATTTACCTTCGTCGTCAAGTCCAACCTGAGAGCTTATATCTCGGTTGTAAATTGCATTATTTCTCTTTTACAATTGCAGGCGACCAAAATCCGACGAAATCCCCATCCGCTGCAAGTGCCTCTCAACCCTCGTGCCGAACACCTCCACCTCTCGCTCCAACTCCGGCAGCGGCCGGGTATAGCGCTCTTCCAGTTCCTTCACGCGCTCGGCAAGTCGCTGCGTCAGCCGCTGAACTTCACCTTCGATAGCACCTCGGATGCTCGTAAACCACTTGTCTTCAACCACCAGCGTCTTGATCTCGGTTTCCGCGAGCCGGCGGTAGCGGGCCAGAACCTGCTCATCCAAGCAGGCTTGGGCCACCTTGACCGCCTTGGCCGCCTTAGATTCGGCCTCAATCAAAGTCCGGCAGTGCCGGAGGGCATCGCGTTCCTCGTCGCTTTCCGGCTCGTAGCGGATGGCCCTGAGCCGCTCAGTCACGCTGCCCTTAGTGATCTTGCCCTTGGCGTTGACCGCATCCTCTAGCACCCCCTCCTCGCCCATGTGCGCCTCGACAAATTCCTCGAACGCACGTGTGGCAGTCTCCTGATCGGCTTGTAGGGCCTCAATCTCAGCTTGCTCTGCAGCGAAGTCGCGTGCGACAATCAACCTCGGAGGAACCAGATCCATCTTGTACTTACTGCGCTTAATCGTCAGATCCGGCGTCTCCTTGATCTTCTTGTCTTTGTTTTCAACAATCCCGCGTGGCTTGGCGGCCTCGCCCCAACCGTCCGCAGCAATGAGGTACACATCGTCCTGCATTTCCTCGTCCCAATAGTCCATCAGCCGCTGATACACGTCGTACGGGTCAAGTAGCGGCAGTTTGGCAAATCTAGCTAGCAGATCCTCCGCCAAGGTGCGGATAAGGTCCTTGGGATTGGCCTTTATCTCCAGTCCCTTGAGAACCGGCTCGTGCGCCTCACGCCAAGCGTCGAAAATGGACGCAACCCGCGCTTGGTACGCCTTGAATTCCCTATGCCCGAAGATGGCGGCCTTCACTTGCGGCGTCTCAACGCGCGCTTCGCTGTAGCCCACCCGACCATTGCCGACAAACAACGCCTCGCGCAGCGCGGGGAAAACGTCCCAATAGGTGCCGAGCGCGTCGAGGTCGTGGTCGGGGATGCCGCCGTGCAAATGCGCGTCGAGGTCGTGCAAATCTTCCGGGTCGCTAGCGTCGATGTAGCGCGGGATATTGAGATTGTAGTCGTTGGCCGGACTGGCGATCTCGGCCACCGGCACTAGGCGCGCATAGCGCGGCACCTCGATCTGCCGGTTGAACACATCGACGATCCGGTGGATGTCTTGGGCGCGCAAGCGATTCTTGTTGCCGTCCTTGAGGAATCCCTTGCTTGCGTCGATCATAAAGAGACCCGTGCGAGCGCGGGCGTTTTCCTTGTCGAGCACCAAGATACAGGCCGGGATGCCCGTGCCGTAGAACAGATTGGCCGGCAGGCCGATGATCCCCTTGATGAAGCCGCGCCGGATGAGATTTTTGCGGATGTCGGCCTCCTTGTTGCCGCGAAACAGCACGCCGTGCGGCAGGATGATCGCGCCCTTGCCATTGCTATTGAGCGACGCAATCAGATGTAAGAGGAAGGCGTAGTCGCCGTTTTTGGCCGGAGGAATCCCATAGGCGAAACGCCCAAACTCGTCGTTAGCCGGATCGAGGCCGTTGGACCAAGCCTTGGCGGAAAAGGGCGGGTTGGCGACGGCAAAGTCAAAGGTTTTGAGGCGGTCGTAGTTTTTGAAGTACGGGGCGGCCAAGGTGTTGCCGCGCCACAGCTCGGCGGTTTCGTGGCCATGCAGGATCATGTTCATCCGCGCCAGCGCGTATGTGGCGTTGTCCATCTCCTGACCGTACACGGTAATGCCGTGCGGTGCTTCGTCAGCGGCCTTCAGCAACAGCGAACCAGAGCCACAGGTCGGGTCGTAGATGGTCTGGTCCGGTTGGGTATCCGAACCAATGCCGACCACCTTGGCCATGATGCGCGAGACCTCGGCCGGTGTGTAGAACTGCCCCTTGCTCTTGCCCGATTCGGTGGCAAAGTGCCGCATGAGGTATTCGTAGGCGTCGCCGAGCAGGTCGTCGCCCTCGGCCCGGTTGGCGCGGAAGTCGAGGCCCGCGAATATGGCGACTAGCTTAGAGAGCCGGTCCTGCATCTCCTTGCCCGTGCCGAGCTTACTCTCGTCGTTGAAATCAGCTTGGTCAATGACGCCCTTGAGGTCGTTAGTTTCGGCAAGTTGACCGATGATTTTGTTGATCTTATCGCCGATCTCCTTGTCGCCTTTGAGCGTCGCCATGTCGGCGAAACTGCCGCCGGGTGGCACTTCAATGAGCGCGTACGCATCGCCAGCGTACTTGTCCGAGACGTATTTCATAAACAGCAGCGTCAGCACGTAGTCCTTGTACTGGGAGGCGTCCATGCCGCCGCGCAGTTCGTCGCAGCTTTGCCATAGCGATGAGTAGAGTTGAGACTTTTTCAGCGCCATGCCTTAGCGCCCCTTAAACCACAGCTTCAGCGCCGTCCCACCCATAATCATCGCCTTTTCCGCCACCGAGATATTCGGCAGATGGCAGTCGAGCAAATCCACCAGCTTCTGGTAGCCCGGCTCCACCCCAATCCACGGCGAATCCGTACACCACATCATCCGCTCCGCGCCATAGGCCCGATACACGTCCGCGACCATGGGCTGCATATCCCCGTAAGGCCAAGGCACCTTGGAAAACGCGTACTCCCCGGAAATTTTGACATAGACGTTGGGAAAGCGGGACAGCGCCATCACTTGCGGATAGTTGGCCGGCGGCAGCGGCTCGGCGTCAAAGCGGGGGCGGCCCCACTGGTCGGACCCACCGGCCGTGGTGGGCATTACGCCGAGGTGGTCGAGGGAAATGCTGACGCCGGGAAAAGCCGCGGCCAGCCGTTCAATGCCGGACAACTGGGCCCCGCCGGTGTAGATGTTGATGTTGAGCCCCAACTCGTCCGCACACGCAAAGAGCGCGTATGTCGACAGCTCCTCGGCCCGCTGGGCGGCCGGATCGCCCAACGTCCCTAGGCGGATGCCTTCAATGCCGGTGGCGGCGACGAGCTCGCGCAGGCGAGCGGGCGGGTCCGGGTCGTTCAGGTCGATCAAACCCGTCGCCGTAAAGCGGTCGGGCCACGTCTGTACGCAATGCGCCACGTATGCGTGCTGCGCGATCTGGGTGCCGTTCATTTCGATCAGCACCGCGCGGTCGATGCCCGCAGCATCCATATCGGCTATGAGTGCCTCTATGGGGCAGGCGCGGTCAGCCGGTGCGAGGCTGCTCAGCTCGCGGGGAAACCGCTCGCTCGGCCGGTCGAAGACGTGAACGTGAACATCGACTTTATCCATCTGCTTTGGTCCTTTTGGTTAGGGGTTAGGGATTGAGGTTTAGGTGCCAGGGCAAATCGGCGGGCGAGACCCCGTGTTGGTAAATCGGGTGCATCAACTCGTTGCGGTAGCGCGCAAAGAGTATGGGATCGACAAAGCGCTCGGTCTGCGACCAGTCCCAATCTATGTACGTAAACGCCTTGATGTTGGGATGGTGGCGCAAAAAGCGGAGGAAGGGGACGAACCAATGATCCCACGCCTGCTCGGCTCGGCTTAGGTCGGTGGTAACGGGCGTAACCACACCGACGAGCACGGGAAAGCCGCGCTCCTGCGCCTCCTCAATAAAGGCGCGGCGGCGGCGCAGGTCTCGTGGGGCAGCCACGTCAATGGACCACCAATCGACGTACTCATCCCCCGGGTAATAATCCAAGTAATCAGAGCTCCCAGCGGTTTTATGCGTCCAGATCAGCGCGACATTGTCCAAGCCCCAGCGCCCCCGCAGCGTTTGCGCCAGCCGCTGCCAAGCCTCGACGTAGCTAGCTGCCTCATAGGCGTGCCAAGAGCTATTGAACGCATAGCCCAACCGCAGCAAGGCCGGGCGATTTAGCTGTTGTAACCCCCAGCAGAGCCGCTCAATCGCCTCGTCGAGTTGGCCCTCGGCAATGGCCGCCTCGTAGGGCTGGCCGGCCGCGTTAAAACCCAGGTCGATTTGCGGCAGACCGTAGCCTGTGTGTTGGTCTAGATGAGTGAGCAAACTCAGATGCCAGTCGTAGGGCAGGTCGTGGAGTTCGTAGTACACGGCATAGACCAACGGGCGGGGCCGTTCTTGGGGGTCGAGCGGCCCAAAGCTGAGCGCAGCCCCGTGCAAGATGCGCTCGCCCAGCGGCTCTAGGCGGTGGAGGTGGTCGGTGCGTGCGGCAAAATGGCCGAGGGGATCGGGCCGGAGCGAGGCCGCATAGCAGCCCGCAAGAGCGAGGGCAAATAACAACAGCAGAGAGCGCATGATAGCCAACCTGTGAAGGAGCGGATGTTGTACAATATCAGCATTTTGCGGTGGTGCTCAAAACCGCTCGCCGCAGCGCGAGCGATGGGGGCAGGGGCGTTGGCGGCGCAAAAAGGGCTTGTATATTGTTGGGCAACATCCACAACAGATGCCATAGTTGGCAGACGGAGAACAAATGCCTAAAACCAATCGAGGCTGGTCTATGGGCAGCCAGTGCAAGCCGGCGGCTGAATACGACCTGCGCGTCGCCCGCGGCTTGTTGCAACGAGCCAGCGCCCGCTGGCCAGCGTATGCCATTGTAACCACGCCGAGTGCGTACGCGGTCGCCCGAGAACATCTCGTCCGCGAGCCGGCGGGCGTGGTCTTTGCCGAGTGGCTGGACTCGGCCCATCAGCAGGACCTGAGCACCCGGCTGCCCGCCGGGATTGATCTGGTCGTTGGCTTGGGCGGCGGCAAAGCCCTCGACGCGGCCAAGTTCGTGGCCTTGGACAAGGACGCCGAGCTGATCTTGGTGCCGACGATTCTCTCTTCCGGGGCGATCATCCACAGCCATGTGGCGCGGTGGGACGGCTATCAGACCGTGGGCGGTTTGGACGACTGGCCGTGGGTGGATTGCCAGTACGTGCTCGTAGATGTCGATGTGGTCCTCAAGGCACCGGATCACTTGCACACCGCTGGGCTGGGCGACATCCTCTGCGGCCATGCGGGGCTGGAGGAG
>RKRN01000152.1 GCA_007571365.1 Candidatus Latescibacterota bacterium
GCTGAGCCAGTGCGCGTCGCCCAAACCCGAGCCAAAAGGTACATAGGCGTAGTTGATGACCCACTGCTTGGCCGCGAGACCCACGCCGGCTGAGAAGCTGTGGTTTTCAGTGGTCTGATAGCCGGCGCGTAGGCGCAGATGCTCTCCGGCCCGGTACTCGCCGCCCAAGTGCAGCGCGAGGTCGTCGCCGCGGACTTTTCGCGCTTCAACGGCTGCGAGCATGTCTGCGCGACCCACATAGGCAACGCCGAAACGAGCTTCTAACGGCAGGTCCGTCTTTTGCTGATTGAGGCGGTTCATGCGGCCCAAGTTGCGCACCGTAGCCCCCAAGCGCAAGCTGGCTGAGAGGTCGCGCAGCAGCCCGAGGTCGGCAGCCAAGCCGCTGGCGTTTTGGGTAAAAATGGACTGGTGGATGAATTTTAGCTGCAAGCCGAGGCGCGTTTGCTCCATCTGGCGGGCGTAGCTTAGGCCAACCGCTCCCTCGTACACGCCGAAGTGCCCCAGCGGCTCAGCCGAGGGGCCGGTGCGACGCTCTAGGCCGTTGGCCTGCCACAGTTGCGCGGCAAGCCCCCAAGTGCCGCGTCCGCGGGCCAGCGTTAGCTGCAAGTGGTTTTGGCGGATGTGCTGGATAGAGGCTTGGTGGTTAAAGACGACGCTGCGTCCACGCGATTGCCGCGCTGCCGGGTTGAGGGCTTGGGCGGAAAACAGGGCAGTCTCCGCGCCAGCCAAGCTCGCAGCGCGGGCCCCGCCGCTTTGAAGTAGAGAGGGCAGGCCGACGGCGGCGAGGGCCGTGGGCAGCGTTAAAAGCACCATCAATAAGAGAGTCATCAGCTATTAAAACGCCAGCACCAGACCCACGGCTGTGCGGTCTCCAGCACCGAGGGGATCGGATAAGTACGCGTATTGAAACTGCACGGTTTCGCGCCGCGCTGGGCGCAAGGTCAATCCCGCCGAGAGTTGGCCACCGTCTCCGCTGCCGAGGCGGTGCAGGCCGCCGCGCACCTCAAGCAGCGCACTTAGCTGCCACTCGGCCCCCAGATTGACGCTTTGTTCCCCGTCGTCGCGCACCTCGGCAGCCAACAGCAGGGCGTCCAAAAGTCGCTGTGATGCGCCAAAGACGAGGATGCGGGGCAGGGCATCCTCGGTAGTATTAGACCGCTGGTCGGCGTGGCGCACCTTCCAAGCGAGGTTGGTGCTGAGATTGGCTAGGCCGACTCCAAGCCAAGTATGCTCGGCGGCGCGGAACTGCACTCCCAAATCGAAGCCGCTACCGTTGGCCGTAGCCGTGGGAGTTGAGGGAACATCAATGCTTTGCCTGAGGACTTTAAAGGCCAAACCAATCGCTAGACGATATCCAAGGGAACGACCTAGGCCAAAGATAAAAGCATGGGCTCGGTCCTCAATTGGCCCAGTGTACTGGCCGCTAGAGGTGCGGCCCCTGATCCCGCCGACTGTGGCATGGGACCATGCAAAGCCAAAGCCCATGTCGCCGCGCACGTTGAGCGCAACAGCGGCACTGCCTTGCCGTCGTTCTAGCGAGAGCGACTGAATGGAGGTCGCTAGAGCCTTGCCGCGCAAGCGGGCGAGGCCAGCCGGATTCCAGTAGGGGGATGACGCATCGTCGACCGCGGCGACAAAGGCACCCAGCCCTAGGCCGCGGGCACCCAGCCCTGTTCTGAGAAAGGCGGCCGCGAAATCAGCCCCATGTGCGGCAGAGGCCGCGAGCAATAGCGCGAAGAGCGTTTTCAATCGAGCACCACCACTCTGCCAAAGGCCCGTTGACCGGTGTTTAGGGCAATGCGGTAAAAGTACGTGCCATTGGCTACCGGTTGGCCACTTTGATCGAGGCCATCCCAAAGGATGCGGTGATCAACGCCGCCGACAAAAGGCGCGTCCGTTGCAAGATCGCGGATTAGGCCACTGGCAAAGTCGTAGATCGCTACGGAGACTTCTGCGTCACGCGACAGGCTAAAAACGATGGTCGTGGTTTCGCGCGAGGGGGCGAAGGGATTGGGTGCTGCATACGCGAGTGCCGTGCTGTCGGGTACGCCTCCGGTGCTGACGAAGGTCCTTTCGTCGAGCGTTCGCGTACGGACTAGGTCGCGGAGGACGCGCCAAGTGCGCCCTTCGTCTTCGGAGCGCCCGAGACCGTGTTCGGCCCCCGCCCAGAGCACATCGCCCACCCCGGCAAGCCCGGCGAAAGTGCCGGTCAGGGGCTGTCCATCAACGACTGCTATGGGGTCCCAGACGCGCTCTGAGTCGGTCGGCAGATTTGGGTCTGGGCTAGCCAGCAGCCCGCGGTCGGTACCGGCCCAAACAAAATTGTCAGTAAAGGCAAAATCCCAGGCAAAAGTCGGCCCGGTGTGGCTCCAAGTTTGGCCGAGGTCGCCGCTGACGCTGATGGCTTGGGTCTGGCCGGGCGATGTGGTATTGGTTCCCGCCCAGATAGCCGTGGTGCCATCGGGCAGTACCTGGCGTTCGAGGGCGACGACCCAGTTGCCGGCCGGGTGGCCTCGCCGGGGAGTGCCCGCTGTGTCGAGGCGCACTTTGGCATTTTGCCATTGCTGGCCTCCATCAAAGGTGAAGGCAACCCCGCTAGAAGTGCCGATCCAAACCGTATCCCCGTAAGCGATAACTGCAAAAGTGCGGTGCAGGAATGATTGGCTGGCCAAGCTGTCGGCGGCAGCGCGCAACTGGGCGATGTTGCTTGGATCGACGTTGGCACCTGCGAGACTATCGGCCAAAATTCGCAAGCTGTCGGCCGCCGTATCCTCGGCGAAGAAAACGATCTGCGCTGCTCCGCCGGGCAAAAAGGGTTCCCAAGTGCGGCCTTGGTCGAGCGAGCGCACGGTGGAGCCGGCGAAGAAGGCAGCGTACACGGCCTCCCCAGCGATGGAAAGGTCAAAACAAGCATTGTCGATGGGCGTACCGGGGCTGCGCGCAAAACCGACCTTAGTAGGGTCGAAAATGAACTCGTTGGGAATATGGTGCCAAGAATCGCCGCCATTGTGGGAAAAACTCAACCCAGTGCCCGCTTGTCTCGTTCCTCGTTCGGCGGTGACCGAATCGATCAAGGTCGCTACCCACACGGTGTCGCCGACCGCGTCGAGGGCGCTGATTGCGCCGCGGCCAAGGCCGTTGAGCTCGGTAAAGGTAACCCAATCCGCGGAGTTGAGGCCGCTGCTTTGCGCTGGATCGAGCCGCGCCACTCCATTTTCGGTGCCGACCCATAAATAGCGCCCGCTCCAAACGATGTCGCCGATTGAAGTGCCGAAAAGCCCGCGGATAGGCTCGGATGCTTGGTGGAAGTGCTGGGGCCGGAGCGCATGACCGGGCACTAGATGGGGCGCGACGACGAGTAGCGAAAAAGAACAGAGGAGAGTCTGGCGAAAAAGGAAATTGGTCATCAAACGAGCATTTTTGCAGCGACCAGCGATGGGCCACTCAAGCATAGGTAGCGGCCCGCTCGCGCATGGCCTCGATCACTTCGTAGCCGACTCCGTAATCGCCGATGCGGGTGCCCTCAATGTCGCCGTGGCTATCGGACCCTCCCGACTTGATTAGGCCGTAGCGGTCGGCGAGCTGGTCGTAGTATTCCATTTGCGCTGGCTGGTGGGACGGGTGGAAAACCTCAATGCCGTCGAGTCCGTAGGCGACTAACTGCTCGATAATGGACTCGAGGAGACTGATGCTGGGGTGGGCGAGTACCGCTACGCCGCCCGTGCGGTGAATGAGGGCGATAAGGGCTTGGGCGGCGATGTAGGGCTTGGGCTGAAAGGCCGGCCCGCGATCGCCGATATAGCGGCTGAAGGCTTCGTCCTTGTCGGCAACTAGGCCGTTTTCTACCATGGCCGCGGCGATATGTGGCCTCCCGAGAGGGCTGCCGTTAGCTTGGGAGAGCACGTCGTCGAAGCTGACGGCCAGCCCCATGCTGTTGAGTGCTTTGATGATCGCGATCCCCCGCTGGTGGCGGGCTTGAAAAGACTTGGCGAGGGTCGTACCGAGCTGATCGTCTTGGTAGTCGATGCAGTAGGCGAGAATGTGTACCTCGCGGTCCCGGATGTGGGCACTCAGTTCGGTGCCGGGCACCACTTCCATGTGCATACGCTCGCCGGCTGCCGTGGCCTCGGGGACGCCTTGGACCGTATCGTGATCGGTCAAACTTATCGCTTGCAAGCCCGCTTCGCAGGCCTCTTGGACCGCTTCGGTCGGCGTCCGCAACCCGTCGGAGCACAGAGAATGGGTGTGGAGATCGGCTAAATTGTAAGACATGAGGTATTTTTGTCCTATGAGAATGCTATTCACTGACGTTACGCATGGTCCTCGTAAAAAAAGAAAGCCTTTTGCCGTACTCAATCAAGCCCTATGCCTCCGCCTCGCCCGGCGAGTACACGGGGCTGTTGGCAAGCTCGAGCAGTAGATCGCCAGCGTGAATTCGCATTTTATCGAGAGCTTGGTCCCTGAGCTGGCGCACTCGCTCGCGCGTGAGGTTCAACTGCTCGCCAATTTGCTCCAGCGTCTGGGGCTTTTGGTAGTCAAGGCCGAAATAGGCGCGGACAACCAAGCGCTCGCGCCGATCTAGGGAGTCGAGACAGGTCTGCAAGGTGTGAGAGAGGGCGGCGCGCTCATAGCAATCGGCCGGATCGGGCGTGCGAGCCGCGAAAATGGCTATTAGTGGCTCTCTTTCATCGGGAACGGTCGGCGTATCCATTGAGACATCAGGTTGGGCCATGTAAAGAGCATTGTGGGTCCGCTCCAGCGATAACTCAGCACTGTTGGCGATTTCCTCCGGGGTGGGATCGCGACCCAGTTTCTGGGCGAGAATACTCGTCCAGCGCTCGACCTTTTGCAGGTCGTTGACCCGGCTCAGCGGCGGGCGAGCAATTTTGCCGTGTTCGGCCAAGGCGCGGAGGATGGCTTGGCGAATCCACCACACTGCATAGGTGATGAACTTAAAACCGCGCGTCTCGTCGAAGCGCTGGACCGCCTCCAGCAGCCCGAGGTTGCCCTCA
>RKRN01000182.1 GCA_007571365.1 Candidatus Latescibacterota bacterium
AGTTATCCACTCGGAGGAACATCTCTCAGGTTCGGGCGGCGTGAAAGGGTTTACCTCGCTGGAGGTTCCTACGATGATGACTCTTTCGCGTAGCTGAGGTACTCCATAGTCAGCCACCCGATACAACTTGTAGCCGACTGCGTAGCCCAGACTGCCGAAGTCAGAGAGTACTTGGGATAACGCTTCTCGATTGTCCCCTATGAGGAGACCCTTGACGTTCTCCGCGACGAAGACCTTTGGCCTGATTCGCTTCACTCCCTCCACCATTGCCCGATAAAGACCTGTCCGAGGGCCGTTAATGCCAACCCTTTTGCCGTTAATGGAAATATCTTGGCAGGGAAAGCCGCCAATCAGCACATCTGCTTCATCCGGCAATTCATCCATAAAATCCCACACATCGCCACACGCGATGTCGTGCCCCAAGTTGTATGTGTAGGTCTTGCAGGCGGCTCTGTTGTTGTCGTTGGACCAGGTGATCGAAAATGGAAGCTGTGGGTAGCTTCGGCCCATAAATTCAAAGGCGCCGGTGAAACCAAGATCCATACCTCCACAACCTGAGAACATGGATACTACAGTGAGAGATTTCTTCAGATCAAGCTGAGACACTCGATCAAGAAGATGGGAGCCACGCTTGTGAACTAACTCTAGATCAGATGTGGCCTCGTACTGCGTACCTACATCACAACTATTGAAGAGAGAAAGCTGGCGTCTTTCTGCACAGTATTCCGCCGCGGACCTGATGAACCAATCCTTGAGAGTACTGCCAGACAGTGCGAGAGCTGAATATAGCTCTCGCTTCTGCTCTGGATCTACCTCGATCACTATTCTTTCAGAGGGTGTTGGATTTGCCATGAGTTCATACTAGTAAAGTAACATTACCTTTGCAAGTTCAAATTAGAGATGTGAGAAAGTACTACGACTAATCTCACCAGAGCGCGTACCCGCCATCGACGACCAAGTCGTGGCCGGTCGCGTGAGAAGAGGCGTCCAAAGCGAGGAAGACGACGGCCCGCTGATAGTCGGCGGGGGCCATCGGCGTGTTGGCGAGCCAAGCGTTTTTCATGTCGTCTGCGGCGGGAGCGGTCATGGGGGTGAGCGTGTGGCCAGGGCTGATGGAATCGACGCGGACGACGCGGCCGGCCCACTCTGCGGCGCACACTCTAGTCAGTTGGTAGGCCCCGGCCTTGGCCGCGTTGTAATGGCCGTGCAGTTGGGGGCGGTTGACGAGGCGGGACGAGGCGGCGACCAGTGCCTTGCGGTTGTGATTTCCACGAGTCGCCTGGGTCGTACCGCTGTTCCCAGCCATCGTCGGGCGTGGCTCCCACTAGGGGTGGTGCGAATGTCTGCTATCTTCGTCGTTGGACGAGCTCGATAAGTTGAGTCGCCGAAGACTACTCCACATCTACATCGAGAATATAGCGCGCCGCTGGAGCGATGCGCTTCCAAGTCTCGTAGCGCAGGTACTCGCGCTGGTTGAGCTGCTGGCCGTGCTCGCGGGCGGTGAAATAGCAGTGCATGGCGCGGCGTGGCCGGTCCTTGCTC
Source organism: Candidatus Latescibacterota bacterium (assembly GCA_007571365.1). Taxonomy (GTDB): domain Bacteria; phylum Latescibacterota; class UBA2968; order UBA8231; family UBA8231. The sequence continues at coordinate 1,543 of RKRN01000182.1, forward strand.
TGGTTGCGGGTGCCGCCGTGCCACGTGTGACTATTGAAGACAGCGACCGTGCCAGCCGGAGCAACGAGCAGCTCTTCGTCCGGGTGGGGGGCCTGCGCGTCTGCCAAAACATGGCGCGGGTGCTGGCCTTTATGCGAGCCGGGCACCAGCCGGGTGCAGCCGTTTTCCTCGCTGAAGTCGTCGAGTAGCCAGATCGAATTGCAGACGTGAAACTGGCCGTCGTAGTCTGCTCCCCAGTCGGCGTGCAGCCCCTGTAGTCCCTCGCCGGGCAGGGCATCGCGGGCGTTGAGCGAGGAGAGCTTGAAGGGGCGGCCAATGACGTGGTGGACGGCCGCCAGCACCTTGGGGTGGGTATAGACGCGGTCGAACACCGATCCCTTGTTGCAGAGGTCGGCGAGGCGGCGCGTACCCTGCTCCTGATGGACTTCAATACCGGCGCGGGCCCCTTCCTTTTCGCACAGCTCCTCAAAGCGGTCGCGCAATGCTGCGAGCCATTCGTCGTCTATGATACCCGGAAGCACGGTGTAGCCCTTCTCGTCGAGTTCGTTTCTGTTCTGCTCGGTCAGCACACCTCGACGAGCACCCAAAGCGTCCAATGCGCTTTCGATATCCATTGTACTCCTCTAGCGATTCGCTTCTGCTTCGACGAGCGCCTTGAGCGGCACGTCTTCGTCGCGGGGCAAGTAATAGCTCAAGGGATCGCCGACGACGCCAATAAGCTGTTTTTGGATCGGATTGCAGCGGGCGACGAGTTCGTCGGGCATGGCGATGTAGTCCATGGGCTTGACCCAGCGATAACCATAGCCAAAGAACGCGGTCTTGCGCGGGAAGCCCGCCCAGTTGTGGCCGATGGAGTGATAGGTGCGCTGCTCAAACAGAAAGGCCGAGCCAGCGCGGATATTCATCGCTTGGGCACCGTATGGCAGGCCGGTCTTGGGGTCTGTAGCCGGGCGTCCGAGCAGGCGGTTGGACCCGGGCACGATCCAAGTGGCCCCCGAGGCTGGGGCGGTCTGGTCGCTGAGGGCATAGGCGATCTTGAGCAGAATCCGCGGGTGTGGCTCGCTCATCTCGCGGGGCGAGGTGCCGCCATCGCGGTGCCAGCCGAGCTTGTATTTCGCGTCTTCAGCCGGCTCGGCACTGGAAGGCAGAACGATCAAGTGCGAGGTCAGCATCTGGATATTCCAGCCGAGGATCTGCCACGCCAGCGGGACTGTCGTGGGCCAGTCGAGGAGCCGGAGGAAGGCGGGGTGCTCGACGATACAATTGCGCATGTTGAGCTTGCCGCTCTTTTCGAGCCGGCCGGCGTCGGCATCGCGCATGTAGAGCGCGTCGGTAGCCTCGTTGAGCTCGGCGAGCACATCGAGCGGTAGGGCGTCTTCGACGAGGAGGTAGCCCTGTTGTTCAAAGAAGGCTTGATCTTCGGGGGTGAGGACGGCTTGGGCGAGGCGTGAGGTCATAGCTACAAAATTAAAGGGCATTTTTCGTTTGACAATAGTTCAGATAGGCCGACGGTGCAAGCCGGAATGGAGGAGATTTTGTGCCGTGCGTTATATAGATTATCTTATAAAAAGGATATAAAAAGGAGCTATATATGGACTACCTCGCCGTAAAAGACCTCAAAAAGACTAGAGAACTCTGGGAAAAGTTGGCCAGCGAGCGAGAATTGGTCATTACCAAGGATGGCAAGCCCTCGGCTTTGATGATCAGCGTTTCCCCAGAGACCTTAGAGGAGTCGTTGCGCGAGATTCGTCGGACGCTCTTCTCGGCCGCCGTACGCCGGGTGCGGAAGCGGGTCGAGAAGGAGGGGATGCCTAGCGATGCGGCGATTGCAGCAGAAATTGCCCAAAGTAGGAAGGAACGCGGCCTTTTGTGAAGGCGGTCGTCGACACCAACGTTCTAGTATCTGGGCTGATCAACCCCGATAGCTACCCCGGGCGAATCATTGACTTGTTGCGGGTGGATGCCTTGCAGATAGTGGTGGACGACCGCATCTTGGCTGAATACCACGATGTTTTGCGTCGCGACGCTTTCCGTGCGTACTTCTCCGAGCAAGATCGGGAAGACATATTGGAGTATCTCGACAACACCGCGCTACACACCGCCAGTCGTTTCGTCGTACTCGGCCTGCCGGATTCGGGTGGTGCGCCGTTTTTGGAAGTAGCCCTGTCGGCGGAGGTCCCCTTGGTGACGGGCAATGCGAAGCATTATCCTTTAGAGAAGCGGGGCAATTGCCAAGTGCTTAGCGCCAAAGAATTCCTGCAGATGTACTTTTCACCTCCATAGGTTTCTCATATGAAGGAGAAACCATCAGAATCTCGATTTGCTTTATGTATCGAGAACAACTGACAGCGACAACCTAAGTCTAAAACCATTTAGTATCCCCATGCCCGCACTCAACGGCCTTCGCGTCCTCGACTTTACCCAAGTGATTTTCGGCCCAGCCGCCACCCAAGTCTTGGCCGATCACGGTGCCGAAGTCATCAAAATAGAGCGCCCCGGCGGCGACCTAGCCCGTGCCTTTGGACCGTGGATAAAGGAGCAAAGCCTGCCCTTTGCCAGCCTCAACCGGGCCAAAAAGAGCGTGGTCCTCAACCTCAAAAAGCCCGCGGGCTTGAGCGTGGTCCACCGCCTGCTAGCAAACACAGACGTGCTGGTACACAACTTCCGCTCCGGCTCTGTCATGGCCAAGCTAGGGCTGGATTACGCGGCCCTGCGAGAGCCGTATCCACGGCTCATCTACGCCGTTGGCTCGGGCTACGGTTCCCAAGGCCCGTACAGCGAGCGCAACAAGGGCGGCCACGAATCCATGGCTCAAGCACTGAGCGGCGTGGCGGCGCGTTTCGTCGGCTCCCACGGCACGCCCCAGCGTTTGCCCTATACGGTCGCCGACTTCAACGGCGGCATGTTGCTGGCGCAGGGCATTCTCCTCGCGCTTTTGGCCCGCGAGCGCACCGGCACCGGGCAATATGTGGAAACCTCGCTCCTCGACGGCATGATGAGTATGCAGGCTTGGGCGACGAGCAAAATTCTCAACTTGGGCGACGATGGCGAAGACGATGGCTCGGGCGGGGCAACGCATCCGCGCGGCAACCCGCTCGACGGAGCGGTGTTCGAGACAGCCGATGGGTTCTTGATGGTCACTGCGCTTTTCCGCCCCTTTGACCAACTATTGCGCGATTTGCAGGAGGCTTTAGCGATTGCAGGGCTGGTCGGTGATCCGCGCTTTGCCACGCTCGCCGCAGCCGTCGACCACCGCGAGGCCCTGCGACAACGACTGGCGCCGGTCTTCGCAGAGAAAACGAATGCCGAGTGGATTCCGCTGCTAGAGGCCAAGGACATCCTCGTCGCACCGGTGCGCTCGACCGCCGAGGCTCTAACAGACCCTCAACTGGCGGTCAACGAGCTGCTCGTCGAAGTCCAACATCCGCAGGTGGGCGCAACCCGCCACGTCGGCACGCCCCTGCGG